>CANRGR010000005.1 GCA_947630245.1 uncultured Clostridia bacterium | reverse complement strand
ATCGCCATAGTCTTAAAAAATCAAGGCGATGTTTCGACTTCGCTCAACATGACGTATTTTGAAACCCCTGTCTGTTTTTCACTGTCATACCGACGACCGAGCAATGCGAGGGGAGGAGTGTATCCCCTTATACAATGCGAGGGGGGAGGAGTGTATCCCCTCATACGCAGTCCGCGCCCGCTTTCATATCTAGGGCGTAGCCCGAGTGTATCCCCCCATACGCAGTCCGCTTTGAATGAGGGGATTCTCTCCCCCTTTGGGGGTCGGAATGACAGGAATGCACTCGTTTTGTCATTTCGACCGAAGTGAGCGAAGCGAACGAAGTGGAGAAATCTCTATAATAAGGCAGAGATTCCTCGACTTCGCTCGGAATGACAGTAAAAACAAGGGCTTAAAGATCAAGGCGATGTTTCGACTGCGCTCAACATGACGTATTTTGGAACGCCTGTCTGTTTTTCACTGTCATACCGACGACCGAGCAATGCGAGGGAGGAGTGTATCCCCTCATACGCAGTCCGCGCCCGCTGTCATACCGAGGGCGTCTCCCAAAGAATAGGAATATGCGTATAATATACAATTCCGCACAAAGGGAATCTGCCGTTCAAAATCTGTCAAAATTTAACAAAAGTGCCAATTTCTCGACTCGTTCACTGAAAATTTCACAAATTTTCATCTCACATGTATCCTGTATGAGATTGCAATTACTTGACATCGCTTTACATGATAAGTTATAATAATACAGTGATTTAATATACTTCAAAGGAGGTTGCCATGAAGGATCATCGGCTGTATAAAAAATATCGAGACCGTCTCGTCCGTGAGAGCATCTTAAAATCGCTCTTTTGGGGAGTGATATTCGGCAGCGCGGCGCTGTGCGTTACGGCGCTCCTCTCGTGGTTTCTCGGCTTCAAAAACGGAATATGGATCGCGCTCGGTCTGTTTTTTGCGCTTACCGCGGGCGTCACTCCGCTTTTCTATTTTTTGCGCTATCGACCGACGGTGAAACAGGTCGCGCGCCGTGTAGACGCGCTCGGTCTCGAAGAACGTATGCTCACCATGACGGAGCTGGAAGGGGACGATTCCTTTATCGCCAAAATTCAGCGGGAGGACACTTACCGCGCGCTCGGGAGCGTCAACCACATGATGCTCAAAATCGCTCTCTCCCTCGCCCTCGTTCTTCCCTTCGCCGCGGCGCTCTTGCTCGGCGCGGGCATGACGACGGTCTCCGCGCTCTACTATACCGGCGTCATTCCATCGTTTAACGAAGCCGTCACGGAACAATATGTCCCGAGAGAGTTTACCGTCTCCTACGGCGTAGACGAAAACGGCTTGGGAACGATTATCTGGCGCGGCGGCGAGAATTGGCACGGCGATTGGGAAAATACCGTCACCGTAGAGGGCACGTTCACCAAAAAAGAAGGGGAGGACATGGATCCCGTGTATGCCATTCCCGATGACGGTTGGTGTTTCGTGAGCTGGTCGGACGGGCTGAATAATCCCTACCGCCACGATACCGATCTCGACGGAGACGTCATCGTCTATGCAATCTTCGAGCCCATCGAGGAAGATCCCACGGCGCCGCAGCAACAGCAACAACAGCAACAGCAGCAAAACCCGCAGGATTCCGACAACAGTCCGCCCGACGACAGTTCGGATAGCGAACAGCAACAGGAACCCGAAGGGGAACCGGGTGAAGATCCTTCCGCGGGCGGCATGCGCGATACTTCGAGCCAACAGATCCAGGACGGGAAAACCTATTACGGCGACGAGTTCGATCAGGGACGTCAGGACGCAATGGACCGTCTCGAAGGGGACAAGAACATGCCCGACGAGTATAAGGACGATTTGCAGGATTACTACGATTCGATTGAGACAAGCGGCTCCGACAATGGGGACTAAAAAATAAAGAGAGAAAGAAAATGGTAAGCGAAAACGACATCAAACAATTCAGCACCCAATGCGACGAGATTTTCAAACAGATCTCCCGCGATATCGTCGGACAGCGACCCGTCGTGCAGGGAACCGTGATCGCCATGATTGCGGGCGGCAACGTCCTGCTCGAAGGCGTTCCCGGGGTCGGAAAGACGCGCCTTGTGCGCTCCCTCGGGCGGGTTTTCGATCTGCCCTTTGCGCGCATCCAATTCACGCCCGACCTGATGCCCGCGGACGTCACGGGAACCAACATCATCGTCAAGGACGAACAGGGGAACTCCAAATTCAGTTTCCAGCCGGGACCCGTGTTCTCCAACATCATTCTCGCCGACGAGATCAACCGTGCCACGCCCAAGACGCAGTCGGCGCTCCTCGAAGCCATGCAGGAGCACACGGTGACGGTCATGGGGGTTTCGAGAAAGCTCTCCGAGCCGTTCTTCGTGCTTGCAACGCAGAACCCCATCGAGCAGGACGGTACCTATCCTCTGCCCGAGGCGCAGATGGACCGCTTTATGTTCAAACTCCTCGTGCCCAACCCGAGTTTGGATGAGCTCATGAACATCGTCACCATGACGCAAAAGACGATGGCAGAGGTGGCGGACAAGGCCTGTACGGGCGAACAGCTTCTGAAAATGCGCGAAACGGCGAACCAGATCCCCGTCGCGGACGAAGTTCTGCGCTATGCGATGATTCTCACGTCCGCAACCCACCCGGACAGCGAATGCGCAACGGACGTTGCCAAGAAGTATGTGCGCGTCGGTGCTTCCCCCCGTGCGGGACAGGCGCTCATTTCCGCCGCGAAGGTCATGGCGCTCATCAAGGGCAGATTCAACGTCGCCTATTCCGATATCAAGGAGCTCGCCTATCCCGTGCTCCGTCACCGTATCAAACTCAACTTCGAGGCGATCGCGGAGCGGATCTCCGCCGACGATATCATTCGCATGATTCTCGAAGAAGTGGATAAGAAGATTGATAAATTCGGCAAGAAGTCCGCCGAACCCGGGAATGAGCCCTTGCAAAAGGCGCCCGCGCCCGAAGCGGAGCTCTCCGCCGAAGAAGAGGAACCGAAGAAACGCGGATTGTTCAAGAAGAAACCGCGGGAGTAATGTAAACCATGAAAGTGCAGTTGAATGACGCGTTTTTCAACCGTTTGGAAACGATGTCATTGAATTTGAAGTCGAATCTGAGGGGATATTTCGGCGGCAAACATCTCGTCTCCACTTACGGTCAGACGGTGGAGTTCGCCGATTACCGCGAATACCAGCTCGGGGACGACATCCGCCGTATCGACTGGAACTTGTTCAGCCGGTTCGAAAAATATTTCCTCAAACTGTTCACCGACGAGCGGCAGATGCAGGTGCAGATCTTTTTGGACTGTTCGGCGTCGATGGGGAGAGAGTTTTCGGACAAGGCGTCTTATGCCATCGCCGCCGCGGCGGCGCTTGGCTTTCTTGCCGTGCAGGAAATGGATAAACTTTCGCTCTATCTGATGAACGGTACGAGCGCCGTCAATCCCTACGGGCTCATCGTCGGGAAGAATTCCTTTTTCCGCGCCGTGAGCGCGTTCGACGGCATCGAGTTCCGAGACGAAGTGGACATGGAATCGTGCATTACCAACTGCCCGGACGTAGGGGATAATAACGGGCTTTCCGTCATCATTTC
Source organism: uncultured Clostridia bacterium (assembly GCA_947630245.1). Classification (GTDB taxonomy): domain Bacteria; phylum Bacillota; class Clostridia; order Christensenellales; family Borkfalkiaceae; genus Gallimonas. Next base: position 41,850 of record CANRGR010000005.1, on the reverse strand, counting down.
GGATTTCTGCACCGACCAATGGAAGAAGGCGGTGGATTTCCTGCTGTATAAACACAGGCAGGTGCTATTGTTACAGGTTCTCTCGCCCGAGGAACTCGATCCGACGTACGAGGGCAGGGTCACGCTGATCGACGCGGAATCGGTCAGCCCCGAAGATTCGAAGAATATGAAATTGAGGATCACGCGCAGTATGCTCAAAGCGTATGAAGAGGCAATGCGGGACTTTAAGGAGGATATCCGAACCTTCTGTTCCCGCCGCGACGTCGGATTTTTGTCCGTCTCCTGCGATATGCCGATCGAGCGCGTGCTCTTCGGAGAACTGTTAAAGGCGGGTATCATGGAATGATGAAATTTTTGGTCCCGCTCGGGCTCTTGGGCTTGATTGGCATTCTCGTGCTCATCATCATCTACATCATTAAGCCCAACTATCAAAACAAATACATCACTTCCACCTATGTGTGGAAGCTGAGCTTGCGCTATAAAAAACGCCGCCCGCCTACGAGCAAATTGCGCAACATTCTCCTCTTTCTCTGTCAGGTCCTGATTCTGACGGCAATGGCGGGGATCATGGCATGGCCCGCCCTCGTCGAAGAACCCGAAGGGGAGACTGCCGACTATGTGTATATTCTCGATTCTTCCGCGAGCATGTATGCCGGAAACGCCGATTACGAGACCCGTTTCTCCCGTGCGGTAAAACAGATCTCGGATGAGGCGGAAGGGGTATTCAATACGGGCGGAAAGGTTTCGCTCATCGTGGCGGAACGCGAATCCAAACTTCTCTTTCGCCGTGTGGATGCAACGAGCCGCGACGAATTTTCCAAAACGTTGATGGGACTTCAATGCACCTATGCCTCGGCGGATATCGAGAAGGCGCTCACCATGAGCCGCGACATTTTGGGCGAGAACCCGCTCGCGCAGCTCTATCTCTATACCGATACCACCTACGAGTACATTCCCGAAAAGGTGCACGTCGTGAACATGCAGGCGGAAGGGGATTGGAACGCCGCGATTTTGGACGCGGAGGCGACCCGTGAGGACGGATTTTACGTCATCACCGTCTCGGTCGCACTCTACGGCAATGAGGCGATGGAGATCCCGCTCAGCGTCGCCGTAAGCGGTGCGAACGGGGAGAGCAATCACACCATCCGTTTCAACAAATTCGTGCTTTGCGAACCCGGGGAAACGAATACCGTCATTTTCCGCTTGGGCGGCGGAAAGGACGACGAGAATCTCTTTTACAGCGATATCGGCGATTTGAACAAATTTTCTTCGTTCACGAGCGTTACGCTCACGTTCGAAGCGGACGACTCTTTCGACTCGGATAACAACTACTATCTCTATGGCGGCGATAAGGAAGTGCTCAACGTGCAATACGCGAGCGCGGATCCCAACCCCTTCCTTCCCGCGGCGCTCTATACCGCCCGCAATATGCTCTCGTCCCGCTACGATTTCCGCATCACCGAAGTCAAGAAGGGCGTGGAACCCGCGCTCGAAGGATTCGATTTCTACATTTTCGAACACACGATGCCGAGCGCTCTCCCCACGGACGGCTTCGTCCTGCTCGCCGATCCCGACCCCATGTGGCAATCTTCCGTGCCCGCAGGCGCGGGATTCCGCGTTTCTCAGGCGATCGACCTCAACGGCAACCGCGAGACGCTCGCCGAGGGCGAGGATTTCGCGGGACACCCCGTTGCGGAGAACATCATCGCCGACGACATCACCGTCAGCCGCTATTGCAAGATCGAGGACGTCGATCCCGCCTATCGGGTTTTGCTCTCGTACGGGGGCGATCCCGTCTATATGGTGCGCAACGACGGCGCGGTCAAAATGGCGGTGATGGGATTCAGCGTTCACTATTCGAACATCTCGAAATTGATCGAAAATCCCTTGCTCATGCGCAACCTGCTCGATTATTTCTTCCCCGCGATCGTCAGCGGAAACTCCTTCGAAGTGGGGGAGGAATTTACGGTAAACACATGGGGAAGCGAACTTGAATTTTCGGATACGGGGGAGACGTTTACCGAAGAAGATCTTCCCGCGCAGTTCATGCTCGATGTCCCGGGGACTTACACGTTCCGCCAAAGGAGCTATTTCGAGGACGCTGTTGCGCAGGGCATCAAAAAAGAATTTATCACGGCGCAGGTATTCATTTCCATTCCCGCCTACGAGAGCGATATTTTACGGCGTACGGACAGTCTGTCCGATCCCTACGAGGGCACGGAGACCGAAACCGACTATAAAGATCTGTTGCTCTATCTCGCGTCCGCTCTGGTGGCGTTTCTGTTCGTAGAATGGTGGCTGCATTCGCGTGAAAGCAAATAAGGAGGAAGGGATATGCAGAATTTCACCGTACATTTCCAATATCCGTGGCTGTTACTGCTGCTGATTCCGGCGTTTGCCCTTACCTTCTTTTTGTATTTCCGCCTCAACAAAAAATACAGAAAGACGCGGAACCGCATCGTGTCTATCGTGCTCCATCTCACCGTCATGACGCTCGCGATCTTCGCGCTATCGGGCATCGGGTTTTCCTATACCGTCACCAATCTCGAAAACGAGATCATCTTGCTCGTGGATGTTTCGGATACCGAAGAGCAATCCAAACAGCTGCGCGACGAGTTCGTGCGCACCGTCGTGGAGGAGAGCGGGTACGATCATTATAAAGTCGGCATCGTGACGTTCGGCTTCACGCAGGAATACGTCGTTCCCCTCACTTACGAAACGGGGGACATCTATGAGCGCTATCTGGATTCGCTTAGCTCGGCGCTGCCCGATACGAGCGCGACCGATATCGCCGCGGCGCTCCGCTTCACCCGCCCGCTGTTCGAAAATCCCGAAACGGCGAAGATCGTATTGATCACGGACGGCAAGGAGACGGACGAGAGCGCCACGGACGTGGTGCGTCCCATCGCCGCGCAGGGGATCCGCGTGGATACGGTGTACGTCTCCTCGGACTATCAGAACGATAAAATGCAGATTGTCGGCGTGGAATATCCCGAATATCACCTTGTCGCGGGCGAAGAGTTCCAGCTCAACGTCACGGTAAAGGCAAAGACCAACGTGCAAAGCCCCACGATCCGCCTCTACGATAACGGGACGGAGATCACGGGGGACTTTGTGCAACCTTCCGCGGTGGCGGCGGGCGAGCAGATCTTTACCTTCAACGTCACGTTCGCGGAACGCGGTCTGCATGAGCTTCTCGTGCGCGCGGCGGTGAATGCCGACGGTTTGGAACAAAATAACGAATACCGTTCCAATTATTATCTCGAAGTATTCAATCATGTGCTCATCATCGAACAGGAGAGCAATGCGTCGGACGCGCTCTGCGATCTGCTCACGGCGGACGACCAATATTCGGTGGACGTCCTCAATTTGAAGGCTCCCGCGTTCGAGATCCCCACTACGCTCGAAGAATTACAGCAATACGACCAGATCATTCTCAACAACATCTCCAACAGCGACCTTGTGGATTTAGGCTACGGGCTCGACCGCCTTCTGAACAGTTATGTGTATGAGATCGGCGGCGGGCTGTTCACCGTCGGCGGCAAGGAAGCGGACGGCGAAACCGCCCATTCCTACAACCGCGAGGATATGTATAATACTCTCTTCCAGCAGATGCTACCCGTGCAGGTCATCGACTACAAGCCGCCCGTCGGCGTAATGGTTATCATTGATATTTCGGGTTCGATGGGGCGTCCCGATTCGCCCACTTCCCCCCTGCACTATGCCAAAGAGGGGGCGATCGCCTGCCTCAGCGCGCTCCAAGAGCGAGACTATATCGGCGTTATGACGCTGGATCAGGATTACAGCGTCGTTTTGCCGCTCACCCGCCGCACGGAAGAGACCATCATCAAAGAGGCGATCAACAGCGTCCCCGCTGGCACTTCTACGATCTACACCGACGCGATCAAGACGGCGGGCGAACGCCTTTTGCAGCTCCAAGACGTCGATAAGCGCCACATCATCATCGTTTCGGACGGTATGCCCTCGAACGACGATACCGAGTATTTCAATATCGCGAGAGACTTCTATGTGCGGCAAGGGATCACGCTCTCCGTCGTCGGCGTGGGCATTGCCGATAATTCCACGCCCTACAACGATATGAAGAAACTCACGGACGCTTGCGGCGGAACGCTGCATCGCCAGAGCAACAGTGAGATCGTCAGCGCGCTCAAAAACGACCTCGAAGCCCCCACGATCACCGAATACAAAGAGGAGCCCTTCTATCCCATCGTGGAGAATGCGCTTTCCCCGCTTTTGAACGGCGTAACATACGGGCAGGGCGAAAACAGCCGCACGCTCGATGTGGAACTCGGCGGCTTCTACGGTGCGAAACGGCGCGAGAGCGCGGAGATCGTCCTCAAAGGCGACTACGAGGTGCCCATCTACGCGCAATGGAAATACGGAAACGGCATGGTGGGAAGTTTCATGTGCGACCTCAAAGGCGGGAGCGAGAGCCTTGCGGGTGACTTCATGAACGATCCGAACGGGCAACGCTTCCTCATGAACGTAGTCGCAAATCTCATGCCTCTTACGAATATCCGCCCGAGCCAGATCAATTACGATCTCAGCGAAGGCAACTATATGAACACCCTCTCCGTTTATCCGAACCCCGCTTTGCAGGACGGGGAATGGGTGCGGGGCAAGATCGTCTACACCGAGGACGGCGAGGAGAAGGAAGTCTCATTGAACGAACTGCCCGAAGAGACGGACGGGGAAAATATCTATGTCACCCTCAATCTGAGCGAAGCGAACAGCTATTCCCGCTGTACGTTCGTCGTAAAGAAGAGCGGCATCTATAAGATTGTGCTCGAAAAGCTCAACGCGGCGGGAGAGGCGGTCTCCTCGGTCGAATTCTATAAATCGTTCTCTTATTCGATGGAGTACGATTCGATGAGCGAGGACGATCCCGGCGTTTTGCTTGCGGAGATCGCCGAGAAGGGGGAGGGCGCCGTGCTCTCCGCGGAGGACCCGTGGGGAGTGTTCGAAGGGTTCGTGCCCGCGCTTCTGCGCACTTACGATCCCCGTCTCGCGCTCATGATCACCGCAATGGTGCTCTTCTTGCTCGATATCGCGGTGCGGAAATTCAAATTCAAGTGGATCCACGAGATCGTGCGCGAACATAAAGCGAAGAAAACGGGAGGAAAATCATGAAACAGCTGAAACGTATCATTTTGGCGGTTCTTTCTCTCTCCTTCGTCCTGCTGATCGCCGCCTGCCGCGAGGAAATACTCGGCACGCCCACGGGGCTGAATATGGACGAGACATACACCCTCTATTGGCGCGGCGTTGCGGATGCGCGCAGTTATTCCCTCGAAATCAAGAACGTCGGAAGCGGAGATACCGAATACGAGAGTTCGCACAGAACATATTTCTCGCTTGAATCGCTGTCCCCCGGCGATTACGAAGTTAAGATACAGGCGATCGGCGGATCGCTGAACGCCATCCGTTCCGAATGGTCCGAACCGCTCGCCCTGCACCGCGAACGGGATTCCGGGCTTGCCTATTCCCCGATCAACGGGAATACCGAGTACGAAGTCACAAAGCTCGGCACCGCGGTCGGGGATGTCGTGATCGAAGAAAAGTACCGCGGCAAGCCCGTCACTTCCATTGCGGAGAGCGCCTTCCGCGGCAAGGGCAATACGAGGATCACTTCGGTCAAAGTCGGGGAGAACGTCACAAGCATCGGCGCCTCCGCATTCTATAATTGCACCGCGCTCAAATCGGTGGAATTGCCCGACGGGATTACCTTCATGGGCGAAGCCGCTTTTCAGGGCTGCACCAAGCTCGAAAGCATTAACATTCCCGCCTCGTTGACCTATTTGCCCGCCCATGTGTTCAACTATTGCAGGGCGTTGAAGCACATCGAACTCGGGGATAAGATCGTCTCCATCGGAGATTCCGCCTTTGCGAGCTGTTCGTCGCTCACCGATATCGTGATTCCCGATTCGGTCGTCTCCATCGGCGATTCCGCCTTTGCGGAGTGCACCGTGCTTTCCTCGGCGGAGATCGGGCGCGGGATCAAGTATATTGATAATTACGCCTTCTCGGAGTGTCCTGCCCTTGAATATGTCAACTTCCCCGTCGAAGCGGAGGGACTCGTTCTCGGGAACTATGTATTCCGCGGTGCGGAAAAACTCATTTCCGTCGCCCTTCCCGAAGGCACGGAGGAGATTGGAACGTATACCTTCTACCGGTGTTCATCTTTGAACGAAGTGCAGATCCCCGCGTCGGTCAAGAAGATCGGGGAATTTTCCTTTCATGATACCGCCCTCTATCAAAGGCAGAGCGGGCTCGGCAACGGATTCGTCTATGCGGACGATTGGCTCGTCGCCGTGTCTCCCGAAACCAAGCTCACCTTTACCAATCTCGACGCGTCTTATTTCACGGGTCACGAAGTGTACGGCATCGCCGATAACACCTTTGTCACCGAAACGGAGATGGGCACGACGGGTTGTCCCGAATTGCGGGAGATCACTTTGCCGGACAGCCTCCGCTATATCGGCGAATATGCCTTTTACGGCTGCCCGCGCTTGACGAAAGTCGTTACGCAGTCCGAGGCGAGCGAGCTTGTCGAGATCGGCAACCGCGCGTTTCAAAACTGCGGAATGTTGGTCAACGTACAGTTCCTCGGCTCCAAATTGAAACGGGTCGGCAATTACGCGTTTTTGAACTGCACGACGCTCGGCAACAACGAGGATGAAACGTACGAACGGCTTCTGCCCGAATCGGTCGAACAGGTGGGCACGCGTGCGTTCAACGGCACGTCCTTCTATACTTCCGTCGCCTCGGGCGACGGCGTTGTCTACGCGGGGCGCTGGCTCGTGGGCACGAACAATCTCACCGATTCGGCGATCACCGTGAAAGACGGGATCACGGGCATCGCAGACTACGCATTCTATCAATGCGAGGCGCTCGAATACGTCTCGGGCAACGGCTCGGTGCGGAACTACGGCTATGGCGCATTTATGAATTGCGTCAACCTGCAACGTTTGGACCGCTTCAACTCGGGACTTACCGTAATCCCCGATTATCTGTTCAGCGGCTGCACATCGCTTACTTCCGTTTCCGCCGACGGCGACTATGTGGAGTTCCCGAGGGCGCTCACCCGCATCGGCGCGGGGGCGTTCGAAAATTGCGGTTCGCTTACGGACGTCATTCTGGAAGATACCGCCGTTACGGAGATCGGCGACGGCGCGTTTTACGGCTGTTCGGGCATTGCGGAGGTCACATTCCCCGAGACGCTCGAACGGATCTGCGATTCGGCATTCTACGACGCCCTGTTGATTCCCGAAGTTGTGCTTCCCGAATCGCTCACGGAACTCGGCGCTTCCGCATTCGGCGGGTGCTCGTCCCTGTCCTCCGTAACCTTCGGCGGGAATCTGGAAAAGATAGGAGATCTTGCGTTCTCCTTCTGCACTTCCCTGCAAGAAATTTCCCTTCCCGATAATATCCGCGAGCTGGGCGATTATGCCTTCTATCAATGCCTGTCTTTGGAGAAGGTTTCGCTCGGGCAGGTTCGGACGATCGGCGATTATTGCTTCGGAGTTACTCCCATCACGGAGATCCGTCTGCCCGCAACGCTGAAACACATCGGCGACCGTGCATTCAAGAGCTGTTACAATCTCACGTCCGTGCTCATCGAATACGATCCTTCGGCGTGGGATCCCGAAGATCTCTCCCCGCCCTCGGTCGGCATTCACGCATTTCTCGGCTGCAACCGTCTCACGATCTACGCGGCGTCTCCGCTTTCTGTGAGCGAAGATTGGAACAATCGGTGGAACTCGGGATTCCGCCCTGTGGTTTGGGGCGCAACGCTTTCGGAGGAGGGGTACGTCCTTTCCGTCACGGTGGGGGAGGAGAACTTTTCCAATCCGTTCGCCCGTTGGGGGTTCACCGCTCCCGCGCGCGAAGGATATCGCTTTATCGGCTGGTCGGCGTCGGAAAACGCCGCCGAAGCCGAATACGGGGTGAACGATCTTGCAGAGGTCGCCCCCGGGACGACGCTCTATGCGGTCTATGTTCCCGCAGAAGCGGACGAATAGAACCCTGAAAGGAGGCTATAAAGATGAAAAAATTGAGAAAAGGATGGATGTTGTGCCTGATGGCGGTGCTGGCGGCATTCTGCTTTGCGCTCGGCGCCTGCGGCGAATCCGCGGGCAATACCGTCACTTTCACATTCCAAACGAACGGCGGCGCTCCTATCGACCCCGTGGAAGTGGAAACGGGCACGGAATACACTCTTCCCACGCCCGAGGCGCGCGCGGATTACGCCTTTGAAGGTTGGTATCTCGCGGAGGATTTTTCGGGCTCGCCCTGCACGCGCGTCACCGCGGAACAGGATACGACTTTCTATGCGAAGTGGTTGCAAGGGTATCTCGTTACGCTCGATCCCGGTGAGGGAACGCTCCCGGGCGCAACGTCGCTGCGCGTACAGGCGGGAGAACTTCTCCAAACGGCGCTCGCCGCGTATACTCCCGCGGCAAAAACGGGTTATGAGTTCGGCGCATGGTTTTTGGGCGAAAACGAAGTTTCCCCGAGTACCAAGATGCCCGCCGAGAACATCACCCTTACGGCGCGCTATAAAGTCGGCTATACCGTAGAGCTCTACGAACGCAAGTCCAAAGAGGCGGAATTCGAGCGGGTTGATACGCAGACGGGCTATGCCTATGCCGACGGAAAGACGTTCACTCCCCCGATCGAAAGCCGCACGGGCGCGACCGAAGTCAACACACCGGATACGGTCAAGAGCAAGGTGCTCGACGGAGCGAACCCGCAGGCGAACGTATTCAAGATCTATTACGACCGCACCGAAAGCAACATCTATTTCAATTCCAACTATCCCAAAGGCTCGGGCATGGAGGATGACGAATTCGAGAAATCGGGCTATTACGGCGACGAGATCGAGCTTCCGTTCTCGGAATTTTCGCTCCCCGGCTATTTCCTGATCGGCTGGTGCGAAGAGAAGAGCGGCGAAGGGGAGATCTATTACACGAACGCGCTCGGCGCCAATCTCGTCAACGGTACGCCCACAGAGCCTGGTACTTATACGGTCGGGGGCGATACCGTGCTGTATGCCGTCTGGCAGGCGGGTTATACCGATATGTTCGGCGGCAACGATATCCTCGTTTCCGCCGAAAGCGAACTCAAAGACGGCGGCGCGATCTATCTCATCAGAAGCGGTTATACCTTCCGCGGCGAACTCGAAATTTCCCGCCGCGGGACGGTCGGTTTTTACTTCTATGAGGACGCCGACGGGAACAACACGGGAGATCCCATGCTCGAAGGCAGGATCATAGACGATAAATTCTGCTATCTTCACGATTCGAGCACCTTTGCTCTCTATGAAAACGGCACGCTCAACGATTCCGTAAAACTCATTCTCGGGCAGTATAACGACGTCACCTACACGGGCGCGGCGGACGGAAACAAGACGGGAACTTATACGTTCAACGAAATGGGCGACCTTCAAATTACCTTTACGGACGGCACCCAAATGGTCGTCATGCTCGCGATCTATACCGACGAGAACGAGGACGAACACGCCGCATTCCGTATCCGCAACGAAGCCGAGGTCGCGCTCGGCACGTTGGTCCGCTGCGAAGTCTACAACGGCAGCCTCGTCTCCTATTCCTCCATCAGCGCGGGGCTCTACGAAGTCACTTTGGACGGCTTCGGCTATGCCCTTTACAATGACGGCAGTTCGATAGGATACATCTATTACGCCGTGCAGGACGATATTCTCCTGCTCGCTTCGGGCAGTTCTTCTTACAGCACCTTTAAGATCATTGACGCCCCGAACGGCAACGGGAAGGGCTATATCCTTTATGAACAGGATCTCGATCTGAGCTTCACGGGCACCAGCGAGATGAACAAGCTCACGCTCGACGGCGCTTGCAACGCAACCTTGACGGAAAACGGCGTCACCCTGAACGGCTATTATGAGGCGGAATCGTCGATCATCGGCGGTATGCTCGTGAGAGTATATTTGCAAGGGAATACCCGCCGCTTCATGCTTTCGGCGACGCAGGAAGATGAGGACTATTCCTATCATTACAGCGAAGTTCCCCAAGATTACGGCGAATATTACTACCTCGGCGAAGGAAACGTTGTGGGTGCGCCGCTCCTCGTTCTCAATGACGTGATGGGCGAGGCAAAGACGTTCACCCTCTACGGGCTGTTTATGAATACGTACATCGTCAAAATCGCGGAAGGCACTTTGCAGTTCAGCGATGAAACGGGCAGATATCTTGCAACGGTGACGAACACCGTGAAGGACGTCGAGGGAATCGTGGATACGTTGCCCTTTGATATTTTCAACATGACGGCATTCACGTTCTCCGTCCAAACAGTGCTTGTCACGACGCAGAGCAACGGGGTCGTGGCAATCGACGGCGCCTATTGGTGGTCGGTCACCGCAAACGGCGAAACCACGAACTGCGAGAAAGAATACACCGAAAAGAACGCGGCGGATGACGCGGGCAAACTCACTCTGGTCGGCGGTTTTGCGATCTACCAAAAGGGAGATACGACGATCTCGGGCGTTGCCGCAGAAATGGAAGATTTCCTCGTCGTCCGTTATATGCTCAGCGAGACGCAATACACCACGGCGTATTTCCTCATCGAGGGTCAGGAGTTCACCCTCATCTCTCCCTTCCTTTACGGTTCGGTATATTACGTCAATGAGGAGAACTTGATTGATCGGACGGTCTCCCTTCAATTCGACGGCAAGGGCGGCGCAACTTACACCGAAGGCGAAACGGTAAAGCAGGGCACTGCGACCGCGGTCCGCGCGGCAGACGGCACTCCCACCTACACCGATTTCGGGAATTATATCTACAAGTTTCAGTCTGCGGATCAGACGGTGGAGTTCGATTTCATCTGCATAGCGGGCTCTTCCGCGACCTACTTTGCAAAGTATCGGGAAGCGTATGCGGGGGATTTCAGTACCACGGACGGGTTCCTCATGCTCGATGGCTACATGTACGGTTCCTATCAAAGGGGCGAGGGCACTTTCGAAGGAATGTTCTATAAAGCGGAAGAGAACGTTCTCTGCTTCTACGATACGACGAACAATTATGTGTTCTATTTCGAGATCGGCAACGGTACGTTCTCGGAGCTCGGCGGCGAGTACGGCGAATATCTCATTTGCGACAACAATGCAATCCGTCAAACGCTTCTTAAACTCGACGGCAAGAACGGCGCCACGCTGTATGTGACGGACGATGATTCCGAGGGCGAAATCGAAGTCGTGGGCACGGGCAGTTATGTGTTTGGCGAGGACGGCGGGATCACCGTCACTTACACGCCTACGGGCACGAGCCAAACGGTTACCCTCGTGGGCACCCTCGCGCTGCTTACCATTTCCGACAGCAGATATCCCACGCTCATCATCTCTTACGAGGAAGTCGTCGCCACCTATCTCAACCCGAAAGATTGGTCCACGCTCGTGCTCGACAATCTCGGGAACGCCGTGCGCAACAGCGCAACGGGCGGCGTCGAAACGGGTACTTACACGATCATCACCGAGACCCTTCTCTACTATGTGAACACGGATGGAAGTTTTGCCTGTGTGTATCGGTACGATCCCGCTAAGGGGACCGCAACGCCCGTCGAACTCCAAGCCAAGACCTATTACAGCGAGAATTTCGAGGCGCTCCGCTTCACGACGTACGGGTACATGATCTCGAACGGTTCCACCCGCTACTTCTACTATCAGGAGGAGAACGGCAACGTCACCCTCTATTTGCACGATCCCGATGCGGGAAATTGCAATCCCTACGGATTTGTGCAGATTGACAGCTTCGGTTCCTTCAACCAACAAGTCAACTTCGAGGGGAAGGATTACTACCTGAGCGACGGAACGGGGCTTCACTTCACGCGCTCGGAAGAATCCACCAAATATCCGATCAAACTTTCGGACGGCGGCGCATACAATCTCGAAGACTTCCTGTTCTATCCTTCGGGTGCGGAGACGTTCGTCTCCACGGTCGTGCTCGTCATGCGCAACGGCTCCGCCGCAAGCAACTTCACCGCGGCGCTCGTGCGCATCGTAGAGGACGATGTCACGGAAGCTTATCTCTTGTTGCAAGCGGATTACAATGTGTATCTCCAATTTATGATAGATCTTCATCTCGAAATCGCGGCAGGCAAGTTCACTTGCACTTACACGATCACGGGCATGAATATGATTGAGGAATACAATGCCTACGCTTACGCCTATCTGTATGCGTACGTCACGCAGTACTACGGGTCGAGCTACGCGCAATCGTTGGAGAACACCTTCGGCTCCATAACCCTCACCACGCCTTATACCGTTTCGGGCGATGCGGATTCGGAGCATATGAAGTTCGAAGCGCATTTCGGCCCCGATATGGGGCTCACCGACAGCACGGGCAAGACGATCGGAACGATCGAAGCGGGCAGAGAAGATATCGAACTCTCCTCTTCGGGCATTGTTGTGAACTTCACGGGAGCGGACGGAAAGCCCTATGTGCTCGATTTCACGGTGCAGTCGCTCTCCGATCTCGGCTTGTACGGCGCGGGATTCTATTGCTACACGTTCAGCCGCGTCTATACGCTCGAACAGGATGGCTACACGGTGCGCGTGCAGAGAGTGCTCTATACCGAGGCGAACGGCGTCACGGTCGGGAGTTTGCTCATGCCCGAAATCGGCGTCGGCACGGGTGAAGAAATCGAATGGATAACCGCGCGGTTTGCCTTCGATGACGAGACGGGCGGCTACTATGTCGGCACCTACACCACGGGCGATACGGGCTTGATCGAGAGCGCCACTTGGTACTTTGTCAACTTCGGTTATAACGAGGACGGCGATGAAGTCACTCTTCAAAAGTTCGAAGTGAAAAAGGCAACCACCGTGTATTATACCGACCTTGTGAGCTTCTTCCAATACATCGAAACCGATGACGGCGGACGCGAAGTGATGGTATTCCGCTATGGCAACTATTTCTTCCACCCCGATACGTGCAGTTACGATGCCGAGTCGGAAACATACACGCTCAGCGTGCAAGGCGTCGTCTTTACGATTCAAGTAGGGGAGGACGGCAAAGCGACGCTCACCGTAAACAGTTGAGTTCGGCGCAATTCAAAGAGCGGGCGAATGCCCGCTCTTTTCACAGACCGTGAAAAAAAGGCTTCGTGATGTACGAAGCCTTTTATCGTGCGATCTTGCTCTATTTCGTCAACAGGTGCGCGGCGAGATACTCGTGCAAAAGGACGTCCGCGCGGCAGAAGCGCACGTCGGTCGTTCCGCCGCCCGGCGTGCGGCAGACGGAGAGCGCGTACTCGGACGAGCCGCCGAGCGGGGACAGCGCGTCCGCTTCGCGCGCGAGCCCGAAAGAGTTGATCTCATACGCCGCGTCCGCTCGCGATCTGCCCGCTGCGACATTGAGTGTTTTCCATTGTTCCGAAATCCCCGTCCCGAGCCATTTCGAAACGCTCTCTTTGGCAGTCCAGACGCGGAAGAAGGCGGGGAGCGGGTTGTCGGATTGGGAGATCTCTTCGCGCTCCTGCGGCGTAAACCAGCGTTCGGCGATTGCCGCATGGTCAATCGGGCGGATCTGCTCCACATCCGCGCCGACGGGGAGAGAATCGGTGACGCAGACCGCATAGTCGCCCGAATGGGAGAGATTGAAGCAAAATCCGTCATATCCACAAAGATACGGCTTTCCGTTTTCCGTGCGCGCAATGTTGATGTCTGCGTCCGGAATGTGCAACGTCCGCATAATTTCGAGCCGCACCGTCGCCTCCGCCACGGCGCTGCGGGCGCGGTCGCGTGTGACGATAAGGCGGTTGATTTCGGCTCTTCTCGCCGGCGGGAAACATGCGATCGCCGTCTCCGTTTCCTCTTTCGTGACTCCGTAGAGATTTGTGATGATCAGTTTCATGAGATTGCCTCGCGTATGAGTATGGGACGGGTCTTGTGCAGAACCCACGGGCGGAACCCGTTCAGTGTTTTTCGAAATAGCCGAGCCCTTTGAGCAGACGGATGAACTTCACCATATAGTCCCGCGAAGTCGCCGGCCAGCGGAACCCGAGGCGGAAGAGCACCTGCATCGTATAGCGGTTGGATTTTCCGACGGAGAAAGTGCGCTCTCCGTGCGCCATATTCCGATAGGCGATGACGCTCGACAGCACTTTTGCGGTTTCCTCGTCCTGTTTGGCGATCGCAAGCAGCCGGTCGTATTCCTCTTCCTCGGCGGCACGGATCGGGAGCCCCGCCTCGTTGAGCTCACGGTAGAGATCGCCCATGAGCAGGTTATGGTTGTTATAGGGATGAAAGACGACGCAGGACTTGGGCGTCTCGGCAAGGCGCAAAACGGCGTCGGCGACGGAGTCGATGGGGGAGAGCTCGAAGGGCGTCTCCTCCTGCGAATAGGGGTACGCCCCGACAAGATATGCCGATTTCAGCCGTCCCATAAAGGTGTTGGTGAGGAAATTGATCTGATATTCCCCGTCGGATTCCCGCGGCGCGAGCGTTCCGACGCGCATGATTTTGACGTCCGCGCCCTCGGCGCCCGCCGAGAGGACGGCTCTTTCCGCAAGGAATTTGGAGAGAGTGTATTTGGATATCTGCTTTTGCCCGAAATAGAGCTGCGTCTCGGTGATGTTTTCGACGGGACCCTGTTTGCCGACAAAGACGCCGCCCACGCTCATCGTGGAGATCTGCACAAAGCGGCAGTTCGCGCGGCGGCAGTATTCGAGCAGATTCATCGCGCCGTAATAGTTCACGTCCTCGATATCCGTTTTTTCCGAGAAGTGTTTCACGTTTGCGGCGCAGTTGATCACGGTGTCGATGGGATATGCGCCGAGCTTTTCGAGATCCGTCCGCGAAGTAATATCGCCCTCTATGATTTCGATTCTCTCGGGATAGTCTGCGGAAAGAACCTTTTCGAAGTAGTAGAAATAGAGCGACGTCAGACGGGTCTGCGTGGTTTTTCCGCGCTTGCCGCGAAGCAGGCAGAATACCTTCCCCTCATAATTTTCGAGGAACGTTTTGAGAATGTGGATTCCGAGGAACCCGCCCGCGCCCGTGAGGAGAAGATTCCCGATCGGTCTCTTCTCTCCCGTGAGGAAGTTTTCGAGGGTGTTGTGCGAAAGAAGGGCGTCGATTCTCGAATAGTCGAAGGCTCCGAGGTCGTCGAATTCCGATTTGATATTCCCGTCTCCCACGAACGCCGCGAGTTTTTGCGGCGTGGGATATTTGAACACATCGCCGTACGCAAGCCCGATTCCGCGCTTATCCGCCTCGATGATGATGCGGGTCGCCGTGAGGGAGGAGCCGCCGATCTCGAAAAAGTTGTCGTCGGCATACACGCCGTCCGTTTTGAGGATTTCGGAAAAGATCTTGCAGAAGAGTTTTTCCGTCTCCGTGCGGGGAAGGGCTCCGTCGCGGTGCTCGGATTCGGGCACGGGCAGCGCCTTCACGTTCACTTTGCCGTTGGGGGTGAGGGGCATCTCTTGGAGGAATACGAGGTATTGGGGCACCATGTATTCGGCGAGCTTTTCAGACAGCATCCCTTTGAGCTCCTTCTGATCGAACTCCCTGTCCGCCGTATAGTAGCCGCAGAGCGCGTCCGCCGCGCCGACTTTTTTGATGAGCACGACGGAGCGTCTGATCCCGGGGATTGCGGCAAGCGCGCTTTCGATCTCGCCCGGTTCGATGCGCAGTCCGCGGATCTTCACCTGCGTATCCGTCCTGCCGAGGATGACGACGTCGCCCTCCTCCGTCCACTTGGCGTAATCGCCCGAGCGGTACACCCGCTCGCCGCAAAATTCGACGAACGCTTTTCTTGTCTGTTCTTCGAGATGGTTGTAGCCCTTCCCGACGCCCACGCCCCCGATGAGCAGTTCGCCCACGACGCCCACGGGCAGAAGGTTGTCGTCGGCGTCCACGATGTATTCCCGATAGTTATAGAGCGGTTTCCCGACGCTGATCGCGGTGGCGTTCGTCAGTTCCTTGCAGTTGGAGGAGACGGTGATCTCGGTGGGACCGTAAGTATTGAGAATGTGCGCCTTTGTGTTGTTTTTCAAAAGACGGAGCAGGGTATCGGGGTATTTTTCCCCGCCCGAGAGGATGACGTTGCAGTTCCGGAGACAGGCGAGGAAGGGTTCGTATTCCGTATATTGCAGAAGGCGGGAGGGCGTGCCGTTGCAGACGTCCACCCGGTTCTTGCGGAAGAATTCGGTGAGACTGACGGGGTTGACGACCTGTTCGTCGTCGGCAATGGCGAGCGTGAGCCCGTGCGTGAGAGAGAGCATCGTCTCTTTCAGCGACATGTCGAACGCAAACGTCGTCAGCGCGCCGTAGACGTTACAGTGTTCCGTGACGAGATGTACCTGTAAGTTTTCTTCGACGTCGGTGAGATAGTTCGCAATGCCGAGATGGCGGAGCATGACGCCCTTCGGACGACCCGTGGAGCCCGAGGTATAGATGAGATGGGCAAGATCGTCGGGATCGACCGGGACATGGGGATTTTTTGTATTCTCTTCGGCAAGGAGCGCCTGTGCGTCCAACCCGTTCGGATAGCGGGCGGCGAGCTCTTTTTCCGCGATGATGTAGTCGGCGTCGCTGTCGTCGAGAATGAGACGGACGCGCTCCTCGGGGTATTCGGGGTTGACGGGAATGAATGCAAATCCCGCTTTCAACGCCCCGAGGATACAGAGGATCGCCGCGGCGGTTCTCGGAAGGAGCACGGCGACGCGCTTCTCTTTGGCGGCGAGCGTGAGGAGCCGATTGGCGACGGCGTTGGCGCGCTCGTCCGCCTCGCGGTAGGTAAACGTCCCGTCGCAGGCAACGATCGCGCGGCGGTCGGGCGTCTTTTCAACCTGCTTTTCAAACAGACCGTGCAGCGTCTTGACGGGAATCTCGCCCTCGCGGGAGACCGCAAACGCCGCAAGCTGCGCCGTTTGCTTTCCGTCGAGCAGGGAGATCTTTCTCACGGGGGATGTAAGATCTTCCGACATGCGCGCGCCCGCATTGCAGATCGAACGCGCGAGCGTCTGCATGAGCGCCTTCGAATACAGCGACGGGTCGTATTGCACCGTCACGCCGGCGGCGCCGTTCCTTTTCTCGATGTGCACGGCGAGTTTGAACTTCGTCTCGCTCGGCGGCAAAATCTTCTGGGGAATGGGCGTTTTGTCGATGACGAGCTCGCCGAGGACGTCGAGCTGGTATTCATAGACGATGTTGGGCGCATAGGAGTATTTCTCGCAAACGGCGGAGTAGGGATAGATCTCGTGCTCGATGACGGCGCGAAGCGTCCCTCCCGTCTTTTTCAAAAACGAGAGAACGCTGTCCTCCTCCACCCGAACCGTGACGGGCAGGGTGCGCACGAACATGCCGAAGCAATTCGCGGTTTTAAGGTCGCTCCTGCCGTTGGAGATCGTATTGAGATAGACGGTCCGGCTGTTGACGAAGCGGGAGAGGGCATAGCCCGTGGCGGCGAGCCAGAACGCGGCGGGCGTGATCCCCTCCTTTGCGGCGGGCGCCGTGATTTGTTCGGCGTCGATGGGAAGAAATTCCTCTGCAAAGCCCTCCATCGCCTGTTCGCGGGCGAGGTCGGGGGAGAGCTCGGAGGCGGATTCGCAGTCTTTCAGCATGTCCGCAAAGAATTTTTCGGCGCGGGCATACTCTTCGCTCTCCTTCCGCTCTTCCTCCGCGGCGGCGTAGTCGAAATAGGTATACTCTTCGTTCGGAATCGTTCCGCCCTCATAGACGGTTTTGAGCTGCGTCAGCAAGAGATCCGCCGACGCTCCGTCGAACACGATGTGGTGGAAGTCCATGAGCAGCCAAACCGCGCTCTCCGCTTCGAGGACGGCAATCCGGTAGAGGGGAGGGCGGGAGAGCGCAAAGGGACGCACAAAGCAATCGGTATAAGTCTCCGCCTCCGCGTCGGTCACGGTGAGGCGGGTGATTTCGGGATGGAGTTCGGACGAGAAATTTTGCACGATCGCGTCGTTTTGCACGGCGACCGACGTCGCGAGATAGGGGTGCGCGCGCAGAACTTTTTCGACGCTGTCTTGGAGACGGTCCGCGTCGAACGACTTCGGGAAGGCGAAGATGAGCGGAATGTTGTAGAGGGTGGAGCCGGGGTGCTTCATGCTGTCCGCATAGACGCCGAACTGGCTCGACGAGAGGGGAACGCTGCGGCGAACGTGCTCTTCGCGGGTTTTCTCCCCGCTCCGATGTTCCAGAAGATATCTTCCGATCTCGTCGGAGAGCGAAAAGACGCTCACGCCCTTCATCATCTGCTTTACGTCGCATTCGTATCCGAACGCCTTGTTGATCTCCACGGCGAGGCGCAACACGGAGATGGAATTGAATCCGTACAGGAGAAGGTTTTCGGTGGAGGGCGGCGCTTCCGTGCCGAGAATCTTTCCGACGATCTGCGCGATGACCGTTTCGAGATAGCTCATCGGGCGCTCCCGTTCAACCTTCTTCGACTCGGGTTTGAGTTGAAGCAATTTTTTGCGATCCACTTTGCCGTTGACGTTGAGCGGGATTTTGGGGATCTGCACGATCACGGACGGAATCATATAGGGCGGCTTTTCCGCGCCGATAAAGGCTTTCAGCGCGTCGAGATCAATGGGGGAGGGACCCGAAAGGAACGCCGCGAGTTCCTTGCCGCCGTTTGCGGCGTCGATTGCGATCACCGCCGCGTCCGTTACACCCTCGAACCTGCGGACCACGCCCTCGACTTCGGGGAGTTCGATGCGGAAGCCGCGGATCTTCACCTGCCCGTCGCGCCGTCCCGCAAAGTCCAGAGCGCCGTTTGGCAAAAATCTCACGATGTCGCCCGTGCGGTACATTCTGTCGTACGGCTTTTCCTGTGTGAAGGGATTGGGAAGAAACGCCTCTTTCGTCTTTTCGGGGCGGTTGAGATATCCGCGGGAGACCTGTCTGCCCGCAAGATACAGCTCTCCCGCCGCGCCGACGGGAAGCCTTCTTCCCTGCGCGTCGAGGACATACGCCTTAAAATCCGAGATGGGTTTTCCGATCGGCACGCGGCGATAGAGCGCGTCGACTTTTTGGATCGTCGAAAAGACGGTGCATTCGGTCGGACCGTAGGCGTTATAGAGCGCATAGCCCTCGGGCGGCGGAAGGGGAACGAGCTGTTCTCCGCCGACGGAGAGCGTTTTCAGCGTGTCCGCTTTTACGGAGGCGGCGAACGCCCTGCCGACTTGCGTCGTCATGAAGGCGTTGGTGATGCCGTTCTCGTTGAAGTACTTGCCGATGGCGACGAGATCGAGACGGATCGCCTCGTCGAGAATATGCAGTTCGGCTCCCGTCGTCAGCGTGGGATACAGATCCATCATGCAGGCGTCGAACCCGTAGCTCGCATAGGCGGCGACGCGGCTCGTCTCGCCGAGCCCGTAGAAACGGTGATACCAGAGGATGAAGTCGACGAGGTTTCCGTGATCGAGGACGCAGCCTTTGGGTGTGCCCGTCGACCCCGAAGTGTAGAGCAGGATAAAGGGATCGTCCGCCGAGGGGGAGGCGGGAAGAGATTCTGCCGCGGGAAGGGCGGGAATTTCGTCGGTGTAGAGCGTCTCGCCCGCAAATTCGGAGACGAGATTTCGGAGCGATCTCTCCGTGATGACAAGGCGGGCGTCTGCGTCCGCGATCATGAAGTTGAGCCGCTCCTCGGGATAGGAGGGATCGAGGGGCTGATAGGCGGCGCCCGCCTTCAAAACGCCGATGGAGGCGATCGCCATATATTCGTTCCGCCCGATGAGCACGGAGACGACGTCCCCCCGCTTGACGCCGAGCGAAACAAGGCGCGAAGCGAGACGGTCCGAAAGGTCGTCGAGCATGGCATAGGTGAAGGACTTTTCGCCGAACACGACCGCTCTTTTTTCGGGCGTTCTCTTTGCCTGCGCGCGCAGAAGATCCACAACGTTTCCGCCTGCGGGCGGTTCTGCGGAAGTCTCGTTGAAGCGGTCGAGCAGACGAAGTTCTTCCTCCCCGCACAGCTTGATCTCTTGCAGCGTCCCGGCTTCGAAGAACTGCCCGACGACCGTTTCGAACAGCCGCAGGAAGGAGCTCACGGTCTCCATCCGGTAGAGATCGCAGCGGTAGGAACAGCGCACGGAATAGCCGTCTCCCTCCTTAAAGAGCATGAGATTGAACTTGGAGAGCGCATTCTTTACGGGGATATTGCGGGCGGGGATATGTTCTCCCGCGAGCGAGAGGGCGTTGAACGAATCCGACTGATAAGCGAACAGAAATTCCGCCGAGAGCCCGTATTCCTCGGCAAGATGATGGAAGGGATAGACGCTGTGCGCGACCGTCTCGCGGAGCGCCCTGTCGGCGCTCTTCACAAAATCGGCGACGCGGGCGGTCTCGTCGATCTTCGCATAGAGGGGAAGGGTCCTGACGAACATGCCCACCGACTCCGCGACGGCGGCGCTTCTGCCGTGATGCACGGTGTAGGCGAGGATCTCCGTCTGTCCCAAGAATTTCGCGAGCGAATATTCATAGGCGGCAAGGAAACAGCTTGCGGGCGTCACGCCGCAGTTCTGCGCGAACGTCTCCGCGTCAAGAACGCGGATCGTAAGCGGACGGACGATCTCTTCGGCGGGACAGCCGCTCTGCTCCGCCGCTTCGCAGTCCTCGGCAAATTCGGCGGACGCCTCGGTATTTTCGAGGGAGCGGGCGAAGAAATCGCGCGCTTTGCGGTACTCTTCCGTCGTCTCCGCGCGCTTTTCCACGTCATGCGACAGGAAGATCGAATACCGCTCCTCTTCGAGCGGCAGACCGCGATAGGCGAGCGCGATCTCTTTGCAGATGACGCCGAGCGACGTGCCGTCGAAAATCAGATGATGGAAGTCGGCGAGAAGATGGCGCGCGCCCTGCGTTTTGAGGAGCGCGAATCTGTAAAATCCCGCCTGCGAGAGGTCGAAGGGGCGCACAAACGCCCGCATGGCGGATTCCGCGTCCTCCGCCTCGATGCGCTCCATGCGGAAGGCGGAGCGATCCTTGACCATGCAGGGCACGCCGTCCCTTGTCTCGATGCGAAGGTTGAGCGCGGGATGCGCCTTCACCACGGCGCAGAGCGCCTGTTCGAGAAGAGTTTCGTCCACGCCCCCGGGAAGTTCATAGGAAATGGGGTTGTTGTACATGACCCCGTCCGGCGTCTTGACGCAGGCGACATAGACGCCGAGCTGTTCCGCCGTGAGCGGGCTCACATCCGATTCGGAGGCGCTCGCCTCTTCGTACGGATCGACCGTTTCGGCGGGAAGCAGTGCGGCGATCCCGCGCGGCGTTCTGCCGCGGAACACAGCGGAGGAGGAGAGAGCGGGAAGCCCGCACACGGTTTGGAGCTGCATTGCCTTGATCGAATCTCCCCCGAGGTCGAAAAAGTCGTCCTCCGCGCCCACGACGCCGCAGCCGAGCACCTGCTCGAATGCCGCCGCCAACGCCCGTTCCGCGTCGTTTTCGGGCTCTACATAGGCGCTCCGTTTGCCCAAAACGGGCGGTTTAAGCGCCGTGCGGTCGGTCTTGCCGTTGATGTTGACGGGCATCTTGTCGAGCCGCACGAAGTAGGAGGGGAGCATGTATGCGGGCAGGGTTTTCAGAAGCGTTTCGCGCAGGAAACGTTTGCTCAATTCTTTCTCCGAGACGTAGTAAGCCGCAAGGTAAGCCCCCGAATCCGGCGAGAAATGTTTCACCACCGCCTGGGAGATCCCGGGGATCGCGGCAAGCGCGCTCTCGATTTCGCCCGGTTCCACCCGTTGTCCGTTGATCTTGACCATCCAGTCCTTGCGGTTGACAAACAGAAGATCGCCCGAGGGGAGCTTTTTCCCGATATCGCCCGTGTGCACGATCGTCAGATCGCCGTCTTTGACAAAGACCCTGTCCGTCTCCTCGGGCATATTTTTATATCCCGCCGCAAAGACGCCGCGCACGCAGATCTCGCCCTCCTCCCCGTCGCGTACGGGATTGCCCTTTTCGTCGAGGAGAAGGATATCCACTCCCGGGAGAGGCTTTCCCACGGGGGTATTGGAATAGGCGCGGTCGACGAGGAAGGAACAGACCCCGAACGCCTCGCTCTGGGAGTAGCAATTATAGACTTCGAAATCGTCTTTGTAGGTATCCGAGAGCCGCTCGCTGCCCGTGAGAATCCGTTTGAGGCTGTCGCCCTTCTTTTGGAACAGTTTCAGAACTTTGGGGCTCATAAATCCGATTGTGATGCCGTGCTCGGCATAGTATGTCTCCAAACGTCCGATATCGGAGCGCGTCTCGTTCGAGAGGAGATGAACGCAGCCGCCGAGCGAGAGCGTCGTGTAACATTCGACAACGCTTGCGATAAAGGTGAACGGAGCGGAAGCGCCGAAACGGAGAGGAGAGATGTCGCGGACATGGAGGTTGGAGCGCTCATACGCCGCCACGAACGATTTCAGCGTGTAGACGACGCCCTTCGGCTTTCCCGTGGAACCGGAGGTGTAGACGAGAAAGATCTCGTCGTCCTCTTCGATCTCCGCCGCGGGGAACACGTCGTCCGCCTCCCGCAGCGGGAAGAACCTCCCGCGCGCAAGGAATGCTCCGCCCGCGTTTTCGGCGATCATGGCGACCCGATTTTCGGGATAGCTTTCAAGCGCCGGAATCGCCGCCGCGCCCAAAAGGAACGCGCCGAGTTCGGCGGCGAGAAAATCCCGCGTGCGCGCCGTCTGGACGATCACCGCACCGCCCCGTTTTACGCCCGCTTCTTTCAGCTTTCTTGCCGCGTCGGAGGCAAGCAGCAGCAGTTCGCGGTAAGTCGTCACGCGCTTTCCGTCGCAGTCTACGACGGCGGGAAGATCCATGTTGGCTGTGGGGAAGAACATTTGCAAGACATTCATTTTTTCACCTGACTTCAAAAGAAAATTTATTCATTCCGAGCACGGAGGAATAGGCGATGTTGTCTGCGACGTCCTTCACGACGTCGGCGGGGGAGAAGGGCTCCTCTTCGCCTTCGAGCGGGTTTTGCTCCGCGCCGTCGTCACGGATGACGACAGAGAAGGCGGGATCCGCATAGAGCAAAACGTCGACCCCCACCCGTCCGCGTCCGCTCTTCCGGATCAGACAGACGGTGTAGTCCTCGACCGCGACGGCGAGTTTGTTCGCGCGGAGGGGATCGAAAGAGGCGGAAAACTTGGTTTGAAGTAGTTCGGAGACCTTAGCGGCGGTCTCCGCCGTCGCGTAGTAAGAAAGGGAGAAGAGCGCCCCGCCCGTCTTGGGCAGGAGATAGAATCCGCCGACGTTCTTTTTGATCTTCGAAAAGAGGAAGGCGGAGAGCAGGGAGAGAAGCAGGGCGAGCGCCTGCGCCGCAAAGAAGGAGTACCACACGCCCTCAATTCCCCAAACGGCGCCGAAGAGAGCGGTGACGGGGATTTGCAGGGCGATGTTGCCGAGCACCGCGGAGATCAAAGAGAGTCCTTTCCGCTTCACGGCGAGATCGTAATAGAGAATCAAAAACGAGAACGCCAAAAAGGGGAAAGAGACGGCGTAAATGCGGAGCGCGGAGACCATTTCGCCGCGCAGGGCGGGATCGCGGAATCCGAACACCGCGGCAAGTCCCTCGGGATAAATCATGGCAAAGGCAGTCACCGCCGCACTGCAAAGGAGCATGACGAGCGCCGCCCGTTTCAAGGTGTACTTCACGCCGTCGTAGTCCTTTTCCGCATAGCAGACGGAGACGATGGGGATCATCGCCTGCGCCGCGCCCGTGATGAACATGGAGACGATCACGCTCGCGGAGGAACAGACCGAGTAGACGACCATCGCGTCGCTTCCGCCCATGCGCTGTACAAAATAGTTGAGGAAAAACATTTTCGGCACGATGAGCGCCGTCCCCGCCGCGCCGCTGAGCCCCGTGGAGAGGACGGACAGCACGCTGTTCCCGAACGCGCGGGGAGATTTGAAGATTGAGAAAAGGAAGCGTTCTCGCCCCTTGCCCATGAGATAAAAAACGGCGATCATCGCAAGCCCCACCGCATTTCCGACGATCGTGGCAACCGCAGACCCCGCAATTCCCATTTTTGCAACGCCCATGAGAAGGTAATCCATGAAGAGATTGATGCCGTTTGCGGCAATCACCGCCGCGGAGGAATAGTTGGGGTGCCCGTCGACGCGCACAAAATACACCGAGCACAGAAGGGCGATTTGGAGCGGCGTTCCGAGAATGAAGGGAAAATAATAACGGTAGGAAAGATCTATGAGACGGGGATCGCCGGAAAGCACGCCGCAGATCGGGCGCGCAAGGGGGAGCTGGACGGCAAGAAGGACGGCGGAGATCGCCGCGGCGAGGAGAATGACGGACGTAAAGGCGCGGTCGGCGGATTCGGAGTCGTTCTTTCCTCTGGCGGCGGTGATCACGGTGGAGGCGCCCAAGCCGAGGAGAACCGTCAGCGCAAAATAGAGCTGCGTGACGGGGGAGAGCAGGTTGATCGCCGCAAGCGCCTCCCCGCCCAGGAGATTTCCCGCCAGAATGGAGTCGGCAAAAACGGCGATATTGGTCGCCATCGCGGTGAGCACGGTGGGGAAGAAATACCTCAGATATGTTTTCTGTAAGATTTTTCCGTTCCTTTGCAGGGAGAGCTGTTTCATTATTTTTCTTCCGAAGCGGATTTGGTTTCGTTTCGACGCCACGACGACCTATGGATTCCATTATACCATACCGTGCTCCGCTTTGCAAGGGCGGAGTGCGGATTTTGATATAAAGAATCGAAAGAACGCGCGATTTCCGCCCCTGCCCCGCACACCCCGCCGCCTTTTGCGGGATGGTTTCCCCGCAAAACAAAAAAGCCCTCCCGTGCGGGAGGGACTTCTGTCTCGGTCGGTCATTTCGTCAGACGCTCGATTGCCGCCTCATAGACGTTCAGCAGAAATTCGACGCGATCAATCCGGATATATTCGTCCGCCATGTGAATGACGGGTTCGTCGCCCGGCATCTCGGGACCGAACGCCGCGCCGTATTTCAGCGCGCGGGCGTACGTTCCGCCGCCGATGGCAATCGGTTCCGCCTTCTTTCCCGAACAGAGCTCGTAGACGGTGAGAAGAGTCTGCACGAGCTCGCCGTTCTTGTCGTTGAAGAGCGGGGGCTGGAAATGCACGGTCTCGTATTTTACGCCGAACTGCGCAATCTTTTCGAGCACTTTCTCCACGGGAATCGTGGCGGGATAGCGGATATCCACGCCGACGAGGAGCTGTCCCTTCCGATATTTGATGATATTGGGGGACATGGTGAGCTTGCCCGTCTCGTCTTCGAGCTCGCGGAGCCCGTAGATGTCGTTGAAAACGCAGTCGATCACTCTCCGTACGACTTCGCTCTTGCCCTCGAAGAATTTCAGAATGGGCAGAATGGCGTTCTCGCCGAGTTCGGGCGTGGAGCCATGCGCGCTCTTTCCCGTTGCGATGATTTTTTTGTGACGGACGGAGAGCCCGAGTTCCTGCGTCTTTGTGAGCGTGAGGGAACGGGGAGTCGCCTCGCAGTGATCGCATACCATATTCGCCTGATGTCCGCCTTCGAGATGAAGGAAGGGCGCACGGGGCAGGGGAAAGTGCAGACGGAGCTGCAAAATGCCCTTTTCCGCATAGATGACGGGGAAATCCGCGTCGGGCGAGATTCCCGTCTCCGGCATCGTGGCGACTTCGTTGTAATGTTCGATACATCCCCAACCGCTCTCTTCGTTGCAGCCGACGATGAGTTTGATCTTTTTGCGCGGGCGGAAGCCCTTGTCCTTCAACGCCTTCAAGGCGTACAGGGAACAGACGGCGGGTCCCTTGTCGTCCGTTGCGCCGCGCCCCCAGATCTTCCCGTCCTCGACGGTTCCGCCGAACGGATCCTTCGTCCAGCCGTCTCCCGCCGGCACGACGTCGAGATGGCACAGGATTGCGAATTCTTCCGGTCCTTCCCCGAAAATCACTTCGCCGATATAGTTGTCGTAATTGTGCGTTTCAAACCCGAGCGTTTCGGCGAGCGTCAGAAAATGTCCGAGACAGTCCGCCGCGCCCTTGCCGAAGGGATATTCCTTTGAATGTTTTGCAATGGAGGAATCGAAACGGATGCTTTCCGCAATACTTTTGACCGCGTCGTCGAGATATTGATTCATTTTACTGCCCTCCCTGAGTTACGAGGGGGATTATATCACAATGTGAACTGATTGTCAACCCCGCAACTCAAAACCGTTGATGTTTTTTTCGGAAAAGAGGATGTTTTTTTTGCCAATCCGAAATTTTTATGCTATAATGATCGGGATGGGGGCAAAAAATGCACGAAGGACACAGACAGAGAATGCTCGAACGGTTGGAGGGCGAGGCGCACGGCTTGCAGGATCATGAGCTCCTGGAAATCCTGCTGTTTTTTGCGATCCCGAGAAGGAACACGAACGGGATCGCGCACGAGCTTCTCTCCTCGTTCGGCAGTCTTGCGGGCGTTTTCAACGCGACGAAAGAGGAACTCGAACAAGTGAACGGCGTGGGGGAGTCGACGGCGGCTTATCTGCGCGGGATCGGTCTGATCTTCAAACGGGTCAACGAAACGGGAATGACCGTCCGTCCTTCGGCGTTCAATTACGAGGAATTTTCCCGCTTTGTGAGCGGAAGATTTTCCGGGCTCGACTGCGAAGTGCTCGAACTCTACGCGCTGGACGCCAATTCGCGCGTCAAGTCGAGCAAGCGCTTTTCCTCCAACGATTCGGACAGCGTCTGTTTCGACCCCGGCGAGATCACGCGGTTCATCGTCGCCGCCCAGCCGACGAAGATCGTCGTCGCGCACAATCATTTGAAGGGGACCTGTCTTCCCTCCGCCCAAGACGACTATTTTACCGAACAGGTACAGCTCATCTGCTCCCTGCACAACATCAGGCTTGCCGAACATCTCATCGTGAGTCCCGAGGGACAATACAGCTATTACAAGACGGGAAAACTCGCACAGATCTGCGAGCGGTATGACGTTGCGGCGCTTCTCAAAAGAATATGAACGGAAAAATGATGCACAATCCCATCACCCTGCTCAGGCAGGGGCGGCTCGAAACGCTGATTCCCGCGGGGAAGGCGCTCATTTTTGCCGTGCTCATCGTCGTGGAAGTCGTTGTCTTTGCCAGCAATTTCGACACGATGATCTCATACGGGATCTGGATCACGCTTGCGGCGGAGATCGCGCTCGCCGTGGAAAACGCCGTCAAGATCTGGGGACTGCGCTCGTTCAAACACAAGATCGTCTGCTACGTCCTCGATACGCTCCTGCTCCTTGTCATCACCTTTTTCACGGATGGGGCGCTCATCTCGACGATGTACGTCGTCATTCTCACGGAATTTTATCTCAGCCAGAAGAAGCTCTCGGGCAGTATCGCGATGGGCGCGTGCAGTATCGTGCTGTTCCTTGCCACGTTTGCGATTTCGAGCGCATTCCGCAGCGGGGAGCTGAACATCTGGGCGAGCGTGTCGAGCGCGTTCAACGATCTCATCGTCCTCATTCTGCACTTTCTCATCGTCAATTTTACCCTTCAAGTCTACCGAAAGAATCTCGAAATCGCGCAGGCGATCGAAGAGCTCAACGAGAGCAACCAAAAGCTCAACGAGAGCAACGAAAAACTGCGGGCGGCGAATCTGGAACTGCAAACGGTCACGCTTTTGGAAGAGCGCCAGCGGATTGCAAAGGAGATTCACGACACGGCGGGGCATTCGATCACGACCGTCATCATGCAGACGGAGGCGGCGCGGCTGGTGCTCGATTCCGATCCCGAGGACGCGAAGCGAAAACTCGCGGCGGCGAATCTGCAAGCGAAGAACGCCCTCGAAGAGCTCCGCGAGAGCGTGCACCTTCTCTCCGGCATGGAGCAGAGGCCCACGCTCCGCGAGGAACTGCTGTCGATCATTCACGAATCTTCGGACGGGACGGACATCACGTTCCGCTACGATGTGGCGGACCTGCGCCTGTGCGACGCCAAATCGCGCTTTTTGACCAATACGCTCAAAGAGGGAATCTCGAACGGACTCCGCCACGGCGGCGCGACCGCCTTCTGGTTCGAACTCAAAGAACAGAAGGGGATCGTCCGCTTCTTCCTCTCGGACAACGGCAAGGGGATGGAGCTCTCCGCATTGAAGGAGGGATTCGGGCTCTCCGGAATGCATCGGAGGGCGGCAAGCCTCGGCGGGCAGGTCTGGTTTGAGACCGAACCCGGCGAGGGATTCGAAATACATCTTACGCTTCCGGCGGACCTGCGGAGCGAAGGAGGAAAGCAATGAAAATCAAAGTACTGCTCGCAGACGACCAGCTCTTGCTCGCGGACGGGATCAAGAGCGTGCTCGAAACCTCTCCCGATCTCGAAGTTGTCGGGATCGCCAAAGACGGCGCCGAGGCGGTGTCTCTCATGGACTGCGCAAAGCCCGACGTCGTGCTCATGGACATCCGCATGCCCAATATGAACGGCGTCATCGCGACGATGGAGATCAAGCGCAAAAATCCCGAGACGAAGGTCCTCATTCTCACGACCTTCGACGACAGCGACTATATTCTGAGCGCGATCAACAACGGCGCGAGCGGCTATCTGCTCAAAGACACTTCCGCCTCCGCCCTCATCGACGCCGTGAAGAACGCCTATGCGGGGGATACGATTCTGCCCGCCAAGATCGCCCGCCGCATCGCCGACGCCGCGAAGTTGGTGACGAGCGACCGGGAGATCAAGCTGAAACGGCGCTTCGGATTTTCCGAGCGGGAAGTGCAGATTGCGCTCATGCTCTGCGAGGGATTCACGAACAAGCAGATCGCCTCCGCGCTCAAACTCACCGACGGGACGTCCCGCAACTACATCTCCGTCATCTATGAAAAGACGGGTTGCGACAACCGCACCGCCGCCGTCGAAACGATGAAGGAAGTCTTGAAAAACTGAACCGTAAAACGTTAAAAAACGAACCGTGAAAAAATAGCAAGTTCGGCTCAGAATGGAATGATAATACGAACGGCTATAAAATGGAACGGTAATGCGAACCGCCAAGAATGGATTTATAATGCGAACCGCCGCCGCGCTTTCCCTGTCGGAAAGCGCGGCGGCGGTGTTTATCGAGATTTCTCCACGCGCTCCAATCGGTATGAACGGAAAGGCGTTCCAAAATAGGTGAGCGAAGCCGAAACATCGCCTTGATCCGTCCCGTTGCCGCTGTGAGGTTAGATGATAAAAGGGCTCAGTCGTCGTCGAGCCCGAGAAGATAGTCCGCGGAGACGTCGAGCGCGCGGCAGAGCAAAACCAGCGTGTCGATCCCCGGAACGCTCTTTCCCGCCTTGTAGTCGGAGATACATTGCTTGGAGACGTTCGCGGCTTTCGCGAGTTCCGTCTGCTTCATGTCGGAGTAGCGCAACGCCTCGTTGAATCGTGTCTGAAATTTCGTAATCTTGTCCATAAAAAAATTATAGGAAAAAAGTACGCCAATACTTGACAAGTACGTTTACAGCGTACTATAATGAAGCGAGGAGGGCGCGATGGGGGAGATTTCGGAGCGCATGTCCCGCATTCCGAAGCCGACGAAGGGGCAGAGAAAACTTTTTTCCTTTCTGAATTCCGCGGATCCGCGCGCGGTTGCGTGCTGCACGATCACGGAGCTTGCGCGGGAGACGGGGGTTGCGGAGGCGACCGTTCTGCGGTTCTGCCGTGCGCTCGGATACTGCGGGTATACCGATTTTCGTCTGAGTCTGGCGCGGGAGAGGGACTTGCAGGCGGCGGGTGACGTAGAAAT
The DNA here is from genome assembly GCA_947630245.1 of uncultured Clostridia bacterium. GTDB lineage: Bacteria > Bacillota > Clostridia > Christensenellales > Borkfalkiaceae > Gallimonas. The sequence continues at coordinate 12,116 of CANRGR010000005.1, read as the reverse complement.
TGTGGACAATCTGATCCGTTCTCATTCGGAAGAGATCGAGCGGATCGGGCGGACGTTGGATGCAAACGCGGTCAAGCGGGCGTGTATGATTCTGCGGGCGGCGGCGACGGTTCACTGTTGCGGCGCGTCGTCGGCATGGGGAAGGGAATTCAAGGAGCGTCTGCTCTCGCTCGGTATATTTGCGGTGAGCGAGGAGACGGAAAAAATGCGGCGGGAACTCGTCGCGGCGAGCGGCGGCGGGGACGTCCTGCTCCTTCTCGGCGAGGGGGAGATTTCCACCGTTTCGCTTGCGAGAAGCCGCGGCGTGCGGATTCTCGCCGTCGGATGCGGATCGGGCGAACTCACCCGTGCGGCGGACTGTGCGCTCTTTCCCGCTCTTCCGGAGGGGAAAATCGCGCGGCAATTTCTCGTGGACGTCTTTTGCACCGCCCTTTACCGCTCCGACCGCGCGCGGTTCGACGCGGCGAAAGACGTCCTGCAAACGGATTAGGAGTTTGCCGGGCGAAAACGGTTAAAAAAAACGGGATCCGACGCGTCGGGTCCCGTATATCTTTAGAGATAGTTAGTTTGTTTACACGGTTTCGAGATTGATGAGGGAGGAGTTGCCGCTCTTGCCGTTGGGGGTGCCGCCCGTGATGACGATGACGTCGCCCTTCTTCACAAGTCCCGAATCCTTCGCCGCCTGTTTTGCGAAGTGGAACAGCACGTCCACCGAGTTATATTCCTCGCTGAGCGCGGGATAGACGCCCCAGCTCAGAGCGAGTTTGCGGTAGCTCTTCTCGTCCGTCGTCATGCCGATGATGTCGATCATGGGACGGAAGCGGGAGACCATCTTCGCCGTGCCGCCCGTGCGGGTGCAGACGACGATCGCCTTTGCCTTCACGTCGCGGGCGAGCAGACATGCGGAATGGGAGAGCGCGTCGGAGAGACCGCGGATGAGATAGTTGTTGTCGTTGACCGTCTGGATATATTCGGGTCTGTTTTCCGCCTGTTCCGCAATGCGCGCCATCGCCCGCACGGATTCCACGGGATACGCGCCCGCCGCGGTCTCGCCGGAGAGCATGATCGCGCTCGACCCGTCGTAGACGGCGTTCGCGACGTCCGAAATCTCCGCACGGGTGGGACGGGGTTGTTTGATCATGGATTCGAGCATCTCCGTTGCGGTGATACAGCGTTTGCCCGCAATGCGGCAGGCGGTGATGATCATTTTCTGAATGTCGGGAAGTTCCTCGTAAGGGATCTCCACGCCCATGTCGCCCCGTCCGATCATAATTCCGTCGGAGACGGCGAGAATTTCGTTGAGATTGTTCACGCCCGCGCGGTTTTCGATCTTCGCAATGAGATCGATGTCCGTTGAGCCGTTGGCTTTGAGGAAGTTTCTCACGTCGACGATGTCCTGCGCTTTGGAGACGAAGGAACATGCCACAAAGTCCACCTGCTGGGCGATTCCGAAGAGAAGGTCCTGTTTATCCTGATCGGACAGATAGACGAGGTTGAGCTGTTTTTCGGGGAAAAACATGCTCTTGCGGTTGGAGAGTTCCCCGCCGATGACGACCTTGCAGCGGACGTTGGGCTTCTTGACTTCGGTGACTTCGAACACCATGAGCCCGTTGTTCAAAAGAATCTTGTCGCCCGGGTTCATGTCCTCGCAGATGCCCTTGTAGGAGACGGAGACGCGGGTTTCGTCCCCCTCGATCTCCTCGGTCGTGAAGGTGAACTCATCCCCCTCGTGCAGAAGGATCTTTCCGTCGCGGAACGTCTTGATGCGGAACTCGGGTCCCTTTGTGTCGAGCATGATGGGAAGGGGAATATTTTTCTCCTCCCGTACTTTCTTGATCGCGGCGATTTTTTTGGCATGTTCCTCATGGGTGCCGTGCGAGAAATTGATCCGCGCAACGTTCATGCCTGCGTCCGCCATAGCGGCGATCACTTCCTCCGTTTCGGAAGCGGGACCGAGCGTGCAGATGATCTTTGTTTTTTTCATGTTGATTCCCCCTGAATGACGTTATCAATATTTTACCATACTCTTTTCAAAAATCAAGTACTTTTTCAAAAATAGTCCGCAAGGAAATTGCCCGCGGGAAAGTCGGGAGAAAATTTGCTTGCAAAAGAGGGATAGCCGTGCTATAATGGAGAGGATCCGAGCGGGCTGCGCGGTCGCGGCGCACCATGCGTGCGATGAGGAAAGTCCGGGCATCGCAGGGCAGGACGCCTGATAACGTCAGGTGAAGGCGACTTTAAGGAAAGTGCAACAGAAATAGACCGCCCGCAGCTTCCGTTTGAATCGGTTGAACGTTCCCGCGTCCGCTCCGGAAAATTCCGGGGAGGGGGAACTGCCTGCGAGCAAGGATGGAAAGGCGAGGTAAGAGCTCACCGACGGGACGGTAACGCCCCGTGCCATGTAAACCCCGTCCGATGCAAGTTTGGGCTCCGTTTCACATAGGGTTGCCCGCCCGAAGCGGAGCCGTGAATAACGCTGGAGCCTATCGGTGACGGTAGGCGTAGATAAATGACCGCGCTCGACAGAACCCGGCTTACAGGCCCGCTCGGATCGCAAGTCCGCCCCGCTCTTTGCGGGGCGGACTTGCGGTATATAAAAAATTCGCTCCCGCGGCGCAAAAAGAAGAAGGCAAGGATTGTTCCTTGCCTTTTCGAATGAAAAATTTGCTTATGCCTTGTTGGCGGAACCCAAGACGTCGACGATCTTGTGCTTGACCATCTCCTTCATGTTCGCGCGGGCGTCGCCGAGGTATTGGCGGGGGTCGAAGTGCGAGGGATTCTCGGCAAGGTGCTTTCTGATCGCGGCGGTGAACGCAACGCGGAGGTCGGAGTCGATATTGATCTTGCAGACCGCAAGTTTCGCCGCCTTTCTGAGTTCGGACTCGGGAATGCCGATCGCGTTGGGCATGGAGCCGCCGAATTCGTTGACGATCGCAACCTGATCCTGCGGCACGGAGGACGCGCCGTGAAGGACGATGGGGAAGCCGGGAAGGCGGCGCCCGATCTCTTCGAGAATGTCGATTCTCAGTTTGGGATCCTGACCGGGTTTGAACTTATACGCGCCGTGGGAAGTGCCGATCGCAATGGCGAGCGAGTCGATGCCCGTGCGGGAGGTGAATTCCTGCACTTCGTCGGGAGAAGTGAACTGCGCGTCGTGCGCGGCGACGTTTACGTCGTCCTCAATGCCCGCGAGTTTCCCGAGTTCCGCCTCGACGACGACGCCGTGATCGTGCGCATATTCCACGACCTGCTTCGTGAGGGCGATGTTCTCCTCCCACGGCTTGGACGACGCGTCGATCATGACGGAAGTGAAGCCGACGTCGATACAGCTCTTGCAGATCTCGAAATCCGCGCCGTGATCGAGATGCATCGCGACGGGGATATCCGTCGTTTCGACCGCCGCGGCGACGAGATGGCGGAGATAGACGGGATTCGCATACTTTCTCGCGCCGGCGGAGACTTGGAGAATGACGGGCGAACGGAGCTCGTTCGCCGCTTCGACGATTGCCTGGATCATCTCCATATTGTTGACGTTGAACGCGCCCACTGCATAGCCGCCTTCGTACGCCTTGCGGAACATTTCCGTGGTTGTTACCAATGACATAATTTCCCTCCGAAAGAGTTTTTTCCAATTATAGCGCGTTTGCGCAGAAAATGCAAGGGGTTTCCCGAAAAAAGTCTGCGCGGCGGGGGCGGAAGGGAAACGGATAAAGAAAGCGCTATTTCGCTACGATACCCGAATTTTTGCGCGGCGGACATGATAAAATCAATTCTACCGCCCCCGGCCGCGGCACGCGGAAAGAGGGCGGAGGAGGAGATCATGAAACTTATCCGAAAGACATTTTTGACGGTCGCGATCTCGGTCTTTGCCATGTCGCTCGCATTGCTCGTCGCGGTCATGCTCGCCGCGGCTTGCAGCGACAAGGTGACGCTGCGCTTCGAAACATACGGCGGGACCCCGCTCGACGCGATCGAGGGGGACGCGGGCGGCATCATTCTTCCGCCCGACGATCCCGAAAAGGAGGGCTATGCCTTCGAAGGGTGGTATCTCGACAGCGATTTCTCGGGAGAGCCGAAGATTCTGCCCGGAACGATGCCCCAATCGAGCACGACGTACTATGCGAAATTTGTGAAGTATCCCATTCTCACGCTCGATACGGACGGCGGCATGCTGCCGAAAACGGAGTTCTCCGTCCGTCCCGGCACCCCGCTCAAATCCTTCCTCGAAGGCATCGAACCGTCTAAACGGGGGTTGGAATTCGGCGGCTGGACGTCGGAGGGAACGCTCCTTCCCGAGGGCGCCGTCATGCCCGATTCCGATCTCACGCTCGGGGCGAAATACCGCGCGCGGTATGAATTCAACGTCTATCTGCAATGCGCGGACGAGCCTGAGGAGTTCGAAAAGTCCGACCTGTACAGCGTTTCGGGCAGCGATTGGGAGGGAACGACCGTCGGGTTCACCCTTCCCGAGATCGCTCACTTCACGCTCGACGTCGGGAAGTCCGATTCTGCGTCCCGCTATCTCCGCGCGGGAGAAAATACGCTCGGATTTTATTTTACGAGGCAAGAAGTCACCCTCTCCTACGACCCCAATCCGCCGCAGGGCGGGGCGACGGGCAGAATGAGCGAGATCAAGAGCCGCTACGGTGCGCGCGTCACCCTCTCGGAGAGCGCATACCGCACGGCGGGGTACGTTTTCTTCGGCTGGTCGCGCGCTGCAAACGCACCCGCCGACGACGCGCTTTCCCCCGGGAAGAATCTCGTCCTCGGCGATGAGGACGTCACCCTGTATGCCTCGTGGGCAAAGGAATATCCCTCGGCAAAGGGGGACGGACTGCTCGTCGTCGAGGAGTGCGGAGAAAAACGCCGCGCCGTGCTCATCGGGGAGGACGGCGCGCGGCGGGAGGGGACGTTCGATCCCGAACAGGAGACGTTCTCGCTCGAAAACGGCGCCGGCGGCAGGCTCGACGGGCTCGGCGGGTATCTTCCGGACGACACGGGCAAATATCTCGGATACAGCCTCGCGGAGAACGGCGCGGGCGCGCGGTTCGGCACGCTCACCCTCGATTTTGCGGCGGGCACCGCAATTTACGAGCTCGAAGGCAAGGCGGAAACGGGAGAGTACGAGTATGTGCACGACGGCGAGAAGTACGTCGGAATCTATCGGTTTTGTGCGGACGGGGTGAGTTTTCCCTTCCTTCTCAACGGGGAGACCTTCCTGCGCGAGGGGAAGGAGAAGGGCGTCTTTCTTGCTTATTCCCTTCTCGGGGACGAGGTCGACCCGTCGCAGACGCTCACGCTCGACGGCTTCGGCGGCGCGGTCTTGAAGGAGGCGGGGGAGGTACATACCGGTTCCTATCTCGGGCTCGGCGGCGGCGAATGGCAGTTTGTCGGCGAAGGGCGGCGGATTCGCTTCCGCGCGGGAACGCGCGAATGGACGGTCGGGGACAGGCTCCTCGAAACGGAGAACTGTTTCCTCGTCTACGATCCCGCGCTCGCGGGTACGTTCGCCTCGGAGGACGGGACGCTTTCCCTTGACGGATACGGTTTTCTCGCCGTCTACACGTCGGGCGAGACGCAGACCGTCGGAAAGTATACGGTGAGCGGCAGATTTGTGACCCTGTCGGGGGAGGAGACGGTGCAGTTCGCGCTCGATCCGCTCTTCGGGCGGTTTCATCTCTGCGGCGACGAGGCGGGCGTATACGAGGGCGAATATTCGCTCCTTCTCGACGGCGCGGGCGGGGCGGAGCTCTACCGCGCGGACGGGGGATTCCTCGCCGCGGGAAACTATGAGCGGGAGGAGGACGGCTGGATTTTCCTGCCCGCGCGCAATTCGGCGGTCGGAAGTTTCCGCTTCCGCCTCGAAGAGGGGACGTACTCCGTGCGCGACGAGCGCTTTTTCGGGGAATTCGAGACCTTCTGCGGTCCCTGCCTTCTTCTCGACGGCTACGGCGGAGGGGTCTATTTCGGCACCGCGGGGGAGAGCGTGGAGATCGGGGTCGTCTATGCGGCGGAAGATCTGATCGGCGTCTCCGCGCCCTGTTTCGGCACGCAGACGGGCGCGTTCTATTTCCGTCTCGATTTCGGCGCCCGTTCCGCGGAACAGATCGCAAAGCGGGAAGTCGGGCTCTACCGCTTCCGCGACGGCGCGGGGAGTCTCTTTCTGGACGGCGCGGGCGGCGCGGCATGGGAGAAGGACGGCGAAACCTTCTTCGGAACCTATGTCTACGATCCCGCGGCGGGGAAGGCGGTCTGCTTCGACGGAACCGCCGAGACGGAATTCCTGCTGTTCTCGGAGGACGCCTCCTGCGTTCCGCGGGGGATCTCCGGCGTCTTTTTCACGCCGAAGGGAGAGCTCGAAGCGGACGGATTCGGTTCGGCGAGCTACCGCACGGCGGACGGGATTGTCACGGGCTCGATCCGTTGGATCTTCGGAGAAGAGGGCGCGGGCGGCGCGGAGCTGACGGCGGGCACCGTTCTGTACCGCTTCGAAGCGGTTGGGGACGCGTGGAGCGAACCGCTCGTATTCGACCGCTACGAAGGGCTCTTCTCGCTGCCTGCACTCTATCTCGGGCGGGACAAAAGCACCGCGTTCCTGCGCGGCGAGGAGGATGTGTGCGGAACCTATTCCGTCTCGGACGGGGAGATCCTGGTCGACTGCGGCGGGGAGATGACCGTGACGGTCGGGGAGCGGAAGGAAGGAGCGTTCTACCGCGTCAAGCGCGGAGACGGCGCTGAGCAGACCTATTCCTGCGCGGGCGGCGAGCTCGTCGCCGGACCCTTCGGCGCGGAGTACCGCACGGAGGACAAAATCTTCCTTCTCGATGTTCTTTGGGAGGGAGACGGCTGCCTCGTGACGGAGGGGGAGGACGGCGCGGTGCGCTGTTTCCTGCTCGACGGGGAGAGCGCGGAGGAATGTCCCTCCGCCGTAGCCTTCCGCCTCGTCTGAATGAAAACGCCCTTTCTTTCCCCGGAAGAAGGGGCGTTTTGCACGAAATTTTCATCAAAGGTATCCCGTCTGACGTTGCATTTTCGGGAAGAATATGGTATAATGAATCCGAAAAGAGTAATTTGCGGCAAAAAAACGCAGAGAACGGGGAGACTATGGAAGAAAAAATCTTGTATTCGGCGATCCAGCCGAGCGGAAATCTGACGATCGGGAATTACATCGGCTCCATCCGGAATTGGATCGGATTGCAGAGCAAGTTCACCTGTTTCTTTGCAATGGCGAACATGCACGCGATCACGGTGCGGCAGGATCCCGCACAGCTGAGGCGCAGAACGCTCGAACTCGCCGCGCTGTATATCGCCTGCGGCATTGACCCCGAGCAGTGTACGCTCTATGTGCAGTCGCAGGTGCCCCAGCACGCCGAACTTTGCTGGGTGCTCAATTCGCTCACCTATGTCGGCGAAATGGAGCGCATGACCCAATTCAAGGACAAGTCCGCAAAGCATGCCGAGAATATCAACATGGGGCTCATGGACTATCCCGTCCTCATGGCGGCGGATATTCTGCTCTATCAGGCGGAGCTCGTCCCCGTCGGGCAGGATCAGACCCAGCACGTCGAGATCGCGCGGGACATCGCAATCCGCTTCAACAACCGCTACGGAGAGACGTTCCGTGTGCCCGAGGCATTCATCGTCAAACAGGGCGCTAAGATCATGTCCCTGCAAGAGCCCTCCAAAAAGATGAGCAAATCCGAGACGGAGAATCCCAACGCCTCCGTCTATCTCACGGACGACAGGGACACGATCATCCGCAAATTCAAGCGCGCGGTCACGGACAGCGGCTCCGAGATCCGTTTTTCCGAGGACAAGCCGGGGATCTCCAATCTTTTGACGATCTATTCCGCCTATCGCGGCGTCTCCGTCGGGGACGCCGAGAGAGAGTTCGAAGGAAAGGGCTACGGCGAGTTCAAACTTGCCGTCGGCGAGACGGTTGCGGACGCGCTCGCGCCCGTGCAGGCGGAACAAAAGCGCATTCTCGCCGATAAGGCGTATCTTTCGGGCATTCTCGCCGCGGGAGCGGAGCGCGCCTTCAAGGCGGCGAGAAAGACGCTCTCCAAAGTCTACCGCAAAGTCGGGTTCTATCAGGGGGATTGATGTTCGGTTACGTTCGCTACGATATGCCCAATCTCTTCATCAAGGACTTCTCCCTCTACAAGGCGATGTACTGCGGGCTGTGTAAGAGCATCGGAGCGTCCTGCGGGCAGATGGCGCGCATGGGGCTCAGCTACGATATGACCTTTCTCTCCGCGCTGCTGCACAACATGACGGGAACGGACGTCAAGATCGAGAGACAAAACTGTTTCGAGCATGCGATCCGCAAGCGTCCCATCGCGTGCGTGGACGGGCTCACCGAGGAGCTCGGCGCATTCAACACGTTGCTCGTCTATCACAAGCTGTCGGACGACGAGCGGGACGGCGAAAAAAAGCGGGGACGCAGGCTCTGGTTCGGGCGCGGATACCGCCGCGCCAAAAAGCGCTATCCCGCGCTCACGGCGCTCGTCGAGGAGTTCATGCGGGAGCAGGAACGGGCGGAACGGGCGGAGGAGACCTCTCCCGACCGCGCGGCGGACCCCACGGCGCGCATGATGCGGGACGTCTCGCGCCATTTCCTCGGCGAAAAGGCGAGCGAGAGTTCGGACGAGCTCTTTTACGCGCTCGGAAAGTGGGTCTATCTCATCGACGCGCTCGACGATTACGATAAAGACAAGAAAAAGGGCGGGTTCAATCCCTTTGTCAGGACATACGGCAGCGCCGACAAAAAGACGCTCATGAAGGAGCACGGCGACGACGTCGGGTTCCTGTTCGATACCCTCTTCTATTCCCTGCGCGAGGGGCTCTCGGGCGTCAAGTTTTTCTTCAACCGCGATCTCACGGACAACGTGCTTCTCCGGGGAATCCCGCTCGAAACGATGCGGGTCATGAACGGGGACGCGCCCGTGAAGATGTCCGTGAGGATCTGAGCCGTGGACGGGCGGGATCCCTTTGCGGAAGTGTACGGGCTTCTCGAAGCAGGGGACGAGGACGGAGCGCAGTCGGCGCTCGATGGCATTGAGGAACAGAGCGCGGAACGGAACTATGCGCAGGCGCAGATCTATCTGAAAAAGAAATGGTATGCGGAGGCGGGAGCCCAGCTCTCCTTTGCGATGGAAAAAGATCCCGGAAACGAGAAGTACCGCAAGGCGGCGGAAGAGCTCGGCGCAATGGCGCGGGAGGGCAGGAAAGCGCGGGAAGGACACAGCGCCGCCCGCGAGGACGCGAAGTCGCTCGCCGCGGAATGTTGCTGCGAATGCTCGTGCGAGCTCTGCGTGAGCGGAATCTGCGAGTTTTTCTCGGGATAGGAATTGCCGAAAAATAAGGAGTCTCAGACTATGAACGAATATTACAAACTGTTGCAAGTGAGCGAGGACGCGACCGACGAGGAGATCGAAAGCAGCTACCGCGCGCTCAAAGAGAAGTACGGCGAAGAGCGATGGCAGGACGGCGAGGCGGGCAACGCCGCCGCCCGCATGCTCGAAAAGCTCGACGTCGCCTATGAGGAGATCATGCGCGCGCGCCGCGAGGCGCGGCAGACGACGGACGGAACGGACGCCTTCGGGGAAGTTGCCGATCTCATCCGCAAGGGCGATCTTGCGGGCGCGCAGACCAAGCTCGATTCCTTCAACGAGCGCAGTGCGGAATGGCATTATCTGCAATCGGTCGTCTTTTATAAAAAGAATTGGATCAACGAGAGCAAGAAACAGCTCGAAATCGCCATGCAGCTCGACGGCGGGAATGCGAAATACCGCGACGCCTACGAAAAACTGCGCTCCCGCGCCGAGTACACCAAACAGACGGGCGGCGCGCCCAATACCAATCCCAACCCCGCCGAAAATGGCGAACAGATGGGGGGGAACTGGTGCGCCCAGTGCGCAAGTTTTTGCTATACCTTCCTCTGTGTGAACTGCCTGTTCAATCTCTGTTGCAGTTGCCGCTGATATGAAAAAGCCGTCGAGGACATTCGAGATCGCGCTGTCCGCGATTGCCTGCGCGTTTGCCGCCGGTTTTCTGATGCTCGGAACGCTCACGCCGTTTCTGCTCGCTACGGGCTATCTCGTCGCGGCGTTTGCGCTCATGGTTCCGCTTTCGAAGAACTATCTTTGGGGGAGCCTGCTGTGCTATCTTGCGGCGGGGCTCATCGCCCTCCCGCTCGGGGGGGTCAGGATCGTGCCGTACGCCGTCTTTTTCGGACTGCATCCCATCGTCAACTATCTGCAAAAAAAATATGTGAAAAAGACGCCGTTCAAGGCGCTCTGTCTGCTTGCAAAGACTGTCTGGTTCGATTTTGCAATGTGGCTCTCCTTCTATCTCCTCACGGAGTTTGCGGGAATGACGTTCCCCGAAATTGTGACGCAGTATCTCTATCTCGTCCTCTTCGTCGGCGGTTCGGTTTTCTTTGTCGTTTACGATATCATGATCTTCTTTTGTCAGCGATCGGCGGATTCCGTCATCCGCCGTATCCGGAGGTAGCGCATGGAAAAGAACGATATCATCATCGGAACGGTGAGCGCGCTCGGCACGAACGGCGAGGGAATCGTCGCGGCGGAGGGCGTCACGGTTTTCGTGCCCTATCTTCTGCCCGGGGAACGGGCGCGGATCAAAATCCTCAAATGCAAGGACAACATCGCCTACGGTAAGACGGAGGAGCTTCTGACGCCCGCCGAAGAACGGGTGCGCCCCCTCTGTCCCGTCTTTTTCCGTTGCGGGGGATGCCAGCTGCAACATATCCGCTATCGCGATCAGCTCAAATTCAAGACGGGGCTCGTCAAAACCGCGCTCAAAAAGATCGCAGGGCTCGAACCGAAGATCTGCGCCTGCGAAAAGAGCGACAGGGAATACGGCTACCGCAATAAACTTCAACTTCCCATCGGCAGGGTGAACGGCGAGAACGCCGTCGGATTTTACGCCGAGCGATCGCACCGCATCGTCCCCACGGACGTCTGTCCCATCCATCCCGACTGGTCGGAACCGCTCATCGCCGCGCTCCGGAAATTCATGGAGACCTGCGGGCTCGACGGCTACGACGAATCGACGGGCGAGGGACAGCTCCGTCACATCGTCGTGCGGGAGATCCGCAAAAAATACATCGTCACCCTCGTCTCCGCCGTGCGCGAGATCCCGGGGATCGACTATCTGCTCTTCCTGCTCAACGACATTTTCGCGGAATACAGTTTTTATCTCAACTATCATCCCGGGAAGGACAACGTCGTGTTCGGCGACGAGTTCCGTCTGCTGCGCGGCAGGGGGATTTACGAGGGCGTGGAGAACGGAATCGCCTACGAGGCGGGCGCGAACACCTTTTTGCAGGTCAACGAGAGCGTCCGCGCCAAGCTCTATGAGAACGCCGTCTCCTTTGTCGGGACGGAGGAGACCGTTGTGGACTGCTATGCGGGCGGCGGTCTGCTCACCGCCATGTTCGCCAAGCGGTGCAAGCGGGCGATCGGAATCGAAATCGTGCCCGAGGCGACCGAGTGCGCCGACGCGCTCAGGCGCAGAAACGGGCTCGAAATGAAAATGCGGAATATCTGCGGAGACGTTGCGCAGGAGCTCCCGAAGGTGCTCGGATCCATCGACGGGGACGTCTCCGTCGTGCTGGACCCGCCCCGTGCGGGCGTGGAACGCAGCGTGATAGACGTCTTGTGCGAACGGCGGGTGAAGAAGATTCTCATGATCAGCTGCAATCCCTCCACGCTCGCGCGCGATCTCGGACTGCTTACGGGGACGCTCGTCCCCAACGAGAGGGGAGAACTCGTCAAAACGGAACCCGTGTCGCCGGGATATACGGTCGAATTTGTCAAACCGTTCGACATGTTTCCTCAAACAAAGTGGACGGAGACATTGGTTGTGCTTTCCCACAAAAAACCCGACGGACATATCGGCGTCAAGGTTGAATTTGGAGAGGAAGAAGGACAGATTTCCTTGAAAGAAGTGGAAAAACGCGCCGAGGAACGTAAGCCGAAAGAGAAAGTTACCTATAAGATGATACAGGAATACATCGAAAAGACTTACGGCTTCAAAGTTCATACCGCTTATATTGCCGAAGTCAAGCGGGATTTGGGCTTGCCCATGTA
>CANRGR010000004.1 GCA_947630245.1 uncultured Clostridia bacterium | reverse complement strand
ACGTCTACCAAGCGACGCAATGCTCATTCGGCTATTTTGGGCGGTACCACGACCACGGTCGCGTTTTGAAGTTGAAAAGGCTGATTTTCGCCCTATTCGGCTTCTCTTTTGAGGATATAAAAAATTTCAAGGAGGCAATCGAATGCAGTATATAGCCCACCGAAGATTCCGTGGGGTCACTCTGAATAAAAAACATATCAACATCCCATTTGGATCCGAATGCGAATCTTCAAATGGGATTCTTTATTACAACGGGTCACGGTTGATGACAGAGCGGAGCGAGAACTGTTATCAATACTTCGCGCGGAACGACGACGGAAACGGATTGCGCCGCGGAAAGCTCACGCAAGAGATTTTGAAATTGCTGCGACCGCTATCCTATCCCGCGAAAGTTCCGCCCCAGTGGACAGTCATGTCCCAACGGCAGATAAACGCCATTGCGGAAAACAGAGCTTTTCTGCAGAGGGCGTGGGAACGGATCTGGGGCGATCTGCGGCTGCGGAAATTCAAGCGCGTCGAATTTGCTGATCATTGGACATGGAATCATGACTTTTACAATGCCGCAATAAGCGACCTCGAATATATCCTGAATATCATTTTGGAGGAAAAAAATGTATCGAATCATTACGACAAGCGGGCTTGACCTCGGTTTGACAGATGAACCGCGTTACATCCGCCGTGGAGCGTCCGGAGCATATACGCAAGCCAAAAGAGAAGACGCAATCGGGCTCGCACACAAAGGGATCGTTTACAATCTTATCGGGAAGACGGAGATCGAGGGCGCAGAGACGGTGGTTGTCGTTGAGTCATCGACGGCGCAGGAATTTGAACGCCAAGAGGAAAGAAGCAAGGCAAGCAAAAAACTTTCCGACATGGTTTTCGTCGCGGCGGTCGAGGAAGGCAAGATCGATGCGGCGGCGGCGATGGAAAATGCGGATGTCTTTTTGGATTGGAAGGAGAACTGCTCTTATGAAATCGGCAATATCCGGAAATACGAAGGCGGTCTCTATCGATGCATCCAGAAGCACACCTCTCAAACGGGCTGGGAGCCGCCAGCTGTGCCCGCCCTTTGGACGAAAATCGGCGATCCCTCCGACGAGTGGCAGGTTTGGCGGCAGCCGATCTGCGCCGAGGACGCTTGGGGCTATCATGCGAAAGTGACGCACAAGGATGAGAAGTGGGTCTCCGACTATGCAAACAACGTCTGGGAGCCCGGCGTATTCGGCTGGCATAAATACGTCGAGGGCGAAGAAGAAGGGTGGTAAGACCGATGACGCTCAAGGAGATCTTTGAAAAAGTCCTCGGTGCCCCGTATATCCAGCTCGAGGAGAACGCAGCGTCCTATTATGCGGAACGCAGCGGGGAGACCCTCACGCTGCTCTTCCAAGGCTCCGACGGGAAAGAGGACTGGATGAACAACTTCGACTTCCCCGCGAAGCCATACCATGAAATGGCGGACGTATGGTTCGTCCATCGCGGCTTCCTGCGGGTATTCAAGACGATAGAGCCCTATATAGCGCCCATGATCGCCGACAAGAGCGTGAGAAAAGTCGTGATCGCGGGATATTCCCACGGCGCCGCGCTTGCCCTTCTGTGCCAAGAATACGCGGTATTTCACCGCCCCGACATCGCGCCCTTCATCGACGGCTACGGCTTCGGCTGCCCGCGCGTCGTATGGTGGAAACCGAATAAGCGCGTTCTCGCACGGTTCGCACGGTTCACCGTCATCAGGAACTGCCGCGACCTCGTAACGCACCTTCCCCCGCGCCTGTTCGGCTTCCGTCATGCCGGGACGATGCGGAAGATCGGGGACGGCGCGAAGTACGGGCCCATAAGATCGCATTTCCCCGAAAATTATCTCACGGAGCTCGACAAGCTCCAAAGGAGGCATGGTATATGAACCTTACGGCGACAGTCATCACTGCGATCGTTTCCTGCTGCGTTTCCTTCTTCCTCGGCGGGATTCTCACCTTTGTTACGGCGCGGCTGAAAGGGGTGCGGAAGCGTGAAAAAGCGCTCCAAGACGGCGTGGAGAGCCTATTGCGCAGTCAGCTCATCGAGTATCACGACAAGTACACCGATCGCGGCTTTTGCCCGATCTATGCCAAGGAGGCAGCGCGCAGAAGCTATGAGGCATATCACGCGCTCGGCGGGAACGGCGTCATCACCTCGCTCTATGATGAGATCATGGAGCTCCCCGTCGGCCCGAAGGCGGACAAGGCAAAAGAGGTGAAAAAATGATTGCACTCTTGAAGTTGGGCGGCGGGCTCTTGCTCTTGATCGTGGCAAATATCGCGCTCGGCTCTATCCGTGCGGCGATGGCGCGCGAATGGGACACAAGGACATTCGTCAACGGTATCATCAAGGGCGGCATCGTGATTGGCGCGTTCGTCGCGGTCTATATCGCGGGCTGGCTCAACCCCGACCTCGTGGTCGTCGAAATGAACGGAAAAACGGTCGATCTCGCCACGGGGCTCTACGGCGTTCTATTCATAGGCTTTACATATTATGCGGGGAAAGTGCTCTTGAAGCTGAAAGAGATCGTGACGACGAAATCTTCTTCAAACATCGGATCGCAAGCATTAGATGAGAAGATCAAAAAAGAGACAAAGAATGCGAGAGATCCCGTTCTCGCAGAGGAAGAGGAAAAATAAAATGGCAAAGAAAACATTCAAGGCGGCTGAATTAGCCGCCTTTTTTCATGTAAAAAATTTTATATTTTTCCCGAAAAATGTTGCAAAAATGCTTGACAGGAGTATAAAATAGGAGTATAATATACTTGTAAATGAGGTGTGAGATGAAAGTAAAAGAGATACTTAAAATCCTGCATGAAGATGGTTGGGTTGAAAACGGACATACGAAGGGCGGACATATCCAACTCGAACATCCGACCAAACGCGGGAAGGTGACGGTTCCCTCTCATTCGGGAGACATGCCGCCGGGAACGCTCAACAGTATTTGGAAGCAAGCGGGGCTGAAAAAATAAAGCCCCGCTACATAAAATAACAAGGAGGAATGAATATGCACACGGTATCTTATATGGCAGTTTTTGAACCGAGCGCGGAAGGTTACGGGGTCTATTTCCCCGATCTTCCGGGCTGCGTCAGTTTCGGTACAACTTTTGAGGAAGCGCAAAAACAGGCGGCGGAAGCGCTGGGACTTCATCTTTACGGAATGGAGCAAGACGGAGAAGAGATCCCGGCTCCGTCCGCAAAGCCCGAAGTCGATCCCGAGACGGCTCCCGGGTTTCTCGTTTCAATGGTGACGGTCTATCCCGAGCTTGTAAGAAGCGAGCTGAACAACCGCCGGGTTAAAACGAATGTCACCCTTCCTGCGTGGCTGAAATCCGTTGCGGAAGATTACGATGTCAACCTTTCCCGTCTTTTGGAGGCAGCCATTATCGAATATGTGGAGAAAACTGCGAATACGACGATCAAGAAACCTTAAAGTTGAATTGAAAAAGTCCGTCATGACCGATTATCGGTTCATGACGGACTTTTTGTTTTGCGATCTTGGATCGCAATGAGAGCAACGAACATCGTCGAGCATACAAAGATGCGCGTGTGTTCGTTTACTCCCCATGTGGTGACCTTGCCGGGAATCGAACCCGGGATTGCGCCGTGAGAGGGCGCCGTCTTAACCGCTTGACCACAAGGCCGTTTCTTCTTTTCTTCGATTCCCTCGCCGGGAATACTTCGCAGGCTACGCCCGCTCGTGCCGCCCTTCGTTGTTAAAAATCTTCGGGCGGGACGCCCCCGTGATTCCCCCCGTTAAAACTCGCCGTCTTAACCGCTTGACCACAAGGCCGTTTCTTCTTTTCTTCGATTCCCTCGCTGGGAATACTTCGCGGGCTACGCCCGCTCGTGCCTTCGTTTTTCTGTTTGCGAAGTGATTATACCATAATCGCGATCTTCTTGCAATCGTTTTTGCGTATCGGAAGCAAAAAAATTTTGTTTTTCCGATTTCTCCGAAAAGAAAAGACATCCGCCTGTGCCGCATATCGGAAAAGGTTAACCCGCTCTTCGCAGGTGGGTGGCACGCGGACGCGCATCGGTCTTTCCGCCGAAGCAGACCTTGCCTATCGCGTCCGACGCGCTCTCCCGAAATAACTCTGTGGATTACGCATTCTCCGAGCTCCGTACACCGCAGGTGTCCGTTTTATTATATCAAACCGTACGGCAAAAAGCAACTGTGTGCGCCCGATTTTCGAAAGAAAATTTTTCCATTATCCTTTGAGCCCCTGCAATGCCGGGAAGCGGATGGTGAGAACGTTGTGATTCCCCTTTGTGCGGTAGAAGATCTCTCCCGCGATCTGGCGGATGATCGCCATTCCCATTCCCCCTTCGCCGTATTCGTTGAGGTCCCGATCCTCCGACTTGACGGAGAGCGGATTGAAGGGCTCGCCGTCGTCCGTAAAGCGCAGAACGAGATTCGCGCCCTCCCGTTGGCAATTCATCTGCACCATAGACGCCCCCGAGTGGCGGACAATGTTTGTAAAGATCTCCTCGCAGGCAAGATAAATCTTATTCTTCCGGGGATCGTCCTTCATCCATCCGAACAGCAGATCGCGCATCGTCTCCAATTCGGACATTTCAGGGCGCAGCATCTTCTGGATTCCGTTCGGGTAGTACAAGACGAGCACCGCCATGTCGTCCGTCTGTTCCGCTCCCTCCGCGAACTGCGTGACGGAATCGAGCAGACCGTCCGCGATGTATTCCGCGCCGAGAGCGCAGTCGAAGAGCGCGCGCTCGGTCCGCAGCAGACGATCGTAATCGTAGAACGTCCCCTTTGCATTCCGCGCCTCGGTGACGCCGCCCGTATAGAGCACAAGTCCCTGCCCGGGTTGCAGAACGACATACCCCTCTTCGAGTTTCGCGTCCGGATAGACGCCCAAAACGACGCCCGGTTTCATCTGCAAGAACCCGGGAGTTTCCCCGTCCACGACGGGCGGGAGATGTCCCGCGTTGACATATCTCAGCTCCCCTGTGAGCGGATGGAATACGCCCACGAAGAGAGTTGCGGCGCAGACGTCGGGGTTGTCTTTGCAGAGCAGTTCGTTGATCCCGTTCACCGCGTCGGAGAGCGTGGGACAGGTAAAGACGCGCTCGCGGAGCGCGGCTTTGAGCGCCTGTGCGAACAGCGCGGCGGGAACTCCCTTCCCCCAAACGTCGCCGATCGCGATACAGACGCGGTTGCGGTCCATTGCAAAGGCGTCGCAGAAGTCGCCGCCGAAATTTTTCGCCGCGCGGAGCCGTGCGCAGACGCCGAAATCGAGCCCGCCCAGCGCAATCCGTTCGGGAATCGAGCGGTCGTAGATCGCGCGCGCGATCTCGGAACGCACTACGGCGTCCGTCTCCGCCGAAGCCTTCCGCCTGTTCTCCTCGATCAGGATTCTGACGTCGAGAGAGAGTTTCGAGAGAGCGGGCGGGAGACCGGAGAGCTCCTTCCCGACCGAAATGACCGCCTGCGCGCGTCCGCTCTTCGTCTTTTCGGCGAAGTGTTCGATCTCCGCCGAGAACTCCTTCACGGGAATGCGGACCTTATAATTCAGCACAATGCAGAAGATGACAAAAAAGACGCACAGCAGAATGACCGCGGGCAGAACTTCCCACAACACGACGGAGAGAACTTCCTGCTGAAAGACGCCGGAATCCGTTTCGGACGCGAGGACGAAATAGCGGATGAGCCCATAGACAAATGCGCCGAAGATCAGTCCCAACAGCGTGAGAACCATGACCGTGCGGAATGAACGCGGATTTTTCGTAAATTTTTTCATGATATGATATTCAACCTTTCGCTTAATCCCGCCATGCGGAGGACATCCGCGATCTCTTCCGAGACGCCGATGATTGTGAGACTGCCGCGGACGGACATCATTCTCTGGGCGAGCACAATCTGTCTCAGCCCCGAGGAAGAGATATACCCGAGCCCCTCGAAGTCGAGCACGAGATCGGTGACGTCCGCGTCGAGCGCTTTGAGCGCGGCTTCGAATTCGGGCGCGGACAGCGTATCCAGCCATCCGTTCAGGGAAAGCATGACGGCGGTTCCGTCCCGTGTTTTGACGATTTCCACAAAAATCCCCTCCTTTTTCCTCATTATACCATAATCCGACAAAAAAGAAAAGGGCTTGACCCCATTTTCGGCAAAATTTTCACGGACAATCCTCGGCGGGTACGACGAAACGGGCGTATTCCCGCAAGGCAAAAAAATCCGCGGCGGCGCCGCGGTCGGACTCAGGCTTCCTTTCTTGCTTTGGCACGGCTCCGCACGGACTTTGCCTGCGGCTTCTTGCCCGCGTTTTTGACGCTCGCCTTCAACGCTTCCATGAGGTCGATGACCGTCCCCGGCTTCTCCTCCTTCGGCGTTACGATCTCCTTCCCCGCGATCTTGTCGGCGATGAGCGCCCGCAGTTTCTCGCGGAATTCGTCTTTATACTTCTCGGGCGTGAACGGCTTCTCCATGCCGCGGATGAGCTGTTCCGCCATGTCGAGCTCGGCGGCGGTGACGTCCGGTCTCTCATACTCGACGGGAATCTCCTTGATGTCCTCGCCGTACAGGAGGGTCTGGATCAGCATTCCGTCCTCGCGGGGCAGGATGACGAGCATCTTCCCGGAATTGCCAAACACCGTCTTGCCGAGCGCGGCGCGCTGCGTTTCGAGCATGGCGCGGCGCAGAAGTTCAAGCGCCTTCCCTCCCCCCTTCTGCGGCACGACGTAGTACGCCCTATCGTAGTAGACGGGACTGATCTCGTCGAGCCTGACGAAGGAGAGGATCGTGATCGTCTTGTCCTTCTCCGTCTTGATCTTTTCGATCTCCTCGTCCGTGATCACGACATAGCGATCGCGGGCGTATTGGTAGCCGCGGACGATGTCCTTCGCCTCGACTTCCTTGCCGCAGTGCGCGCAGACCTTCTTGTAGCGGATGCGGGACTTATCCGCCTTGTGAAGTTGGTTGAACGTGATATCGCCGTCCTGCGTCGCCGTATACAGCGTGACGGGAATGTATACCAGCCCGAATGAAATTGCGCCCTTCTGAATGACCGCCATCTTCCGCCTCCGCGGGAGATTATTCCCCCTTCCGCCGCGGAATATGCCCTTCTCAAATAAAAACCGCGCAAACTCCGTATCCTAAGAGGTATGAAGGATCAAACATTGGAGACCTATCGCCGGAAGAGAGATTTCTCCGTGACAAACGAACCGAAGGGCGGAACAAAACGAGCGGCGGGGCATGCGCTCCGCTTCTGCGTCCAGCATCATCTTGCACGCGCCGATCACTACGATCTCCGCCTCGAATACGGGGGCGTCGCCCGAAGCTGGGCGCTCCCGAAGGGTCCTTCCTTCAACCCTTCGGACAAGCGCCTCGCCGTGCGCGTCGAGGATCATCCCGTGGAATATATGGACTTCGAAGGGATCATTCCGAAGGGAGAATACGGCGGGGGGACGGTGATGCTCTGGGACGAGGGAGAGTGGATCCCCCGCGTCGATCCGAAGAAGGGGCTTTTGGAGGGCTCCCTCAAATTCACCCTCAGGGGAACGCGCCTCAAAGGAGATTGGGCGCTCGTGCGCATGAAGAGCGAGGACGATTCCGAACCCTGGCTACTCATCAAAGAGCGGGACGGATTCGAAAAACGGACGGCGGGAATCTCCCGCTTTACGAGGGGAATCCGATCGGGAAAGAGCATGGAGGAGATCGGAACCGGCGGACGGGAAAATCCCTTTCGGCGGGCGGACGTCATGCTTGCCGACCTGTGCGGGGAACTTCCCGCAGAGAAGGGGCTCATCTATGAACTCAAATACGACGGACACCGCACGCTCGGCTTTGTCGAGCACGGAAAGGCGGTTCTCAAAACGCGGAACGGCGCCGATTGCAGCAAGACCTATCCGCTCGTAGCGGACGCGCTCGCGCAAGTCGCGGGACAGCGGGCGGCGGTTGTGGACGGGGAGATGATCGTCGTCGGAAAGGACGGGATTCCCGACTTCTCGGCGCTGCAAGCGTACGCAAGGCGCGGGAGCGGGGACGGGCTCGTGTACGTCCTCTTTGACCTGCTCGCGCTCGACGGCGAAGATCTGCGCGAGAGACCGCTGCTCGAACGGAAGGAAAAGCTCAAAACTCTTCTCAAAGGCGCTCCTCCCCTTCTCTCCTTCGGCGCGCACACGGCGCGGATGACGGCGCGCTCGCTCGAAGCGATCAAAAAGACGGGCGTGGAGGGAATCGTCATCAAGCGCGCGGATTCCCCCTACCGCGCGGGAAAAAACGGGGATTGGCGCAAACTCAAATTCCGCAACAGCCGCGAATTTGTGATCGGAGGCTACACCGCGTCGGAGGGAGGCGGCTTGCGCTCCCTGCTCGTGGGATACTATGAGGGAGACGAGTTCCGCTTTGCGGGACGGGTCGGAAGCGGATTTTCCGAATCGCTCCGCCGCGAACTCAAAGAAAAACTCCCGCCCGCGCGGCGCTGTCCCTTCTCCGCCCTGCCGAAGCCGTACGCAAAGAATGCGGTTTGGACGACCCCTTCGTACGCGGCGCAGGTGGAGTACGCCGAATTTACCCCCTCCGGGTTTCTCCGGCAGGCGAGTTTCAAGGGGCTCCGCACGGACAAGCCGATGAAACAGATCACGGACGAAAGGGCGGGCGCTTCGGCGCAGGAGGAGCGGTACGGGATTCCGATCACCCATCCCCAAAAGACGATGTATCCCGCGGAGGGGCTCACAAAGGGAGATCTCATCGCCTACTATGCCGCCGTTGCGCCGCGGATGTTCCCCCATGTGAAGGGCAGACCGCTCAGTCTCGTCTGCTGTCCCTCGGGCGTCGGGGGAGAGCGATTCTTCCGCCGCCATCTCGACGGCAAGTTCGAGGGCGTCGGCTTTTTTTCCGAACACGGAGAACGGGAGAACTTCTTTCTGAAACAGGAGCGGGGCATCGTCGCGCTCGCGCAGTACAACGCCGTGGAATTTCATGTGCGGGGCGGGAAGGGCGACCGCTGCGACGTCATGGTGTTCGATCTCGACCCCGACGAAGGGCTTCCCCTCGCCGACACCGTGCGGGGCGCGCGGCTGCTTCGCGATGTGTTGAACGGGCTGGGACTCGTCTCCTTCCTCAAAACGAGCGGCGGAAAGGGATATCATCTGACGGTCCCCTTCCGCGCGATCGGAGCGGAAAAATTCCGCGAGTTCGCAAAATCGGTCGCCCTGCTCATGGAAAACGCCTATCCGACCCTCTTCACGGCGAACATTTCGAAAAGGGCGCGGGAGGGAAAGATCTTCCTCGATTGGCAGCGGAACACTTCGGGCGCGACGAGCGTGGCGCCGTACAGCCTGCGCGCTCGCGACAGGGCGACCGTCTCCATGCCCATTTCGTGGCGGGAGCTCTCCCGCGTCGCTCCCGACGGCGTGACGCTCCGCGACGCGCTGAAACGGCTTGAAAAAAAGGACCCGTGGGCGGATTATTTCACCGTAAAATCCACACGGGTCCTCAAAATCAAGAGATGAGCGGTCATTCGTCTTTGGTACGGTCGCGTTCCTTGCGCTCCTTTTTGGTTCCGATCCGCATGGAGAGAACGAGACCGAGAATCGCAAAGAATCCGACGATATCGAGCACGCCGAGAATCATGCAGATCATTCCCGCGGAGGCGGGGACAATCAACGTCGTCAAGAGGAGCGGGGCAACCGAGAACGCGGTTCTCCGCTCCCGCTTCTCGCCGATCAAGAGGACGATGCTCGCGATTTCGGCGAACAGAATGATCCCGAGCGAGATGATCAGCCACCAAAGGTTGATCGTCTCGGTATAGAGCGACGAGATCTGCGAAGTGTACGATTCGAGCAGCCGCGAGATCTCGCTGCGCTGCGCGCTCTCGATCTTTTCGTCAAATTCGAGATAGAGGGCGTCCGCCCGCTTTCGCTCCTCGCCCGTGAGTTTGCCGTAGACGGATGTCGTTCTGTCTCTCAGTTCCGACTTTGCGTCCGTCTTTTCGGTCTCCTCTTTTTGCAGATAGTAAGCGACCGTCTCGTCCTTTGCCGCCGAGATGATCCCCCGCACCGCCGCCTTGATCTCATCGGACGAGCCGTCCGTCTCGCCGTCGATCTTCTCGCACGCCTGCGAAACGATCTCCCGTACCGCCTCCTCCGTGACGCCGCCGAAGAATTCTTCCATCTCCCATTTCCCCGATTCGCGCCAGAATGCGCCGAGGCAGGAAGTTCCGATCTGTTCCAATTCCGCATAGCTTCCCGAATCAATCCGACGGTCGAACTGTTCGTACAATGTCTCCGCGGATTCGCGGTGCGCGGCCGAGAGCGCGCGGTACGTTTCCGTCGTCTCCTCCCGCACGCGCGCCTTCCATTCGGTTCTCGAAGAATCAAGCCTGTCTTTGAGATACTGCGAGATCTCCGCCGTTGCCGCGTCGACGATCCGCTCGATCTGCGGCGCGATCTGTTCCGCGTCGTCGGGAAGTTCGCCGATCTCCTCTTTGACGCGCCGGAAGATATTTTCGAGAATGCGGTCCTCGCCGCCCTCCCGTATCACGTCCTCGACCGTCCAGATCCCCTCCTGCCGCAGGAAGGCGCACTCGAATGCGGCGACGACGTCCGCGCAGGAATAATAATCCGTTTCTTTGAGCGTCTCCTCGAAGAGGAGATACTGTCCGTCCGCCCAATCTCTTCTCTCTCCCGTAAGCGACCCGTAAATTTCGTCCGTGCGCTCATGGAGCGCGGCTCTCGAAGATTCCCGCTCGCGCGCAAGCCGCTCCGCCCGATATCCGTTCATCTCCTCGACCGCACCGCCGACGATCTCCTCGACGGCGCTCTTCGTCTCTTCCGCCGACAGCCTCCCGTCGATCGTCAGAATCGCCACGACCGCTCTGTCCACAATCTCTTTCAGGTTGCGGTCGGGATCGCCCGCGAGTCCGTCTTCGAGCCGCCACACGCCCGCGCTGCAAGCGAGCGCCTTCTCGCAGGCGTCGAAGATTTCGCCGAAGCGGTCGGGCTCCGCCTCGCCGATCTGCGCTTCATAGCCCGCATAGATCTCTTCGGCGTACTCTCTCCGCTCCTCGGGGATCGTCTCAAAGAGATCCTGCGTCCGCTCCCTCATCTCGTCCCTCGCGGCGACGCGCGCCGCGGTGAGTTTTTCGAGCAGATACGCGCCGATCTCCCGTTCCGCCGTCTCCACGATCTCGTCCACCGATTGGCGCAGCGAGGCTCCGTCCTCGTCCGAAAGGGCGTCCACGCGCTCCTTTGCGCGCGCCGCGATCGCCTGTATCTCCTCGTCGGCGGAAGGTCCGAGGAGATCTTCGATCCGCCATTTGCCCGCGAGTTTCACAAACCGCCGTTCGCACGAGGATATGAGTTCCTCATAGTTGCTCAACTCCGTCCCGTCGATGAGCCGGTCGCACTCCGCATAGAACTGCTCAATCCCGGCGCGGTGTTGCCCGGGAAGGGACGCGGCGAGCGAATCGGTGCGATCGCGCACCGCCGCCTTTGCCTCCGTCCGCCGCTGTTCCGCCAATTCGATCAGCACGACTTTGATCTCCGACTTTGCCGCTTCCACAATGGAATCCACGGCAAATCCCATCTCCCCGACGGTGAGCATGCGATCCGCAAGGGCGTCGATCTCCTCCGCCGTGCGGGCGAAGATGCCGTCGATCGCGTCGGATTCGTTCCCCGCGATGTATTCTTCGATCTTCCACTTGCCCGCCTCGCGGACAAACAGTTTTTCATAGTATGAGAGCAGGCGAGCATAGTCGGCATAGTCCGACGCCTTGATCGCAATCCCGAACCCCGAGTACAGCTCCTCCGCCTTTCCGAGGCTCGTCTCGTGAAGTCCTTCCAGAAGAGCCGCCGTCCTGTTTCTCAGCTCGCGGCAGACTTCCGCCTTTTCCTCCGCGCGGAATTCGTTCGCCCGCGCATAGAGTTCGTCCGCAAAGACATTCAGATCCGCAAGCGCGCCCTCCCGCGTCGCCTCTTCGCAGAAGAGAGAGAGGGTCGACCGCTCGTGTTCGAGAAATTCGGCAAACGCGTCCGAATCCTTCTCCCCGCGGACGCCTCCGAGGAGCAGACCCGCATGCGCGGCGAGCGCGGAGTTGACCGTCCCGAGCGTCTCTTCGAGCGTCCCCTCCCGCTTTGCAGCGTCGATGGCGGCATATGCCGCCGTCACGGCGGGATCGCCGACCCGCACGCCTTCGCCCAAAATGCGGCGGTAGAGCGCGGCGTATTCCTCCTTTGCGTTCCGCTTATAGTCGTCGGTGCCGAGGGGAATGATCTCCGACTCGCGGACAATAAAGACGGCGTCTCCGCCCGCCTGCGCGAAATCCGCAACGGAGCCGTTCTCCCTCGCCCAACTATGGACGAGCACGGTCCGCTCTTCGTCCGCATATCCGCCCGGCGGCGTGATCTGCTCCCGCGCGGCGCGATACTGCGTCTCAATGATCCCGCCGTCCCCGAACCGAAAGACGATGGTGTACAATTCCCGGCTCGCATAGATGAGATAGGGATACCCGGGATACTCATAGCGATAGGGATAATAGTCGGCGATCGCGGCGCCCGTTTCCCCGGTATAATTCTTGTCGATCAGAAGGAAAAACGTATGATAGCTCGAAACCCACGTCGAACGGACGGAAATCACGTTCTCGTTGTTCCCGAGCACGAGATATCTGAGCTGCGAGCAGTTGCTGAACGCGTACGCGCCGACGCTTCTGACCGTGCTCAGATCCGCCGTTTTCAGACCCGTGTTGAAAAATGCCCAATCGAGAATCGCGCCCGCGTCCGTAAGATCCGCCGACGACAGACCCTCGCAGTAGGCGAAGGCGTCCGCTCCGATCTCGGGAACGCGCGCAAGCACGACGGAGTTCAGCTTTCCGCAACGGGAAAAGGCGTAGTTGCCGACCCGCTGTGCGCCCGAAAGGTCGAGCTCGCCCGACAATTCCCCGCAGCCGTAGAACGCATAGTCGCCGATGAACTCGATGTCGTCGAACAGCACCGACTCCAAGCCGTCGCATTCCTCGAACGCATGGTCGCCGACCCGCTTCACGCCGGTCAGATCGACTTCCGTGAGCCCCGTACAGCATGAAAACGCATACCCGCCGATCTCCGCCGTCTGCGACAATGCGAGCGCGGTGATCTTTTCGCATTCGTCGAAGGCGTGATCTCCCACCTTCCGTACGTTCCCGAGCGAGAGTTCTCCCCGCAGTCCGCGGCAGCGGTCGAAGGCATAGTTGCCGATCTGTTCCGCCTGCGCCAGCGATCCGATCCCGCGCAGGGACGTACACCCCGAAAAGGCGTACTCGCCGACCGTTCCGACGTGGGAGAGATCGACTTGTTCCAATTTTCCGCATTCGCGGAAGGCAAACGGCGACACGGAGTCGAGTTCGTCCCAATTTACTTCAATCTTTTTGAGATTTCCGAAGTAGGCAAAGGCGGCGTTCGGAATCGCGGTCACGTTGGGCGCGAACAGAGATTCCAATCCGAAACAGCCCTGAAACGTCTTGCTTCCGCCGAATTCGAGATTGAGGGGCGGGGCGGGAATGCTCCCCGCCGCCGCGATCTCCCCAAGCTTCGGGAGAATGAGTTCTTTGAGGGTAAAACAGCTCCTTGCGACTCTGCCCGCCTGCGTCGATCCGAGCAGAACCCGTTGCAAACGGGAACAGCAATCGAAGGGATAATCCCCCACCGAAAGATCCGCCTCCGCCGTCACGGTCTCGACGTCCAGCCCGCAGAAGAGCCCGCTTCCGAGCGCGGTGACCTTTTTGCCGCCGACCGTCTCTGGAATTTTGATATTTCTCAGCCCGCTCGTATAGCGCGTGAGCGTGCCGTTTTCGTCGATTTCGAAGCCTGTGCCGCTGTCGTTCGTCTCCGAACTGCCGCGGTAGTAGGTCGCCTCCGAGAGGGCGCCGTGCCCGAGGATCTTGCCCGTCTCGTCGACAGCGCAGACCATGAACCGCACGAGCGCGGAGTCCGTGAGCATGATTTCCCGCGTATAGGTTTCGTGCGAGAGCGCCGTGGGGACGGAGCCGTCGAGGGTGTACCAGATTTCGACGGTCTCCCCTTCGGCTTCGGGGAATTCGCCGCCGATCGAGAGCGACAGACTGTCGCTGTGGAAGTGTTCGATGCCGAACGGTTCGCCGCGGCTGAGCTCGGGAAGGGTCCCGATTTCGAACTTCTGCGCCGCAAACGCCATCGTGGGCACGCCGTAGCCGTACAGATCGTCCTTCCCCGCCTGCCCGAAATCATATGTATTCTTTTTGATCTCCTTTTCGATCTCCCCGGCGCGGAACCCGGGACCGAAATAGGTTGCATACAGCGCGACGAGCGCGGTCGCATGGGGCGCCGCCATCGACGTGCCGGACTTGACCGCATATCCCCCGCCGGTGACGCTGCTTCTCACGCGGTCGCCCGGAAGGCAGAGATCCACGCAGTCGCCGAAGTTGGAGTAATCCGTAATATGGGGGAAGTTCCGATAGATCGTCCCGGGGGCGAGCGCGGAGACGGTGAGCGCGCGCTCGTAGCGCGCGGGGCTGAACGACGCGGCGGAGTAACTCTCGTTCCCCGCCGACGCGACGGCGAGAATGTCCTCCTCGTACGCGAGATTGATGAGCCGTTCCTCTTCCTCCGACTCTCCGTAGCCGCCGAAACTCATGTTGTATGCCGCGATGGGAAGTCCCTCGCGGCGGAGGGAAAGGACGTATTCCATTCCCGCGAGAAGGTTGGAGACGGAGCCCTTTCCGTCCTGATTCATCACCTTGACGGGAATGAGTTTCACGTTGGGAAGGGTGAGGTCGGCAATGATTCCCGAAACATGCGTCCCGTGGTCGTTGTCGTCCTCGAAATCGTAGCCCGAGGCCGCGTCGCCGCAATAGCCGATCCCGTATTCGAAGGCGATCCGGTCCGCCAGCAGCGGATGATCGGTATCGACGCCCGTATCGAGCACCGCCACATAGATATCGGGGAGTTCGCTCCCCTCGTATTTTTCGCGGATGACGTCGTAAAACCCTTCCACGCCGAGAAGATCCGCTCCCCAGCTGAGATGAGAGCCCGCGTCCGATTCCGCGGCATCGGGTTCGGTTGTTTCGGCGGTCGTTCCGTCGAATTCGTCGGCGGTAAAGACCGCATCGCGGTAGGCGTATTGCACGCTCCCGAGCGAAGAATAGTATTCGAGCGCGCGCGCCGCCTCGCCCTCGCTCCCGTATTGCAGGACGTAGAGATCCGCAAACCCCGACGCGGACGCAATGCAGTGTTCGTCCTCGATTTTTCGGCTCGACTTGACGATCAGACGGTTTTCGGTCGACTGAGAAAAGCGCTCGTTGAGATCCGAGAGCTGTGCGGCGAAGAGATCGGGATCACCCGCGGAGACGGTCTCGACGGCACGGAAAAGGAGCAGACAGGCAAACAATGCCGCCGCCGCGCACAGGAACGATAAAATTTTTATGAGAACCGTTCTCTTCATAGTTTCTCGCCGCCCTCCCCTTTTGATCGGGGATATGGCTCCGATTTTTATTATATCATGTTTTTTTCGATTTTTCAAGCGGAGATGGGAGGTCTGTTTTCAAAAAATTCATTATCGAGTGTGAAAGTTTGAAGAAAAACCGCCAAAAAACGGGAGCCGCAGCTCCCGCAAGCAGATGACGCTATTTTGCAAAGAGTTTGTTCTTCTCTTCGATCACCCAACCGACTTTGGACAGATACGTCGGAAGATCTTTGGGCGAGCCGAGGCGCTCGATCCGCTCCTCCTTCCAAAAGAGCTTTTTCGTGATCGCGTTCGACCCGACGGCAAGATTGTCCGCGGACTCCTCCATCACGTCCACATTATAGACGGAAGCGAGCCCGGGCTTCGTCCAGCCGACGTTCTCATGCGCGCCCGCCATGTACTTCTGGCGATAGAGATAATAGGGCTCGTAGCCCGCCGCCGTCAAAAGCTCACGCGAACAGGAAATCATCTCCTTCAATCCCTCTTCGGGAAGAAGGGACACCGTTCTCTCCCGCGCGCCCTCCTCCGCGGACGCGCGCAGGGGCAGATGTTCCTCTTTGAGTTTCGCGCCCTTTTTCAGGCAGAGGGTGTGCACGGTGATGTTCCCGGGCGCGAGTGCGATCGCACGCTCCACGCTGTCGCGGAATTCCCCGACGCTCTCGCCCGTGAGCCCCGCGATGAGATCGCAATTCACGGTAAAGGGATAATCCTTTGCAAGTTCGAACGCCTCATAGAGCTGCGCGCAGGTGTGCTGTCTGCCGATCGCGCGGAGCGTCCTGTCCGAAAAGGACTGCGCGTTGATGCAGATCCGTGTGACGCCGTATTCCGCGCACAGGTCGAGTTTTTCACGGGTGAACACGTCGGGACGACCCGCCTCCACCGTATATTCGCATCCGTTGGTCCTCAGCGGCGCAATCGCGCGGAGAACGCGTTCAAGGTCGCACGATTCGAGCACAAAGGGCGTGCCGCCGCCCACATAGACCGATCTCAGCGTTTCGATCAGCCCCGCCGCCGCGGAAAGCTCCCGCTCCAAAGCGTCGAGATACGCGGGGACGTACTGCCTCGTCTTGGCGATCGGCGCGGTGATAAAGGAACAGTAGTCGCACTTCGTCGGACAAAAGGGCAGGGAGACGTAGAGGTCGCAATTCCCCTCCTTCCGCTCGTAGATCCCCTCTTGTCCCTTCATGACGCGGGCGACGAGCTCCGTGTTCTCCTCCAACACCCCGAGGGTGCGGAAGAGCGCGCGGAAATCCCGCCCCTCCTCCGCCTCGCGGTAGGCGATGCGGGTGGGACGGATGCCCGTGAGCGATCCCCACGGCAGCTCCCTGTGAAAGCGCGCGGAGAGCAGACGGTAGAGCGAAAGCTTTGCATACCGCTTGATGAGGCTCTTCTCCTCGCCCGCCGTCCGCGCCGTGAAAGACGCGCACGTTTCAAACGATTCTCCGTTAATGATATATCGGTCAATCGTTCCCTCCGCCGTCCGTTCAAAGGAATGGGAGATCTCCTGTTCCTCCGCGCCGGGGAAGAGGCGGACGACGTCCATGAGCTCGGCAGTGAGCCATTCCTGCGTCGATGTCAGCATGATTCCAACCACCCGTTGTGCGTTTTTTCATAGAAGAGGGAGGTGTCCTCGCCGTGCCCGGGATAGATATGATAGTCTTTCCCAAGCGACGAGAGCAGCCGCAGGCTCCCGGCAAGGCGGGCGGCGTTTCCCGTGGGCAGGTCGGTGCGTCCCACGTCCCCGCAAAAGAGCGTATCGCCCGTGAACAGGGCGTCCCCCGCGAGAAAACAGCAGCTCCCCGCGGTGTGCCCGGGCGTGGCGAGAACGCGGAAAGAGATCCCGCAAAGGTCGAGCGTTTCGCCGTCCGAAAAGGTGAAGTCGATCCCAAACGGCGGAATCGAGACGCCTCCCAGCTCCCGTCCGAGATGATGGAACCGCGCGAGATCCTCCTCGCCCGCAAGACATCCGATCTTTGCGCCCGCCGCCTGCAAAGCGGCGCACCCGCCGATGTGGTCGAAATGTCCGTGCGTGAGCAAGACGAAGGCGACTTTGAGCCCGCGCCGCGCCGCCTCCTCCCCCACGCGGGGTTGGGCGGGATCAATCGCAACGGCGGACGCGCCGTCCGCCGTAACCAGATAACTGTTGGAGGCAAAGCCCCTCGGAAAAATTTTTTCCACCCGCATGAATCGCCCTCTTCCCTCAGTTGCTGCTTCTTCTCACGTCGATGATCTTGGAATGGGATTTGATCTTCTTGATGAGCACTTCGACGTCCTGCGTGTTGGTCAGATTGACGGTGACGTCCACGATCGCGCAGTCGTTCTTGTCGTATCTTCCGTTGATGGACGTGATTCCGAGCTTCATCTCGGCGACGCTCCCCGAGATCGCCGCGAGCGCCGCGCCCTGATCGGACGCGGTCACGACGATCGCCGCCTTGAAGCGCGCGCCGCCCTCTTCGGCAATCCATTCCGCCGCTTGCAGGCGTTCGGGCTCCACGTTGCGCATGTTGGGACAGTCCCGCCTGTGAATGACGACGCCCCGTCCGCGCGAGATGAATCCCACAATATCGTCGCCGGGAACGGGCGAACAGCACCCCGCGAAGGAGACGAGGAGCCCCGTCATGCCGTTGACAGTCACCGCGCCCTTTGCGATTCTGCCGTGATAAGCCTCGTCGCGGACGAGCGGCTGCGGGACTTCCTTGCGGTAATAATCAATGAGTTTGAAGAGGACCTGGCTCACCGTCACCGAGCCGTAGCCCACCGACGCGAACATCTCGTCCATGCCCGCAAACGCGAGCTTTTCGGAGACCTTTTTGAAGCTGTCCTCGGTGAGCAGGTCGCCGAGCGAGTATCCCTTGCGCTTTGCCGCCTCTTCGAGCATCGTCTTGCCGAGACGGATGTTGTCGTCCTTCATCTCCTTTTTGAAGAACGCTTTGATCTTCGCTTTTGCGGAGGAGGATTTGACGAGTTTGAGCCAGTCGCGCGAGGGTCCCTTCGACCCGGGAGACGTGATGATCTCCACGACGTCTCCGATTTCGAGCGTCGAGCCGAGGGGGACGATCTTGCCGTTCACCTTTGCGCCCGTGCAATGATTGCCCACTTCGGAGTGGATGGCGTAGGCGAAGTCGATGGGCGTCGCCTGCGCGGGCAGGGAGATGACCTTCCCCTGCGGCGTGAAAACGAGCAGTTCCGTCGAATACAGGTCCCCTTTGACCGTATCGAGGAACTCTTTGGAGTCTTTGAGATCGCCCTGCCACTCCATCGCCTCGCGGATCCATGCGATTCTTTGGTCGAGCGAGCTCTCCTCCGCGCGGTTCTCCTTGTACTTCCAATGCGCCGCGATGCCGTATTCCGCCGTGCGGTGCATCTCCTCCGTTCTGATCTGGATCTCGAAGGGCTGCCCGAAGTTGGTGACGACGGTGGTGTGGAGGGACTGGTACATGTTGGGCTTGGGCGTGGCGATATAATCCTTGATGCGCCCCGGGACGGGCTTCCACTTCTTGTGGATCTTGCCGAGCACTTCGTAGCACTCGTCCACCGTGCCGACGATGACGCGCACCGCCGTGAGGTCGTAGATCTGGTCGAGCGTCTTATCCTTCTCCTTCATCTTTTTATAGATGGAATAGAAGTGCTTGGGTCTGCCGAACACTTCCCCGTGAATGTTCGATTCGGTCAGAATCTCGTTGATCTCCTCCACGACGAAATCGACAAAGCGGTTCCGCTCTTCGAGTTTCTGATGAATGTTCTCCACCAAAAATTCGAACGCGGCGGGGTCGAGATATTTGAGGCAGAGATCTTCGAGTTCGCACTTGATCTGCGAAATACCAAGCCGTCCCGCGATGGGCGCGTAGATGTCGAGCGTCTCCTGCGCCATCTTTTTCTGCCGTTCCTCGGAGAGGAAATTGAGCGAGCGCATGTTGTGCAGGCGGTCGGCGAGCTTGATGATGATCACGCGGATATCCTTCGCCATCGCCACGAAGATCTTGCGGAAGTTCTCCGCCTCCTCCTCTTCCTGCGATTTGAATACGATTTTATCGAGCTTGGTGACGCCCGAGACGAGCGTGATGACTTCGTCGCCGAATTCGCGGCGGAGTTCCTCCTCGGTGTGCGGCGTATCCTCTATGACGTCGTGCAAAAGGGCGCCCGCGATCGTGGCGGTGTCGAGCCCGAGATCGACGAGAATCTCCGCCACTGCGCACGGATGAATGAAGTACGGCTCGCCCGACGCGCGCTTCTGGTTGGCGTGCGCGTTCTTGGCAAAGTCGTACGCGCGGAGGAGCATATCCCGCCCTTCGCCCGTGTAATATTCATAGATCTTCATCAGGATCGGTTCCATCATTCTCCCTCCGTCAGTCTGCATGCCGCCGTGTAGATCGCCGATCGGCTCAATTCCGTTTTGATGCCGCGGAACAGCCTGATTCTGTTTGCGGAGCAGTCCAAAAGCCCCAATTCTTCGAATACCGCGAGCGCGAACACGAACTGTTCGGGCGCAAATCCGAGCGAAGCACAGCTCCGCGCCATCTCCGCGTATCCGTAGCCGCTCGCGAGTCCCCCGCTTTCCCGGAGCGCGGCAAAGACCGAGAGCAGTCCCTCCCGCGTGAGATCGAGCCCAAACAGTTTCCGGTAGCCGCATCTCTCCGCATTGGCAAGAAGGACGGCGTTGCCCGTCTTTTGGGGAACACATGCGGGCGTTTCGAGAAAGATCACTTCGCGGTAGGCGGACAGATCGCAGTCCGCAAGCGGCGCGAACAGGACGGCGTTGCGCACGCTCCCCGAGGAGAGGCGGTACGTTTCGAGCGGAAATCCTTGCAGCGCGGGAAATCCTTCGAGGCTCTCACGGGACTGCGCCACCACGCAAAGCCCGTAAGCGCAAGCTCCGTCCCGCTCGGCGATGAGCGCGTTGAGCTCCTCCGCGGAGCGCGGCTCGCACTTCGCCGCGGAACAACCCAGCGTGCGGACGAGGGTCTCGAAGGCGTCGAGCTCGGTCTCCGTGCCGCTTCCGCCGTCGTAGACGACCGCGCGGATGAATCCCTTCAAGCTCTCCCGTCCGCGATAATGGGACAAGTTGAATTCAAAGACGATGTCCTTGTCGATGTCGCTGCGGAGAAGTTTGAGATCGCGCGCGCCGCTGAAATAGACGAAGTCCAATCCCCCGCCCGTCACGGCGACATGGGGAGAGGCGGGTTTGAGAAGGGCGGCGTTCGTCTTGCCCGCCCGCGCATAGAAGAGCGGACGGCGGTTCCCGACGCCGAATGGTTCGAGCGCGCCGAGTTCCCGCGCAAGTTTGAGCGGGATCGTCTCGGTGATCTCCCCGCAGACGGCAAGCGTGGGCGCAAAGTCGCCGCGGCGGTAATGCGCCCCGATATATGCGTTGAGCGCGGTCCGCAGGGAAGAAAAGTTCTCCTCTTTGAGATTGACGCCCGCCGCCTGAGAGTGCCCGCCGAATTCCTCAATCCACTCCGAACAGCTTTTGAGCGCCTCGAAGATGTTCACGCAGTCGATACTGCGCGCGCTCCCGCGGAGCATGTTCCCCTTCCGCACGAACAAAATGGCGGGACGGGCATATTCCTCGGCAATCCGCGCCGCAACAATTCCGATGAGCCCCGCGTGCCAATCCTCGCCGATGAGCATGACGACGTTGTCGTACGCGCCCTCGTCGGCGATCTGTCTGCGCGCGCGCTCGTAGAGTTCGTCGCAAAGGCTCTGCCGTTCGGAATTATATGCGTTGAGCTGAGCCGCAAGTTCCGCGATCTCCTCCTCGTCCTCCGTGGTGAACAGCGTGAGCGCGGCGTTGGCGTCCCCCATTCTGCCCGCCGCATTGACGCGGGGAGCGAGCGTGAAGGCGAGCGTCTGCGCCGTCACGTCCACGGGCTTCCCGAGAAGCGCGACAAAGGCGGGACGGGGATTGCTTTCGATGAGTTTGAGCCCCTCATAGACGATGTCACGGTTTTCCCCGAGCAGGGGAACGCTGTCCGCCACCGTCGACAGGGCGCAGAAATCGAGATATTGATAGGCGCGCTCGCCGAGCAGGGCGACCGCCAATTTGAACGCCACGCCCGCGCCGCAGAGATTGTCGAAGGGATAATCGTCTTTGAACTTCGGGTTGACGCAGATGCAATCGGGCAGGACTTCGGGCAATTCGTGGTGATCGGTGACGATGACGTACGCCCCCTGCTCCTTGATATATTCCACTTCGCGGGCGTTGGAGATGCCGCAGTCCACGGTGATGATGAGATCGGGCAGGAAGGCGTCGAAGATCTTGTCGATCGCGCCGACCGACATGCCGTAGCCGTCCTCCCGCTCGGGGACATAGAGATAGGGCTCGATCCCGAAATCGGCAAGGGCACGGGAGAGAATGGCGCATGCGCCGATCCCGTCCGCGTCGTAATCGCCGAATACCGCCACCCGCCACTCCTCGTCGCGCGCGCGTGTGATGAGCTCCGCCGCCTCCCGCATGCCGCGCATGAGAAAGGGCGAAAGGAAATTTTCGCGGGAGGGATGAAGAAACAGGCGCATCTTTTCCGCGTCGTCCATGCCGCGCGCATAGAGAATGCCCGCCGTGGTCCCGGTAATCCCGAGCGCACGCGCGCATTCCTCCACAATCTCCCGTTGTTCGGGCGAAAATTCGTATTCGCGGACAAGTTGCTTCATCTTATCTCCGTAAAAAAAACAAAAAACGGCGGAATTTCCCCCGCCGTTTTTATGTGATTGATTCAGTTATTCTTCCTCGGCGGCAGCCTTCTTTTTGCCGAAGTACCGCTTATGTCTGGTCTTGAAGCGGTCGAATTTTGCTTTGAGGGGCGCATAGACCGCGGGCGCGAGCAACAACGACGAGTAAACGCTCACGGCAAGCGGGATGAGTGCGGGAAGCATGAACATTCTCACTCCCGCCGTAGCGACCGCACCGAGCACAATCAGCGCGACGGCGAGCGGAACGGCGAAACAGAGAACGGTCTTGTAAGAATTCCTGCACGACTCCTCCACGGCTTCCTCGGCGGAGAGCGCGGAATAGGCGGGATCTTTGAAATCCTCCCTCATCTTTGCCTTCCGGATCATCCAGAGCAACAAGCCGAGCATCGCCGCAACGGCGGCAAACAGCAGAGGCGCATACGCATAGACGGGAATGCGCGTGATTGCCAGCAGTGCGAGCGTGAGAAGCGCGTCATGCACGCCGACGATGAGTCCCGTGATCGCGCCGTCCCAGCCGAAGCGGAACCCGATATACACGAGCGCTACGACAACGCCGACGGCAACGCCGATCGCACCGCGCCAGATCGCCTCATACATGGGCTCGTTCTTCACGTTGCGATATTCGACGGTGACGTCCGCATTGGCGAACTTGGCGTCGGAGGCAACGGCGCTCTCGATCGCGGAAACCGCGCTCCTGATCCCGGCTTCCGGCGTATCGGCGGAGAAGAAATAGGTGACGAGCGTCGTGCCCGTATCCTGCAAATAGTTGACATCCACTTCATAGTAGGACTGTTCGGAATTCTGCGAAATCCCCGCCGACGCGAAGCTCTTTTCGCAGTGGGAACGAAGATCCTCTTCGAGTTTTTCGATGGAAACGACCGAGTCGTATCCCACCTCGATGGTGCGGTATTCCGAAGCGGAGACGTTGAACCCAAACAGTGCGTAGAGCACAACGCCCGCGATGATCACAATCGTCGAAAGCGCGATCCAGAGCCACATTGCCTTCGGAGAATACATGCGCTTACTCATCGTCTTCCACCTCCTCTCTCTTATAGTGGCAGAACTTTCCGGCGTTCTTCGAAAGAGGCATCATGATGAACCAGAAGAAACGGTTGAACACGAGCGTGCAGACGCCGGAGATGAGAACGCCGAGCGTCATGACGAGCGCGAACGACGCAAGTTCCGCAGTTGCGATGAGATATGTGAGGACCGCCACGATCGCAAGCGCGATGTGCAGATCGAAGATGTGCCAGAAGCACTTTCTGTATCCCGTCTTGACGGACGAGACGATGGTCTTGCCGACCGCATATTCCTTTCTCGCGTACTCGAAGGCGACCGCATTGCAAGCGCCGAGCAGGACGCCGCAAAGAAGGAACGCAAGCGCGGTTCCGAGCCCGATTTCCACGGGAATCGCATACATGCAGAGTACCATGAGAATGACGTAGCAGAGCATGGAATAGATCGCGGCGAATCCGAGCCGTCTGTAACGGATGAGGAAGAACGCTGCGGAAAGGAGCATGCAACCGCCGATCGCGATATAGAACAGCATGAGTGCGGAAAGTCCGCTTCCGCTGTCCGTCGCGGCGGGCATTCTGTAAATTTCGCCGAGATTCATCTCCACGCTTTCGCCGCCGAGCGCCGTAGACGCGATCGAGGAATCAATGACCGTTGCAACGATTCCCGCCGTCGTATCGGTATAGCTGCCGCTGATATAGAGATCCCCGTCCACGATCTGATCGCTCACGGAGAGATTGATGACCGCCTGGTCGCCCACGCTGAAATACATCGTGATCGCGCTGTCCGCCGCGCCCGAAGTGACTTCGGAGATGATGTCTCGCCCTTCCGACGTGAAGTGAATGACGACATAGATGACGCCGTTGAGCGTTCTCACGCTCGAACTCTTCACATAATCGCTGAGGGGCTTGTCCGAATTTTCCGCCGGGATCGCCTGCGTCGCGTCCTCATAGGAGCTGCCGTATTTGACCGTGAAATCTCCGAGATAGGAGAAATACAGAAGCGCGACGGAGGGCGCGGACATCGTGGACGAGAGCTGGATGCGGACGGAATAATCGTCGCACACTTCCAACTTGGTGCCGTTTTCGCGCAGCCCTTCGAACCGCTGTTTCAGAATTTCGACATTCTTGCGGAATCCCGAATCAAATTCCTCGCTGACCCGATCGCTCCCCTTTTCGCACGCGACGTCGCGTTCGAGATAGAGCGCGCCGTTCGCATAGGGGAGATAGTCCTCCGCGTACTCCTGCTTCTCTGCCTCCGTTTCCTTGCCCGCAAGGTTCGCCTCGTATTCCTTTTTCGAGAGTACTCCTTCGGGATAGAGCACCGCGGTGTAACCGCCGCCGAGATAGGCGGCGTTCCCGCCGTACTGGTATCCACCCAGCTCGGAGCTCTTCTGCGTCCAATTCAGAATCGGATTGAAGAAGCTGACTCCCTCGCTGTCTGTGGGAAACGGCACGAAGCATACTACGCATAAAACGGCGATGACGAGTGTGATGACCGTCAGAACGATCGCCGATTTTACCTTACCCATTGTTGCCTCCTGTCAAGCAGAACCCCCCGGGGATCGCATTCCCCGAGAAATCCAATCATTCTTAATTATATATAAAATGTCTGCGGCAGTCAAGCCGAATTACGCCGCTTTTTCGTTTTTTTCGTTAATTTTCTCGGCTTTTCCCGCAAATGCGGAGACGTTCATTCCCGTGCCTTGCGGCGCGCCAGAATGTGCATCGCGCACTCGATCCTCTTTTTCATCATCGCGCACGTGATGGCATACGGCTCTTCGATGTCCCCGTTGTAGTGGTAATTGTTCGCGCTGCACCCGCCCGAGCAGATGAATTTCGCAAAACAGTCCTTGCATTTTTTACGGGTAAACAGACAGCTGTTTGCGAATTTCGCGCGGAGGGCGGCGTCGATCGTCCCCTCGAACACGTTCCCCATCTTCCATGCGGGATCTCCCGCAAACTGGTGGCAGGGATAGATGTCGCCGTTTGGCACGACGGAGAAATATTCGTTCCCCGCGCCGCAGGCGGACACCCGCTTTTGCAGGCACGGACCGCCCTCCAAGTCGATGTTGAAGTGGAAGAAGTTGAAGCCTCTCCCCTCCTCTTCGCGCTTGATGTACTCGTCCGCGAGGCGCTCGTATTCCTTCTCGATCGCGGCAAGATGCTCCTCTTCGATGCGAAGGTCGGGAAGATCGGTGACGACGGGCTCCATCGAGATGGAGTCGAACCCCTGATCGGCGAGGAAGAGCACGTCGTCGGCAAAATCGAGATTCTTCGCCGTGAACGTGCCGCGGACATAGTAATGCTTGTCCCCGCGCGAGCGCACGAATTTCTTGACTTTGTCGATCACGAGCGCAAAGCTGCCCTTTCCGTTGACCGTCTTGCGGACCGCGTCGTGCACTTCCTCCCTTCCGTCGAGGGACAGGACGACGTTCTCCATCTCGTTGTTGAAAAATTCGATCGTCTCGTCGTCGAGAAGAAGTCCGTTCGTCGTGGTCGTGAAGAGAAACCGCTTTCCGAGCTTTGCCCCCTCCTCCTTCGCATAGGCGACCGCCGCCTTGACGACGCCGAGATTCATGAGGGGTTCGCCGCCGAAGAAGTCGATTTCGAGCACTTTGCGGGTTCCGCTGTTGCGAAGAAGAAAGTCGATCGCCGCCTTCGCGGTATCGAGGCTCATCACCTCGCGCACGGAATGATATGCGCCCTCGTCCGCAAAACAGTATCTGCAACGCAGATTGCAATCGTGCGAGACGTGCAGACAGAGCGCCTTCGCTTCCTCCGGCTTCATCGGGAAGGCGTTCACTTCTTCCTTATCGAGAAGCCCCGCGCTTTTGAGACCGGCGATCTCGGCAAGCTCCCCGTCGGTCATCTCCACCGCTTCGCCGCCGAGATACCGCGCCGTCTTTTCGTCGCACTCGTGCAGGGCGCCGCTCCCCGTGTCATAGACGTAATAATTGTCGTGATAAGTAAAAATATGGATCATGGAAGTCCGCGGGCAAAACGCCGCCTTATAACGGAATGAAGGAGCAACGAATCCGCTGCTCCCCGAAAGAGATTACTCTGTTGCCTTCTTTCGCTTATTTCCGCTCGATTTTCTGCTCTCTCGTGACGCGCTCGCAGGATTGGTTCCCGACCGTACAGCTCGTCTTGCAGGCAGACTGGCAGGTGCTTCTGCATTCGCCGCACCCGGTGATCTTTCTTTCCGTGGGTTTTGCAATCGTCTTGATCATTGGATAATCTCCCGAAAGTTTTTCTCTATTATACAACGGCGGGAAAAAAATAGCAACTGTTTTTTCACTCTTTCCGCAATTTCACCCCGCAAACCGCGCCCAATCCGCCCAATCCGGTGCCGAGCAGAAGTTCCACGGGAAAAATCACGCCGAAATGAAATCCGCCGATGAGCCCGAATACGAGCGCCGCCAAGAGCAACGCGATGGCTCCCGCCGCCGCGCCCTTGAAAAAGGCACGCTCCCGCCGCACGAAAAGGAGCGGGAAGAAAAAGACCGCCACGGCTTTGAGGATGAGCCCTACGACGGTGACCGTCAGATCGCCCGGGGCGTAGGCGTGCACGATGACGGCAAAGAGCGCGACCGCGAACAGAAGAAAGATCAACGCCCCCGCCGCCGCGAGCAACGTCTCCTTGACCGCATGTTTCCAGAATCCTTCCACATTCCACCTCCGTCTTTTTACCCTATGCGGACAAGACGGGGAAAATGACAAAAAGAGAACGGCTCATGCCGTTCTCCTTCGATGTTAAGATTTCTTTTCTTCGGACGCGGGCTCCTCGGGCTTTTCGGGCTCCGGTTCCTCGGGCGCCTCCGGCTGTTCCGCGGATTCGATCTTTCCGTCCTTGCCCGCCGCCTTCGCCGCTTTCTTTGCCGCCTCCGCCTCTTCGCGCGCGATCTGGGACGGACCCTTTGCATCCGTCTGGGCGATCAGTTCCTTGTCCATCTTGATGTAAGATTTTCCCGACTGTTCGCTGCCCGTTTCGATGATGACGGTGTTGTCGTCGCATACTTCCACCACAACGCCGCAGATCCCGCCCGCGGTCTTGACCTTATTGCCCGGTTTGATCGCGTCGAGCTGTTCGATATAATCCTTTTGGCGCTGTTTGCTCTTTCTGTTCGAAAAGAGAAGCCAGACGATGATGAGAACGACGAGAACCCCGAGAATGACGTAAAAAACAATCTGTTGATTTTGAGAACCGGTTGTCGTAGTCGTGTTTTCGGCCTCCAACAATTTCCAAAGCATAGTTTATCTCCTTATTTTTCTCTTTTCCTCATGATACTTTTTTTCGCGGATTTTGGCAAGCGATTTTCGGGCGGATTTTCCGAAATCGAAAATTTTCACCGATTTTATGAAACGGATTCCTCTCCTTCCCCCTGTTTTCGATAAAATTCGCGGGCGAAGTCCTTCACATAGCCGCCGAGGATGCTCTCGCGCAGTCCCTTCATCAAACGGTGCAGATAGCGGATATTGTGCAGGGAGAGGAGCATGCCGCCCATCATCTCTCCCACGTTGACCATGTGCCGCAGGTACGCCTTCGTGTAATTTTTACAGCAATAGCAGTCGCACTCGGGATCGAGCGGGGTGAAGTCCTCCTTGTATTTTCCGTTGCGCACGACGACCTTGCCGCGCGAAGTGAGCGCGGTTCCGTTGCGGGCGACTCTCGTTGCGAGCACGCAGTCGAACATGTCCACGCCGCGCAGAACGCCCTCGACGAGACAGTCCGGCGATCCCACGCCCATCAGATACCGCGGGACGTTCGTCGGCAGACGGGGTTGCAGAAAATCGAGAAGTTCGTACATGCGCTCCTTCGGCTCCCCCACGGAGAGCCCGCCGATCGCAATCCCGTGTTTCACGAACGGGAGACAGCGGGAGAGGCTCTCCGCACGCAACTCTTCGTAAAAATTCCCCTGCACGATGGGAAAGAGCGCCTGCGTCTCGTTCGTGTGGGCGGCAAAACAGCGTTCGAGCCAGCGGGACGTGCGCTCCATCGCCGCCTTCGCCTGTTCGAAGGTATAGCCGTACTCACTGCACTCGTCGAACGCCATGATGATGTCGGAGCCGAGATTGTGCTGGATCTCCATCGCCTTTTCGGGCGTGAAGGTGTGATAGCTCCCGTCCACATGGGAGGAGAACGTCAC
This sequence comes from uncultured Clostridia bacterium, assembly GCA_947630245.1. GTDB lineage: Bacteria > Bacillota > Clostridia > Christensenellales > Borkfalkiaceae > Gallimonas. The sequence goes on along the minus strand of CANRGR010000004.1, from coordinate 18,147 downwards.
CCCGTCGTCCGTGATCTTGTTGAGTTTTGCGAGCGAAAAGACCTGAAATCCGCCGCTGTCCGTCAAGATGGGGCGATCCCAATTCATGAATTTGTGCAGTCCCCCCGCGCGCGCGATGAGTTCGTCCCCGGGGCGCATGTAGAGATGATATGTGTTGGAGAGAATGATCTGCGAGCCGATCTCTTTCAGATCGCAGGGGAACACGCCCTTTACCGTCGCCTGTGTGCCGACGGGCATGTAGACGGGCGTCTCGATGTCCCCGTGCGGGGTATGAAAGACGCCTGCGCGCGCCCCCGTTTCGGGGTCGGTTTTTTGAAGTTCAAAGGAAAAATATTGATGATTCATGGTGATTTTTCAATGGGATTGCAACGCGCTGAGGAAGTTCGACGCCGTATTGCGAAGTTCGGAGGAAGGGACACCCAACGGGAGCAGAACGCCTCTTTTTAGAAGCAAGCAGGTCGAGGAGCGCGAGGAAAACCCGAGGGAGTTTACTATGCCGTAAATGACCGAGGGACGACACTTACGGGAATCAAGACGCCTCTTTCTATGAACGAGCAAGACAAGGAGAGTGCGTAAGCGACGACGGGAGCGTACTTTTCCATACGTGACCGAGGAGCGCGCAAACTCGACGCCGTATTGCGAAATTCAGAGGAAGAGGCACTCAACGGGAGCAGAACGCCTCTTTTTAGAAGCAAGCAGGTCGAGGAGCGCGAGGAAAACCCGAGGGAATTTACTATACCGTAAATGACCGAGGGTTGCCACAGCGCGACAAAGAGATGCGCCGCTTATAAAAAGAGGCACGCGTCGCCGAAGGAAAAGAAACGATACCCCTCCCCCACAGCGGTCCGATATATGGCAAGCACTTCCTCGCGGGAGCAGAAACAGCTCACGAGCATCAGGAGGGTGCTCTCCGGCAGGTGGAAATTGGTGATGAGCGCGTCGACGCACTTCATCTTGTAGGGCGGATAGAGAAAGATCTGCGTCTCGCCCTTGCCCGCACGGACGGTTCCGTCGGCGCAGGCGACCGTTTCGAGCGTCCTCACGCTCGTCGTGCCGACGGCGATGATCCGCCGTCCCTCTCTCTTTGCGAGATTGATCCGCTCCGCCGCCTCGTCGCTCACTTCGTAGTATTCGCTGTGCATGACGTGGCTCTCGACGTTCTCCGCTTTGACCGGGCGGAAGGTCCCCAAGCCGACGTGCAGCAGCACTTCCACGATCTCCACGCCCTTCTCCCTGATCCGCGCAAGCAGTTCCTCGGTGAAATGCAGTCCCGCGGTGGGCGCGGCGGCGGAACCGTTCTCCTTGCAATACACGGTCTGGTATCGGCTCTGATCCTTCAACTTCTCATGGATATAGGGCGGCAGGGGCATGGTGCCCGCGCGGGAAAGGATCTCCTCGAACGTTCCCTCATAAAAAAAGCGGACGCGCCGCTCCCCCGTCTCCGTGACGCCCGTGACTTCGAGAGAGAGCTCGTCGTTGACGGTCAGTTTTGCCCCCGTCCTGCACTTCTTGCCCGGACGGACGAGCACTTCCCATTCGTCGAGCCGTAACCGCTTCAACAGAAGAACTTCCACCGCGCCGCCCCACTCCGTATGCGCATACAGGCGGGCGGGCAGTACTTTCGTGCGGTTGACGACGAGCACGTCCCCCGCTTTGAGATAGTCCGCAACGTCGCGGAAGATTTTATGCTCGATCGTCTTTGTGTCCCTGTGATAGACCAAAAGCCGTGACGAATCGCGGGGTTCGGCGGGCGTCTGGGCGATCAGCTCCTCGGGAAGATCGTAATAAAAATCCGATGTTTTCATATCGTTTCCACCGCCATTCGTCTACTCGTCGTAGATGCTCAGCTGTTTGCGCATCGCCTCGGGCATTTCGAGCCCCATGTGTTCGTATCCTCCTTTGAGGCAGACCCTGCCGCGCGGCGTGCGGGCGATGAATCCGAGTTGGAGAAGATAGGGTTCGTAGACGTCCTCGATGGTGTTAACGTCCTCGTTGATCGTGGCGGCGAGAGTTTCGAGCCCGGCGGGACCGCCGCCGAACTTTTCGATGAGCGCGCGGAGCAGATTCCTGTCCGTTTCGTCGAGCCCGAGCTCGTCGATCTCCATCTTTTGCAGCGCGCGCCGCGCGGATTCCTCGGTCACGGTGTTGCTCCCCATGACGGCGGAAAAATCTCGCACCCGTTTGAGCAGACGGTTGGCGATACGGGGCGTTCCGCGGGAGCGCCGCGCGATCTCGAAACTGCCCGTCTCGTCGATCGAGATCCCGAGCGTGCGCGCCGAGCGGTTGACGATCCGCGAGAGCTCGGTGGGCGTGTACATATCGAGGCGGCACATGATGCCGAAGCGGTCGCGCAAGGGCGAAGAGAGCATGCCCGCGCGCGTCGTCGCGCCGATCAGCGTGAATTTTTTGAGGGAAAAGCGGATGTTCCTTGCGGAAGGTCCCTTCCCGACGATGATGTCGAGCGCGTAGTCCTCCATTGCGGAATACAGAATTTCCTCCACCGCATGGTTGAGACGGTGGATTTCGTCGATAAAGAGGACGTCGCCGTCGTTGAGATTGGTGAGAATGGCGGCGAGATCGCCCGAGCGCTCGATCGCGGGTCCCGAAGTGAGGCGGATCTGCGTGCCCATCGTATTTGCGATGATGTGGGCGAGCGTCGTCTTGCCGAGCCCGGGAGGTCCGTACAGAAGGACGTGATCCAGAGCCTCCCCGCGGTCCTTCGCCGCCGCCATGTAGACGGAGAGATTCTCCTTGATCTTCTCCTGTCCGACATATTCCTCCATCGTCTTGGGACGAAGGATGTTTTCCTCCGCGTCGTACGAACCCTTACTGCTCGAAAGGAGCCTGTCCTCTCCCCCGTCGTCGTAACCGTCGTAATCGTCGTCAAACATACCGCATTCCTCTCCTTACATCCCGCGAAGCGCGGAAGAGATGATCTCTTCGACCGAACGGGCGCCGTTCTGCTTGGCGCGGTCGACGGCGCGCACGCTCTCCTGTTTGGTAAATCCGAGCCCCATGAGCGCGGAGACGGCGTCGTCGTCCCCCGTCCGGGGCGAGTGCTTCTCCGTCCGCTCCGCTCCGAGCAGTTCGTCCGCGGAGATCTTGCCGTGAAGTTCCAGAATGATGCGCTCCGCCGTCTTTTTTCCGACGCCCTTCACCGCGGAGAGCCGCTTCGAATCGGCGGTTGCGATCACTTCGCTCACTTCGGCGGGACGCATGGACGAGAGGACGGACATCGCCATCCGCGCGCCCACGCCCTGCACGGAGGTGAGTTTGAGAAAGAGTTCCTTTTCGCGCACATCCGAAAACCCGAACAGGGAGAGCCCGTCCTCCTTGATTTGGAGATAGGTAAAGACTTCCCCCTCTTCGCCCTTTTTCACGCCCGAGAGCTTGGAAAACGCCGCGCCCGAGCAGACAATTTCATACCCCACGCCGTTCACTTCGAGCAGAACGTACTCGGGGTCGATATATTTCACCGTTCCTTTGAGATATCCGATCATAGTTTCCTTCGTATCATCTCACCCCGAACAGGGCGGAGAACCGACTCGTAAAGGCATGGCAGAGCGCAACGCCGAGCGCGTCCGCCGCGTCGTCCGGACGGGGAATCGTATTCAGCCTCAGATGTGAGGCGACAACCCTCTGCATCTGCCCTTTGTCCGCGTTTCCGTAGCCCGTGAGCGCCTGTTTGATCTGGTTGGGCGTGTATTCGAAAATCCGCCCGCACCGCTTACAGCATGTCATGAGAATCACCCCGCGCGCATGCGCGACGGCGATGCCCGTCGTGATATTCTTGGAGAAGAAGAGCTCCTCCATCGCCGCTTCTTCGGGACGGAATTTCTCGAAAATGCGGTTGACGCCCTCTTCGAGAATACAAAGCCGCACGGCAAGGTTTTCGTCCGGCGGAGTTTTGACGACGCCGTAATCGACGGCACTGCAATTTCCTCTGCCGTCCTTTTCGATCACGCCGTAGCCCATTGTTCCGATCCCGGGATCGAGCCCAAGTATTATCATGGAAATATTGTATAATAAAAGCGGGGTCTTGTCAAGCAAAATAAAACGCGGCAAATCCCCGCGCCGCTCTGCTTTTTTCGTTCATTTTCTGTACAAAAAAAGAATTTTTATAAAATATATTCGGAATCTCTTGCTTTTTTATTCCAAATCATATACAATTACTTAAATATAATCCATTCGTAAGGCAGGTTGATATGATGGATTTCAGGGAAGGGAGATTTGCGTCCCCGCTCGCGGCGGACGCGCAAAAGATCAATGAAACCACGTTGACGGACAGGCGGCTCTACCGCGCCGATCTCACCGCATCCGCCGCCCATGCGGCGATGCTCGGAGCGTGCGGGATTCTTTCGGCGGAGGAATCCCGCGCCATTCAGGACGAACTCGGCAAGATCCGCGCCGAAATGGACGGCGGAACGCTCGCGCCCGAAAAGAACGAGGATCTGTTTGCGTTCCTCGAAAAGGAGCTCCTTGCGCGGCTCGGCGAGACGGGCGGAAAGCTCGGCATCGCCCGCTCGCAGAACGACCGCATTGCGACCGATCTGCGCATCTATTCCCGCCAGAGCACGGACGACGTCATTTCGTTGCTCAAAGATCTGCTCGAAACGCTCGTGCGGATCTCGTATGAAAACACAAAGTCGGTCATTCCGGGCTTTTCCCATCTGCGCAAAGCCCAGCCGCTCAATCTCGCGCAGTACTTCAATGCGTATGCGGAGATGTTTTTGCGCGATCTCGAACGGTTCGAACATTGCAGGGAGCGGATCAACGTGCTTCCGCTCGGGAGCGAGGCGCTCGCGGGAACGTCCTTTGAAATCGACCGCGAAGTGACGAGATCCATGCTCGGCTTCGACGATATTTCCCAAAATTCCGTCGACGCCGTCTCCGACCGCGACTTTATTGCGGAATATCTCTTCTGCGCCGCAATGACGATGAGCCATCTCTCCCGTCTCAGCGAGGACATGATTCTCTACACGTCCGACGAATTCGGCTATTGGATTCTGCCCGACGAATATTCCGTCGGCACGCCCGATCTGCCGCAGAAGAAAAATCCCGACGTTCCCGAGCTCGTGCGCGGCAGGACGGGACGCATCTACGGCGAACTCTTCGGCGTGCTCACGGTGCTCAAAGGGATCCCGCTCTCCTACAACGGCGATCTCAAAGAGACGGAGACCGCGCTCTTCGAAACGGAGGCGACGCTCAAAGAATGTCTTGCGGTCTTTACCGCGCTCCTCAAACGGATCGACTTCCGCCATGATGTCATGTTCGACGCCGCGGGCAACGATTTTTCAACCGCCTCCGACGTCAAAGACTATCTCGTCAAAAAGGGCATGCCCCTCTCCGAGGCGCAGCTCGTCACGGGCAAGCTCGTAAAATACTGTTTAGATCACGGCAAGACGCTCACGCGGCTCTCGCTCGACGAATTCCGCGCGGAGAGTTCTCTCTTCGGGCAGGACATTCTTGCCGTTGTCACGACGCGCAGTTCGGTGGAGGCGCGCTCCTCGGTCGGCGGATCTTCGCAGGACGCCGCCCGCCACGGGACGCTCTCCCTGAAACGCCGCCTCAAAAAACATTGACGGACGAAATCGGATGAAAAAACTCGGCGCGGCATTCTATCTCATTCTCGCCGTTCTCACGGTGGCGGAGCTCGGCACCCTGTTCGCTTGGATTTACACGAAACGGGACGTCTTACTCTATATCGCGCTGGGAGTGTTCCCCGTCTATCTCTTTCATCTCATCTTTCATCTCGTGCGCGCGGGCAAGAGTGAGGCGCGCAAGGCGGAGCTGAAAAGCGCGTTCGTCTCCCTTCTGCGGGAACAGACGGCGGAAATCGTCTATCTCACCTATCTCGGCGGTGAAAAAAGGCTTGAAAAACCTTCCGCGGGTCGGAAGGACTATCTCGTAGAATTTTACACCGAAAAGACGGACCGGGAACTTCTGAAACGGCATCTTTGGTTCGATCTTTCCCCGGAGCGGGAGAGCGAACTTGCGCTGACCCGTCTCGGCGGCATGAAGATCCCCTATCCCCTTTTGGGGGAGATTGCGGGAAAGACGCTGTTTGTGTCCGCGGGGTTCTATCAGGCGGCGGAACACAACCCCGCCTTCAAAGATTTGCTCTGCGGGAATACGGTCGTCCTGTACGGAGAATAACGTGATTGAAGAGAATGTAAAATCGTTGCTTTCCCGCCTCGCCGCGGGAAATTGTTTTGGAGAGAAGGTCACGCTCGTTGCGGCGACCAAGACGCGCACGCCCGAGGAGATCAACCGCGCGATTTCCGCCGGAATCACCGACATCGGCGAAAACAAGGCGCAGGAGTTTCGGGATAAGTACGACCTTGTCCGCGGCGCGCGCAGGCACTTCATCGGACGCCTGCAACTCAATAAAGTGAAGTATCTCATCGGAAAGACCTTTCTCATCCACTCCGTCGACCGCGACGATCTGGCGGAGGAGATCTCCGCGCGCTCAATCCGCGCGGGGACGGTGAGCGACATCCTTCTCGAAGTCAACGTCGGCGCGGAGGAGAGCAAGGGAGGCTATCCCCTCCCGGAAGCGTATGACGCCTTTCAGCGGCTCTCCGCGCTCGGCGGGATCCGCATCAAGGGGTTCATGGCGATGCTCCCCATCGGCGGCGACGCCCTTCTCGGCGCGAAATGCGACGAAATGCGCGCCCTGTTCGATTGTTGCAAGGCGCAGAGCGGTGCGGTCGAATATCTCTCGCTCGGCATGAGCGGCGATTGGGAACTCTGCGTCGCGCACGGGGCGAACATGATCCGCCTCGGCACCGCGATCTTCGGAGAGCGCAAGCCCTACGGCGCGGAACCCTCGCCCTCGGTGTGACGGTCGCCATCACGGGAAAAACGAACGATCAACAAATTTCTTTTGAAACGCATTGCAAATTTCCCGAAAAAGGGATATAATGTTCAAGGCGGAATCGCCGAACGAGGTATTTCATGCCATCGAGCATCACCCATCAACTGATTGCGGAAGAGGTTCTTCCCCTCCTTCCGCCCGAGGGGAACGCTGCCGCCCTCGCCGCGCCCGACGAATATTTTCTCGGCGCACAGGGTCCCGATTTCCTCTTTTTCTACCGCATCGGCAGCAAGAGCGAATACAATCTCGGTAAATTCATGCACCGCTACCGCGTATACGATCTCTTTCTGCTCCTTCTGCGGGCGCTCGGCGGCGACGAAAAGGATCCGCAGCTTCCCCGCTTTTCGGAGGAGGACCGCACCCGCGTCCTCGCCTATGCGATGGGCTATCTCACCCACTACTGCGCGGATACGACCTTTCATCCCTTCGTCTACCGTTATCTCGAAACCAACCGCGCGCACAAGCGCGTCCATCAGCAGATGGAAAACGATTGGGACGTGTATTTCCTGCGCGAACTTCGGGGCGAGGAGGCGGAGGAGTACGAATTTCCCTTCTCCCGCAAACAGATCATGAAACACCGCACCCTGCCGCGGCTGTATGACTTCCTTGCGCAGGGATTGGGCAGACAGGAAGTGAAGGAACGGAAATTCGGAAAGGGGCTCAAAAACTTCTTCCGCTATCTCGAATTTTTTCACGGAAAATGCTATCGCAGCCAACGCGCCTGGGAGCGGACGGAGAAATTCTTCCGCACGAAGGGATTTATGTCCCGTCTCTATCCCCGAAAGGACCCCGAGCCCGATTTTCTCGGCGGAGAGCACTTTGCAGAGCTTTCGGAGGGAAAGGGCACGAACGCGGACGCGCTCTTTGCCCGCGCCGTGAACGAGAGCGCACGGCTTGCGACGCTCTTTCTCGCCGCGTCCGGGGGCGCTCCCCTGCCGCGCGAGGAATTCGGAAACGGACTTCTGACGGGCAAGCCCGTCGCATAAACAAACAAAATCGGAACGTAAAAACGGCGGTTTCAGACCGCCGTTTATATTTGCTCTCTTCCGCGCTTCGAATAGACGCAGCCGCAGTAGTTTTGCCGATAGAGCCCGTACTGCCGGCTCAGCTCGACGGATCTCAGATATCCGCCCCGCTTTTTGAAGTCGCTCGGAAGATATTTCACGCCCGTCTCCTCTTCGAGCGAAAAGCCGATCTCGTTGATGAGCCGCGCGTTTTTGAGCGGGGAGACGGTGAGGGTGGTGCCGAAATAATCGAATCCGCGCGCGGCCGCCTCGCGGGCGGTCCGTTCGAGACGGAGACGGAAACATCGCGCACAGCGCGCTCCGCCCTCGGGTTCGGATTCGAATCCCCTTGCCGCCGCCTCGAATTCCTCCGCACGGTAGCCGCAGTCGAGGAACTCCGCCTGTCCCGTTTCCCGCAGGAGGCGGATCTGCTCGCCGCGCCGCTTTTCGTACTCCTCCGCGCTGTCCAAATTGGGATTATAATAAAAGACGGTCGTCAAAAGAGCGGGAGAAACCTGCGTCAGGCAATAGCTCGAACAGGGCGCGCAACAGCTGTGGAGAAGCAGCGACTTCCCCGCGTCCCGTTCCAGAGATTTCAGCATCAGTTGATCGTAATCGACGCGATTCATACCCCTCTATCGGCAAAAGCCGAGAAAATATTCATGCAGACGAAGATCGTCCGTGAGCTCCGGGTGGAAAGCGGTCGCCAGCATGTTCCCCTGCCGCACGGCGACGATCTTTTCTTCGCAACGGGCAAGGACGCGGCAATCCTTTGAAAGGGTCTCCTCCCCATAGGGGGCGCGGATGAACACGGCGGGGAAGTTTCCCACGTCCGCCACGTCGAGATCGGCGCGGAAGGAGCCGAGCTGCCGCCCGTAGGCGTTCCGCCTGACGGAAAGATCCAGCGTCCCGAACCACACGGCGCCGTCGTTGACAAGCCGCGCGGCGAGTAAAATCATTCCCGCGCACGTCCCGAACACGGGCATGCCGCCCTTGATCGCCGCTTTCATGGGTTCCAAGAGCCCCTCCTCGCGGAGAAGTTTCCCCTGCACGGTGGATTCCCCGCCCGGCAGGATGAGCCCGTCCACGGCGTCCGTGAAGTGCTCCCTGCGGCGGATTTCCCGATATTCCGCGCCGAGCAGAGAGAGCGCGCGCTCATGCTCCGCAAACGCGCCTTGAAGCGCAAGTACGCCGATCATTTCCCACGCTCCGCCATGAGAAGAGCGATCTCCTGTTCGTTGATGCCGACCATCGCCTCGCCGAGATCCTCGGAGAGTTTGGCGAGCAGGGCGGGATCGTTGTAATTTGTGACCGCCTGTACGATCGCACGGGCGCGCTTTTCGGGATTGCCCGACTTGAAGATGCCGCTTCCCACGAACACGCCTTCCGCGCCGAGCTGCATCATGAGCGCGGCGTCCGCGGGGGTCGCAACGCCGCCCGCCGCAAAATTCACAACGGGAAGTTTCCCGTTCTCATGCACATATCTTACAAGTTCATAGGGCACGCGGAGTTCCTTCGCCTCTTCGAAGAGTTCGTCCTCGCGCATCGAGACGATCCGCCTGATCCCGCTCATCATGATGCGCATGTGCCGCACCGCCTGCACGACATCGCCCGTCCCGGGTTCTCCCTTCGTGCGGATCATGGACGCGCCCTCGGCGATCCGCCGCAGCGCCTCGCCTAAATCCCTTGCGCCGCAGACAAAGGGGACGGAAAACTTTGTCTTGTCGATATGATAGACGTCGTCCGCGGGCGAGAGCACTTCGCTCTCGTCGATGTAGTCGATTTCGATCGCTTCGAGGATCTGCGCCTCGGCGATGTGCCCGATGCGGCATTTCGCCATGACGGGAATGGAGACGGCATTCTGGATCCCCTTGATCATCTTGGGATCGGACATGCGGGAGACGCCGCCCGCCGCGCGGATGTCTGCGGGGATGCGTTCGAGCGCCATCACGGCACATGCGCCCGCCTGCTCGGCGATCTTCGCCTGTTCGGGGGTGGTGACGTCCATGATGACCCCGCCTTTCAGCATCTGCGCAAGATTTTTATTGAGTTCGTAACGTTCATTCATCTAAGAAAATCCTCCGATGGATTATTATACCACGATTCCCTTTTTCCGTCAACTTCTTTCACGGGTTGCGAAAACGCCTGTCCGCGGCGGACAGGCGTTCGGCGATTTACTCCTCTTCGTCCGGTTCGAGGAGCGCGGCTTCGTCCGCCCCCTCGGCGTCCTCGTATTGGTTGCAAAATTCGGCAAAGACTTCGTCGAGAAGCGCGTCGTCCTCGATGGTTTCGAGCGTCTCGTCGTCCTCGTCTCCGACGAGATGAAACACGGCGATCTCCTCGCCCTCTTCGTCGTCCTCGTCCGCCCCGGCGTCCTTTTCGGGCGTGAAGAAACAATACCACTCGCCCTTGTATTCGATGGTGCCGACATGTTCATAGCGGTGGGTGATCCCATCCTCGTCCACAAGCTCGACGAGACTCTCGTCGTCCTCGTAATCGTTGCGCTCTTCCTTCATATTCATTTCCGTGTTCTCCTTTTTTCGTGTCGATAAATAACTTTCGAGAATATAGGCGGCGGCAAGCGAATCCACCGTCTTTTTCTTCTTGTCCTTCTGCACGCTCACGCCCATCCGGACAAGATCTCCCCGCGCCTCCCTCGTCGTGTACCGCTCGTCCTCCGTGACGACGGGAATCGCCGTGCGGGCGCGGATCTCTTCGATCAGCGTCCGGGTCTTGCGGGTCTGGACGCTCTCGGTTCCGTCCGCGTTGAGCGGAAGTCCGCAGACGATGGTCCCCGCCTCCTCCGCCTCGGCGATCGCCGCAAGCGCGGAGGCGTCCGCGCCGACGTTTCCCGTGCGGAAATACGTCTCGGACGGCATCGCGTACGCATTGAACGGATCGCTCTTCGCGACGCCCACCCGCTTATCCCCGATATCGAAGGAGACGATTCTCTTTTCCATACCCCGATTATAGCACACCCAAACGAACTTGTAAAGGATTTCGCAGATCCTCTGCATTGATTTTCCGCGGCGCCGCGCCGCGCAAAAAAGGCGGCGCGGCGCCAAATATGAGAAAAGGCGCCGCTTGGGCGTCTTTTCCTCGATCACTTCTTCTTTTTGTCGGACTTTTCCGTCCCGGCGGGCTGATCCGCGCCTTGTTCGCACTGCCCGTTGGGGCATTTGAGCTTTTCGTCCATCATCTCGTTGACTTTGTCCATGAACTCCGCCTGACTTTTCTTGACAAACGAACGCATTTTATAGCTGTTTGCGACAAGCAACGCGCCGCCCACGGCGCCGAGCGCCAATCCGAGGCAAAACAATTTTTCCATAGTTTCCTCCGCACGGGCAGCCCGTGGGCTTCCCGTCCTTTTCAGTTTGTGAAGGAATCCGTGTGTTATTCTCCGCGTTCGCTGCGTAATTTTTCCAACTCCGCGCGGAGACGGTTGTTCTCCTCCCTCAGATCGACCGCAAGGCGGGCATAGAGCTTGTCGATCTCCCGTTCGAGCTTGCGTTGCAAAAACGTCTTTTCCTCCGGGATTCCCGCCTCCTGCGCCGCTTTGGCGACCCGTTCGGGCTGTTTTTTGAGGAGATTGCGGAACTTGTTCTGCATGCGGAGCATGAGCCTGCTGTCCCCTTCCGAGACGTTCATGATCGCCCGCCGCACGGAATAGCCCTTGCTCTTTTCCGTGAGCACCTTGCGGAGCAGTTCGTCCGTCTCCTCCTCCGTAAACGGCTTCACCGTGCCCGCGTGCAGATCCTTGCCTTCGAGAATCTTCCCGACCCGCTCGTCGTCCCGCTTTTTCAGAAGTGCATAATAATAGTTGCGTACGCTGCCCTTCGCGCGGCTGTGCTCTTTTCCGTACGTCTCAAAGAGATAGGAAAGCGTCTTGCCCGCATTTTTTCCCGTGTAAATGTACTCGATGAGTCCCGTCGCCTCTTCTTCGGTATAGCCGTTGATCTTGTTCATTCCATGCCTCCGAAAGTTCTTGGGAGGATTGTTGACATAATTTTATCTCTTTATACATCTAATATATCAATGCGAGTCTGTTTTTTGGCGGAAATGCCGAGTATTCTTTCAATCAACGGGGCACATCTCGGGCAGGTGGACGGATTTGAGCGTTCGGCGGAGCTGACCCCGTCCGACGATCTCTTCTGCGAGCTCTCTCCGTTCGGGGACTATTTGCCCGTGCGGTTCCGCTTCGACGAGAATTTTCTGCTCTCGCCGCCGCCGCAGATCCGCCTCTACTTTACCGAGAACGCCGTTGCCGTATATGCCTGCGGATTTCTGCATGCGGACGGTGCGATGCGCGTGCTGTGGCAGAAACGCCTCGACGGAGCCCTTCTGACGCTGTTCATGCAGGGAAAACTGCAACTCAGTCTCGAAACGGAGACGGGCTTTCATCTCATCGGGCTCCCGGACTGCCTTGCGGATTCGACCGCGGCAAGCCGCGACGACGGCTTTCTCCTCTCCTCGGAGGGGGCGTTCGCCCTGATTTCGCGGGAGGGGGAGATTCTCGTGCTCTCCGAGGGCAAAGTTCTCTCTTCGGAACAGACGCTGAAAGCCGAAATCCCCTTCCGTGACTGTCTCGGGCATACCGCCCTCTGCGAATGGAAAGCGGGAAAACTCGTCTCCTGCGCCATCCGCTCCGCGTTTCCCCCCACCGCGGCGACCTATGCGCTCGCGCTCTGCGAAAGCGCGCTGATCGGCGCGGATTGCACCTCCTTTCTCTCCCCCGCGCTCGAAGGCAAGGCGGGCAGTCTCAAAGAGTATCTCGGGGACTTCTGCTCCGTCGTCATGACGGACGAACCAGACCGCGTCGGGCTCGTCTATGAGCGGAAGGAGCGGATCTTCGACGTGCGCTATTTCCGCGTCGAATTTACGGACGGAAAGATCTCCAATCTCCGACCCGAGTAGAAAAACGGACATCCCGCAGGATGTCCGTTCGTTTTTTCAATCAATATTTGTCCACCTTCACCGTCTTGATCGTAATGGGTTCGACGGGAACGTCGAATTCGTCCCAGATCTTCGCGCTGCGCACCAGTTCGAAGGGATCGTATTGGTTGAGCAAAACGTTGCTCGTCTCCGTGAAGGATTTGCCCTCGCCGAGATCGTTCGTATAAGAATTGATCGCGTCGAGCAGAGCTTGAAGCTGGGAATAGTCCTTCGTCTTTCCGAATACGGCATAGCTGTCGCCGAGCGCGTTGTTTGCGTTGGGGGAAGTATAGGTGTAGAACAGGGACGTGGCGCTGTTGAATTTGTAGATGTCGCCCTCGTCGTAATCGTTTCCGTCGTTCCCCTTTCCGCCGTCCGTCCGCACGGTGCCGACGGGGGTATTGTCGGAGCCCTTGTTGGAATAGTACATGACGAGCGCGCCCTGCGAATGGGAATAACTCTTGGTATTGCCCTTCACGCCGTTGTCCGCAAACTCGCCGTGGACGGTGTAGAGCGGCTCCTCATGACCGATCTTATAGACGGTCTGCGTAAAGGTGTTGCCCTTCTCTTCGAGCGCCTTGATCTCCGTCCAATAGTCCTTCTCCACAAGACGGTCTTCCAGATCCGCCGCGTCGGGATTCCAGGTGTATCCGCCGCCGTAGAGGAAGAGCCCGCCCGAGGCATAGTCGTGGATCACGGTGCCGTCGTAATAGCCCGCGTCCGCAAGCTCGATAAAGTGCTGCACCGTCTGCGGCGCGCCCTTTCTCGTGAGCGTATATGTGACGTCGTACTCCGTGCCGTTGAATTCATAGACAATGGTCACTTCGGGATAATTCGTCGAGCAACCGGCAAACGCCGCGCCTGCAACGACGGAAATTGCCGCTGCCGCCGTAACCGCAAGCAAACGGGAAATTTTTTTCATACAGACCTCCTACGGTTGGAATGAGACATTCTCCGTGCTTTTATTTTACAAACAATTTCCCGTTCCGTCAAGTGCTTTTGAAGGAAATCGTGTGAAAAATGCGAAAACTGTTTTCAAAACGGCAAAAACCGCCGCACGGACGCCCACGCATGAAAAAAACAGAGCGGCGGATTTTTTCCGCCGCTCCGAAATTTCGCATGAAAACGAGCCCGTGAGATTATTTGAGCTCCGCAGTTGCGCCCGCTTCTTTGAGCTTGGCAAGAGCCGCTTCCGCGTCTGCCTTCGGAACGCCTTCCTTGATGACGCCGAGACCTTCGACCGCCTTCTTCGCTTCCGCAAGCCCGAGACCGGTAAATTCGCGGACAGCCTTGATGACGCCGATCTTGTTTGCGCCGAAATCTTTGAGGACGATGTCGAATTCCATCTTTTCCTCTTCCTGGGGAGCAGCCTCCGCCGCACCGCCGCCGACGCCTGCAACCGCCACGGGATCAGCCGCGCTCACGCCGAATTTTTCCTCAAACGCCTTGATAAGGTCGTTGAGTTCCACAACTGTCATCTTCTCTACTTCTTCGAGAAATTTCTGAATATCCATTTTTTTACCTCCGGAATGAAAATTATGATTTTTGATCGGCGAGCGCCTTGAACGCATACGCCAACTTCGCGATCGGCGACTGCAAGCAGCCGACCAACATTGCAAGCAATACCTCTCTCGAAGGGATTGCCGCGAGTTTCCCGATTCCCGCCGCGTCTACATAAGCGCCGCTCACATATCCGCTCTTGGGTACGATTTTGTCCGCCAATGCCGGGTTCTCTTTGACCGCTTTGGCGAGAATGGAGCAGCCGCTCGTCTCGTCGGGGCAGAAGATGAACGCCGTCGCACCGTTCAAATCCGCATCGAAATCCGACACGCCGAGCTCGTCGAACGCCTTGCGCACAAGGGTGTTTTTATAGACCTTGTATTCGCTGTTCGCGGCTCTGAAACGGTTGCGCAGATCGGTGACTTCCTTGACGGTGAGTCTGTCGTAATGGGCGAGAATCACGGACTTGCTCGCTTTGATCTTGTCCTTGATCTCTTCTACAACGACCTTTTTTGCCTCTGAATTTGCCGACATTTTGTTCCTCCGTTAGGCTTTCGCCCGTTTTGTGGGATCCCCGGAACCGGGAATGCCCGAAAAAAGCTCCGTACCGCAGAAAGGTACGGAGCATTCTATCCGAAAAGAAGAATCTTCCAAACCTCGACGGGAGATTGAGTTCCGAAGAACGCCCGTTGTCTGCGGCATGAAATGTTTTACGTTGTCAGTTTAACAGATCCTGCGGGATCCGTCAAGCGATTTTGCTTATATTCTCGAATAATTTACCTTGACGCCGGGACCCATCGTGCTGGTGAGGGCAATGCTTTTGAGATATTGACCCTTCGCAGCGGCGGGCTTCGCCTTGATGATCGCATCCATGAGCGCAGTGAAGTTTTCGAGAATCTTATCCTTGCCGAAACTCTTCTTGCCGATCGGGCAATGGATGATCGCCGTCTTATCGAGACGGTACTCCACTTTACCTGCCTTGACTTCGGAGACCGCCTTCGCGACGTCCATCGTGACCGTGCCGGACTTGGGGTTGGGCATGAGCCCTTTGGGTCCGAGCAGACGACCGATCCGCCCGACCACGCCCATCATGTCGGGAGTCGTGATCATAACGTCGAATCCGAACCAGTTCTCCGTCTGGATCTTCTGGATCATCTCTTCCGCGCCGACGAAATCCGCGCCCGCAGCCTGCGCCGCGTCCGCTCTCTCGCCCTTTGCGATGACGAGCACTTTCTTCGTCTTACCGGTACCGTTGGGAAGGACGAGCACGCCGCGGACCTGCTGGTCTGCCTGTCTCGGGTCGATGCCGAGCTTTACATGGAGCTCGATCGTCTCGTCGAATTTTGCCTTTGCGTTTTCAAGGACGATGCCGATTGCCTCGCCGGCGTCGTACTGTTTCGTGCGGTCATAGGATTTGAGGCTTTCCGCGTATTTCTTACCGACTTTCATCGCTCTTTCCTCCTTATTCCTCAACCGTAATGCCCATGCTACGCGCCGTGCCCTTGATCATGCTCATCGCGCTTTCCAGCGTCGTGCAGTTGAGATCGGGCATCTTCGTCTTTGCGATCTCTTCGACCTGCGCCTTCGTGAGCTTGCCGACCTTGACCTTGTTGGGCGTTGCGCTCGCCGTTTCGAGCCCGAGCGCCTTCTTGATGAGGACGGGTGCGGGCGGGGTTTTGAGCACGAACGTGAACGAACGGTCCGCATAGATCGTCATCACAACGGGGATAATCAACCCCTCCTGGCTCGCGGTCTTTGCGTTGAACTCTTTCGTGAAGCCGGGGATGTTGATCCCGTGAGGACCCAGCGTCGAACCGACGGGGGGACCGGGGGTGGCTTTCCCCGCGGGAAGTTGAAGCTTCACAACTGCGGTAATTTTCTTTGCCATTTTGTCTCCTTCTGTGGTTTGTGCGTGACGTTAAGATTCCGTCACTTCCACTCTATCGAAACACGGCATGCCGTGTATTCGCCGATTTCGCTCCGAAAGGTCAATCCTCTTCCTTCGGAATTTCCACTGCGTTCTCGGAGATCGCGGTCATCTGAATGTATTCGACTTCCACATCCTGTTTTCTGCCGAACATCGTGATCTCGACCTTCGCGCGCTGCGTTTCGTTGTTGATCTCGGAGATCGTGCCGATGAACCCTTCCAGAGGACCGTTGTCGATCGACACACGGTCGCCCACGCGGAAGTCGGCGTCGCGGACAAATTCTTCGAGACGCATTTTGCGGATCTCCTCCGCCTTCATGGGAATGGGACGACCCTGCGGCCCCACAAAGCCGGTGACCCCTCTCGTGTTCGTGATGAGGTACCAGAGCTGGTTGGAGTAGATCATCTTGATAAAGACGTAGCAAGGCAAAAGTTTGCGCTCGACAACCTTTTTCTTGCCGTTCGCCTTCTCTTCAATGGTCTGCTCGGTGGGGATCTTGACGTCTACAATGCTGTCGCTGAGATTGTTGTTCTCGATCAGACGCAAGAGCGAATCCTTCACCATCGACTCATATCCCGAGTAAGTATGCAGAATATACCATTGGGGCTCGGTATCAATCGTCGCCATATAGATGCTCCCCGGAAGATTACTTAGTACCCAGATCGGTCAGAAGCTGCAAGAGCGCGGAGAAGCCGTAGTTGACCGCAGTCGTAATGACGAGGAAAATGAGGACGATGCCGATGACGACGCCCGTCGCTTTGAGCGCCTGCAAGGGCGTGGGCCAAGTGACGCGTTTGAGTTCGAGAAAGGTCTCCTTGATCTTTCTGCCCATGCGGATAAAGATATTGGGCTTCTTATTCTTGTCTGCCTTCTTCTTTTTCTCGTTTTTGACAACGGCTTTACCGCTGTTTTCGGTTTCGATATCTTTGGATTTCGCCATAATGATTTCTCCGATCGGCGCGGGGTGACGCGCTGTTACTTGGATTCCTTGTGAACGGTGTGCTTCTTGCAGGTGGGACAGTACTTTTTGAGCTCCAAACGGTCGGGATCGTTGCGCTTATTCTTGAAGCTGTCGTAATTTCTGTTTTTGCACTCCGTGCATTCGAATGTAACCTTCATTCTTGTCGATTTAACAGCCATAGGTATGAGAACTCCATACAAAAAAATTACACCCCTTTTGGTGCGTAAGTTGAGTATATCAAATTTCAAGGGGCTTGTCAATCATTTTTGAAAGGAAATTAAAAGTTTTCCGCGCGAAGTCGAAGGTGGAGATTCCTCGACTTCGCTCGGAATGACAGAGGAAGCTCGGAATGACAGAGGGTACGCGCTTGCTGCCCCTTTTAGGGGAAGTGGCGAACGGAGTGAGCCAAAAGGGTTTCAGAAGGGTTTCAGAAGGGTTTCAGAAGGGTTTCAAAAGGGTTTCAAAACCCCTCTGTCACTCGCAAGCTCGTGACATCTCCCCTGCGAGGGGCGACAAGGGATGAGGCGATGTTTCGACTGCGCTCAACATGACGTATTTTGGAATGCCTGTCTGTTTTTCGTTGTCATACCGACGACCGAACGAAGTGAGGAAGGAGTGTATCCCCTCATACGCAGTCCGCTTTGAATGAGGGGATTCTCTCCCCCCTTCGGGGGTCGGAATGACAGGTGGTAGAGATTCCTCGACGACGGCGCGCCGCGGCTTCTGCCGCGGCGCGCCTGCTCGGAATGACAGAGGGTGCGCTCGGAATGACAGAGGAAGGACACACCCGTTTCTGTCATTTCGACCGAAGTGAGCGAAGCGAACGAAGTGGAGAAATCTCATAATAAGGTGGAGATTCCTCGACTTCGCTCGGAATGACAGAGGGCGCGCGGAATGACAGAGGGCGGACGTAATTTGAACAATATGAAAAGAGATCCCGCGAAA
>CANRGR010000003.1 GCA_947630245.1 uncultured Clostridia bacterium | reverse complement strand
TAGCAAGATTTTTCGGGAAGAGGAGCCGCAGAGGGCGAACAGAGCTTTTCGCAAGAAAAGCGTAAAACGCACTCTTGCGGCGACGAAGGGACCAAGAGGTCGCGTGTTCAAGTCTCCCGCCTCAACCAAAACAAAATAATCCGAACTCTATCATGGCGACCCGTGATTGGTTCGGATTTATTTTATATCTATAACGTTTTAATATGTAACGAGAAAGAACGGCAGGAAATTTCCTGCCGCTAATTCATTTGAAAGAAAAACGGCGGGCGCATGATGGCGCCCGCCGCCGATTCCTTAACTTTTATTCGACCCATTCAAGATCGAACGAAACGCTGCCGTAAGGAGACATTTCGATTGTCAGTTTTGCCGTTCTGCCGTCCCCGAGTTTTATCGTGAGACTGCCGTCGTCATTCGGCGTCGCAGAGGTATACGGGACATCTTCCTCCGACATAAAGTCCTTGAATTTATTCAACCCCGTGATCTTCATATTGCCTTCGCCGTCAACATGAACACTCACTTCCACCGAATACATATCGTCTCCGCTGAAAACAAGACCAGATTCCGTCGTGTCATAATCGGTATGCGTGACGGTAAGCGTGAAGTTGGGAGAATAATCGTAGGGCTCGATCTTGATGATGTACGTTCCGTCTCCCTCCACGGTCAGCGTCGCGATCGTCCTTTCACTGTTATAGACGATCCCCGAGATGTCAATCGTCTTATCGCCCGATTTGATCTCAATGATCCGATCGAACTTCGTGAAATCCTCGCTCACCTTCAACGTGATTGTGAATCCGCTCTTTTCGATGACATATCCGTCAAATGTCACGGAAAGGGTCGGGTCGCCCTGTTCGGAGAACGTGACGTTTAAGGTGTAGCGGAAGTAGCTCGATACATAGCTCCATACGCCGTCGGAAATCTTCGTAAGGCCATAGCTGAGCTCATAGTAGGTGCCGTCGCCGTAGGGATCGTATTCGGCTTTCACGAGCTCGATCTTCTTGCCTTCGGAGACGGTGACCGTCAGGCGGAACCGAATATCCTGCGATTTGTCTTCAAGGACGTACTGCTCTCCGAGATCGGTGACGGTAAATTCGCCGTTTTCGAGCTTTGCAGAGAAGCCGTGCCCTTCCGCATTGAATTCGAGCAATTTATCATAGCTGTTGTATGCGAAGCTGTCCGCCGCCTTACCGTTGTAGCTGACGCCCGTGACTTCAAAAGTGACATTGACGCCGTAGCTCGTGCTGACGGAAGCCTTGTAGGTAATGACGACGTCCTTGCCGTTCACTTTCGCGCCCGTCGTGCCGCTCTCTTCCGATTTGAGGAAAGTGACGCCGTCGACGGTGACGGATGTTCCCGCGAGCGAGAAGGTTCCCTTAGAGACGAACTGTCCCGCCTCTGCATCATAGGCGTAGAGGGTGCCGACCCCGTTCTCCACATAGTAGGAATAGGACGACGCTTCTTCATAGGAATAGCTGCTCTTTTCGTAGAGGGTCGCCGTGCCGCCTTCGAGCACGAACACTTTGTCCGTTTTGAGGTCGTAGTAGGAGACAGCCTCTCCCTCTTCGGTCACCGCAAGCGCGATGAATGCGGAGAGATCGACGGACACCTGCCCCGTCTTGACTTTGTCTTGATCCGAGAGATCGCAATATTCGATCTCGGAAGTCTTGCCCTTGAATTTCCGCATCGCCGCATTCAGTCCTTCGATGCCGCCGCCGACCAATATCTTGCTGCCCTCGACCATCATCGTCGCCGTGGAGACATACTCGAACCGCTTATTGAGGAAGGCAGACAGGTCGACGGTCAGTTTCGAGAGGTCAACTGCCGTGAGGTCGAGGGTGAAGGGCGTCGCAATGAGCGCCGTCGAATGCGTGAAGGCAAACTTGCCGATTTCCTCGATCTTGCCGAGCTTGACTTCTTCGAGATAGACGCAGTCGAAGAACGCCTTTTCGCCGATCGTCCTGCAATTCGGAAGGTCGACCTTTGTGAGCGACCAAAGATGTTCGAACGCCGACGCGCCGACCGATTCGATCTTGTCGGAGACAAGTTCCTCGAGCGAGGTCGCATAATAGAACGCCTCGTCCTCGATTGTCGTGACGTTGTTGAAGTCGATCTTTTTAATATTCAACGCGCCGTTCAGTTTGAAGGCGCCCGTCGCGATCGTGCGGACATTTTCGGGAATGACAATGGACTCGTCTGCACCGAAGTAAACATAGAGGACGTCTCCCCTGATCAGGAACTCTCCCTGCAAGAGCGAGAAGGTCCCGTCGTCGTTGAGTTCGAAATAGAAGAGCTTCGTCGTCCCCGTCACTTTGAGGCAGTAGACTTCTTCGTTCGCGATGACTTGATAGTATTCGCCCGAATAGACGACGCCGTACTTGTCGACATAGACGGCATTTCCGAATCCGTCCATAGAGAAAATGGACCAGTCGCCGTTGAAGTAGTCTTGATCTTCGCCCGCGCCGTAGACGGAGTAGATGTAGAGCACGCCGCCGCCGTAAGACGTCACCGCGGGCTTGAAGTAGAACTGCGTCTTGCCGCCCACGATATAGGCGTAAGTATCTTTCAACGTCGGAACAAATTCATACGTTCCCGTCGACTGCTCGACGCCCTCGCTGTTATAGAGGGTCGCCTTGCTGTGTCCGTCGAGATAGAGATAGTTGCCCGTCGTTCCGCCCTGTACTTTGTATTCCGCGACGGCGCCGTAGAACTTATCCCGATAGTATACCTTCCCGTCCTCGCCGAGATCAAACACATATTGCACCATTTCATCATCAATGTAGGTGACGAATACGATGACATTGCCGTCCTTGTCCGCCGAGAACTGCGGCGCGGCGTCGTAGTACCTGTCATCAATCGTGCCGCGCGCCATGTAGCCCTCGTAGCGGAAAGGACCATTGGCGTCTTCCCCGACAAAGGATGCGCTCTCTTCGATGTAGCCGTCGCCGCCCATGAGCGACCCGAGTTCGGCGCCGTCGTCCGTGTACGCATCGTACTGCCCCATGAGCGCCTTGTCCTGAATGATGAAGAAGGGATAATATCCGCCGTCGTCATAGAGATCGTAGATCATGATCTTCGCTTCGCGCACGTCCGCCGCCCCGTCCGTATCAAAGGTGAGCGCGAGCGTATACGAGGCGTAGAGCCTTCCCGTAACGTACAGGTCTCCGCTGAGGACCTGATACGTCCCCGTCTCTGTGAGGATCTCAAAGTCATATCCGTCCTCGTCAAAGGCAACAGATTCATAGATGAATCCGCCCTTGCCGTTGAGATGCAAGCCCGAGGAGAGCACGCCGCTCGGGAGCCCGTCCTTGTCGAGCGCGGTTCCGTAGTAGTAGCCGAGAAGAAGTCCCTCTTGCGTCGAGCCGTCTACGGGCGCAAAGGTCTTTGCCGTCTCGTCGACATAGTAGTAGACTTCCCCTGCTGCCGCCGCGGGGGTAAAGACGAGAATGTCGTAATCCATGTAATAGGACCCTTCCGTCGTCTGCCCGCCGACCGTCAGCGTCGCGCTGCCGTAGCCGTCCGTTGTCAGCGTATCCTGCCCGTTTTTCAGGTCGAATACGTAGCCGTCATAGTAGAAGAATTCCTCTCCCACGACCTTGAAACGGAATTCTCCGAATGTTTCGAGAATGACGTCGCTGTCGTCGTAGTAGTCAAGCCCCTCGTAATAGATGCTGTCGTTGTTGGTGAAGGTGTACTCGTCGGCGGAACCGTCGACGGGAGAAGTGCTGCCCGCGAACAGGAATTCGAGCGCGGAGTTGCCCTCTTCGTCGCTGTAAAGCACGCCGATGAAAGTGAGATCGTGCGTCACGACGATCACGATGTCGCCGCCCTCAGAGCCGTCCGCATAGGCGACGGTCAAATAGAGGACGCCCGCGGCTTCGAGGTCATAGATGATGACTTTCTCCTCCTCCGCCGTGAGGTCGTAGTACGTATTGTACAGGGCGTACAGCGAATGGACGGTCGGGGGAACGCCGTCGGGAAGATCGAATTCGAGAATGGAGATGAGTCCCGTCGCAAGTTCATGATAGGACACCTTGACGGGGTCGCCTTCCGCCGGATAGAAGTACGCTTCTCCCTTTGCGTCGATTTCGAGAGAGCCGTCGTCGCCGTTGTAGAAAACATACTTTTCGGCTTCGCCGTCCCACTCTTCATGATCGAACGCGAAGGAGCCGTCGTCCTCCATGTCGGTGAAGTACATGCCGTCGTAATCGAAGTCATAGTTATAGAGTTCGTTCCCGAAGTACCCCGGATACCAGGCGCCCCAGATGAGAAGTTCGTACACATCCGCCCCATAAGTCTCGGAATAGCTCCCGTACCAGAGATCGACTTCCTGCCCCGACGAGTTGTATTCATGATAATAGAAATACAGGAACGCCTTGTGGGTGCTGTCTACCGTGTAAGAGGTGCCCATGAACACGAAAGAACTCGTGAGCGCATGGACGCCCGCGGGAACGTCAAGCATCTCCTCATTCAGGGCGTCAAAGGCAAGCGCCGTTTCGCCCATGTCGTCCTCCGATTCGGAGAGAAGATACTTTGCGGTGTTCGCAGTCGTGTCGAAGTGTTCGAAATCCGCATGCGCCTCTTGAATAGCGGTCGCCGTGTACAGGAGATATTCGTTGACGCCGCCGTAGTATCCGACCATGCCGTTGCTGCGGGTCAGCCATGTCTCGTCCCTGACGAACTCATAAGTGCCCGTGGAGACGACCGTCGTCGGCTCGTCCTCTCCATAGTAATAGCGCGTCGCGACGCCGAAGCCGTCCAGCTCCAACACATGCGTCCTGTAACCGTGAACGTGGAGATATGTTCCCTCATTGCCGTCCGATTGGCGGAACGTTCCCTTGATCGCATGTCCGCCGAGATCCTCGTGCGTGCCGTTTTCGACCTTGACGAGACCGAGGTCGGGAATGCTGACGATCCCGTTCCCCCTCGCATAGTAGTCGTATTCGACGATCACGCCGTCGTCATCGAGGCTCGTCGCGACGCCGAAGCCGTCGAAGCCGAGAATGGACCAGCCGCCGCCGGTCAGTTCGCCGTCATAGGCATACCAGCCCTCGACGCCGTCATGAAGACGGAAGTAGAGAATGCTCGCCGATTCGATGAGGACAAACTGCATGGGCTCCCCGTTTTTGGGCACGAAGAGATACTTGCCCGCCTCCACATCGACGGTATAGCTGCCCTTGACGGGAGATCCCGTTTCGGGCACATAGGTGACTTCGCTCGAAGAGACGATTTCAAGCGTCGCGTCCGAGCCGAGATAGTCGTGGAAGAGCCTGTTGATCGTGTCGCGGTAGTAATAGAACTTCTCGCCCGAAATGACGCCTTCGAGCTTGAAGTTTTCCTCGTCCGTTTCAAAGGAGAAGGCGCCCGTCCCCTTGTCGTAGGACGCGCTCTTCTTTCTGCCCTCTTCCATGCCGATACGGTCGAGATACAGTACGCCGCTCTCGGCTTCGAGTTCATAGAGATAGTCCATGCCCTCAAAGACGTCCGTGTAGCGCGTATAGATAGGGTCGACATAGACGGAGAGTTCGCTGTCGCCGCTCTCCGACACCGTCACGGCATTCGTCTTTTCGGTGTTCAGCATGTAGTGCTCGGGAACATAGGCGGAGCCGTCCACGGATTCGCCCGCATAGCTGTACGCCGTCACGACGGTCCCGTCCTCGACATAGTTGTCGTAAGTGGCAAAGTCGAGCTTATAGAGCTTGACCTTGTAGGGAGCTTTCCACACCGCCGAAAGCGTAGCGCCTCCCGCGGGCATGACGTCGCCCGCTTTGAGATCTCTGCCGTTCCACGTCCACTTGCCGAATTCATATCCCGTCCTGGTGGGAAGATGTTCCTGCATGAAGGCGTAGAGATCGCTGCCCGCTTTGAGGTAGAACTTCTCCCCTTCGATCGTTCCGCCGTCGAGCGAGAGCGTGATCTGCGGGAGCGCCGTCCACTTGGCGTAATATGTAAGATCTTCGTCTGGCATGACCGTAGGAAGGGACTGCTTGTCCCCCGCGCTGTCCGCATTGAGATACCAGCCCTCAAATTCGAACCCTTCCTGTTCGGGATCGGACGGGGGCGTGATTGCGGCGCCCGCATCGGCAACGATGTCGGGGATCGAGAATCCTTCTCCCGCCACGAATTTGAGCGTATGCGTACTTGTACTTGTCTCGTCGCCGCAAGCGGCAAACCCGACCGCAAATAACAGGGTCAGGACGCCGACAAGCACAGACAACAAATAGCTGCGCATGGTCTTTTTCATACTTCATCCCTCCTCTTTATAAAAATCCATAAGAGTATATTATACTATATCATATTTGCGGCAAGTTTACACGTTTTTTTAATATGGAATATTTTTTGCATAAAAAGTGTGGATTCACTGCATATTATGTGAATTTTAATCAATTTATTCTCCTTTTGGGGGAACCTTATGAAGCGTTTTGAGAAAGATTTTTTTCGAATATATTCATGGTTTTCCATTTCTTTTGCGCCTGTATGCGGTGGTCAGCAAGCGAACGTATCTTATATTTATGCGCTTAACCGACAGGACGGACTTCCCAAAGGAAGTCCGTCCTGTGTAGTATTGAATGTGTTTTGGCATGCGGCAACGGAGACGTGAGACCTTTATCTCTTTCGTATCCAATAATAAGTGCAAAAAGAATCCAAACTCGTCAGATATTTTGCCGCAGTCGCGGGATCGTTAAGCCCGACGACGGGATTCCCATTCGACGTGTTTTCGCGCTTCGACACTCTCCACCCGTCCGGATTTTCAAAATGCACTTCTTTAAGGTTGCTACAACCCGCGAACGCCGAAGATCCGATCGATGTCACATTGTCGGGAATCGTGATCGAAGTTAACTTGCTACAACCTGAAAACGCAGAATTCCCGATCGAGGTCACGCCGTTTCCGATTGTGACCGATTGGAGCCCGCTACAATTGTAGAACGCCTGATCTTCGATCGACGTAACGCTGTCGGGAATGACGATAGAAATCAAACCGCTACAACCATAGAATGCATAAAGTCCGATTGAAGTCACGCTGCCGGGAATGTCGATTGAGGTCAACCTGCTACACTCACGGAACGCTTGCGTTCCGATCGAAGTCACGCTGTCGGGAATGATGATCGAAGTCAACTCGCTACAACCACTGAACACCCCTGTTCCGATTGATGTCATACCTCTTCCGATTGTGACAGAAGTCAGCCTTTCGCAACCATCGAACGCTCTATCTCCGATCGAGGTCACGCTGTCGGGAATGACGATCGAAGTCAACCCATAGCAATGATAGAACGCATACTCTTCGATTGAGGTCACGCTGTTGGGAATGATGATTGAAGTCAACCCCCGATATTCATAGAACGCCCTTCCGATTGCAGTCACGGGCTTTCCATCATGTGTTTCGGGAATCACAATGTCGGTATCCTTGCAACTTCCGATCCCCGCTACCAAATAGGAGTTCCCTCCATCTTTTGTATTCACCCTATATTCCAATCCTTTGGAAGGGTCTTTCCGTTTTTCATTACAGACGCCGCAGAGGCCATTCTCTCCGAACTCATGCGCCGATTTAGTCAGATACCCGCAGACGTTGCATTCCTTCCAATGGGAGGCCGCATCCTTTTGCCACTCTGCGTCATAGCTGTGCGCGACCACGCTTTCGGGGACTTTTTGCCCGCATACTTTGCAGTTGTGCCAATGAGACGTACCGTCCTTTACCCATTCCTCTTCCGCCTTATGCCCCGTAGAATTTTGGGTGACGGCGGTTTTTGTGGTAGGCTCTTTCCCCGCGTCGTCGAGGAACAGATCGTGGCAATTTTCGCATTCGTAGTAGAGGATATTGCCGTCCTCAGTGCAGGTCGGCTCTTTTTCTTCATGTTTTTGCAAACTGTGGACATGCGAACCACTCTGGCTACCGCCGCCCTGCTCGTTGCCCGAACCACCGCTACCGGGACCGTCGGGGGTGTTGCCGCAAGAGGTGAAAGCAATCGCACTGCAAAGCAAACAGAGCACCGCCGTCATCATTACAAAAAATTTTTTCATAAGTTTTCTCCTTTTTAACGAGATTTTGAAATTATTATAACGAAAATACGTTAATATGTCAACAGAATTCTGCTATTTTTCTAACGTTTTTTCGATTATAATAGTGTTATGGATATTATTGAACGAATCAAGGAGTTACGGGACGCGCGTGGGTGGAGTACCAACCGTCTTGCGCTTGAAGCGGAATTAACGCAATCAACGGTTGCCGCGCTGCTTACGAAGGCGAGCGCGCTGCCGAGCCTTGATACGCTCACGCATCTTTGCGACGCGTTCGGCTTGACGCTTGCGCAATTCTTTATGGAAGAGGAACAGAGCGAACTCGTCAGCAAGCAAGAAAAAATGCTCATTGAGCAATACCGTAAACTTCCCGAAAATAAGAAGAACGCAGTTCTCACCCTGCTTGAAGATTAAATTTTATCTCGCATGATCATGACACGGATTTTGTCCGTGCCTTGTTTTATAAAACCGCCCGCGGAATCGATCCTCAACGTACCGACGGAAATCATCGGTTGCGGATTGACAGATCCCGCCGCGCGTGATATAATCAATTCCGACGGAGGCACATATGACAAAATTCAAAGATGCGGCGGGAAGCGTCGCGGCAAAAATCATCGACGGATTTCTCGCGGGATTGCTCATCTCAATCGGCGGCGCGGTGTTCCTCGCCTGTATCATTCCCGACGTCCCCTACGCAAAATACATCGGAGCGTTCTTCTTTTCGACCGCACTGCTGTGCATCTGCATCAAGGGATACTCCCTCTACACCGGAAAGATCGGCTATGTCTTTGACAAGCACTCGAAAGAGGACATCTCGGTCCTTCTGCTCGGACTGCTCGGCAACGCGATCGGAACGATCGGCGTCGGATATCTTCTCGGCTGGGCCTTCCCCACGCTCAAAGCGACCGCTCTCTCCCTCTGTGCGGGCGAAACGGGCAAACTCGGTCAGGGGTACGGATTCGCGCTCATCCGCGCGATCTTCTGCGGCATTCTCGTCTTTCTCGCCGTGGACATCTACCGCAACGACAAGTCCGTTCTCGGCATCCTCTTCTGTATTCCCGTCTTTATTTTGAGCGGATACGAGCACTCGATCGCCGACATCTTCTATTTCTCGGTCTCGGGGATCGTCTCCCTCGAAGCGTTCGGATATCTCTGGATCATCATTCTCGGCAATTCGATCGGCGCGCTGATCATTCCGTTGCTCAAACGCGTCGGCGCGCCCCGACGGCAAAACCAAAAAGAGGAATGAGTTCCCTCTCTCCCGATTCGGGGGAGAATTTTTTTGCCGCAACGGACGAATCCGCGGGTTCCGCCGCCCGCCGCTCTTGACAAGCGGGAAAGATTCTGCTATTCTGTCTGCATGAAACTCATCAATGTGGGGATCTTTGCGCATATCGACGCGGGAAAGACGACGCTCGCCGAGCGGCTGCTCCTCGAAGCGGGCGCCGTCCGCAAGGCGGGGAGCGTGGACGGCGGAACGAGCACGACCGACTTTCTGCCCGTGGAGCGGCGGAGGGGAATTTCCGTGCGGGACGCAACCGTCACCTTCCCCTATCGGGACGCGGTCATCGGGCTCATCGACACGCCGGGGCACGCCGATTTCTTCGAGGAGACGGAACTCGCGCTGCCTGCGGTCGATCTTGCCGTCGTCGTGCTCTCCGCGCGGGAGGGCGTTCAGGCGCAGACCGAGGGGCTGCTCGAAGCGATCGGACGGAGAAATCTGCCCGCGATCTTCTTTCTCAACAAGTGCGATCTCGACGGCGCAATGCCGCGTGAAGTGATTTCCGCGCTCCGCCGCGCATTCCCGCGCGAACTTCTTCCCCTCTCCGACGGCGACGCCGCGGAGAACGCCGTCGGCGCGCTCGGCGACGAGGAGCTCCTCGACCGCTTCCTCGGCGGAACTCTGCCGAAAGAGGAATTGGACAGGAGGCTGACGGAGGCATGCACGGCGGGGAACGTCTGTCCGCTCCTTTGCGGCAGCGCCAAAACGGGCGAGGGCGTGCGGGAACTGCTCGATACGATCGTCTCCCTCTACGACTTTCCGCAGGCGGAGACCGCGCCGTTTTCGGCGTTCGTCTATCAGGTGGAACACCGCAAAACTCTCGGAAAAGTTGCACACGTCCGCGTTTACGGCGGGAAAATCGGCGGACGGGAGGAGATTCTCAACCGCCGCACGCAGTCCTCGTTCAAGGCGGCGCAAATCAAAAAGATCCGCGGGGAAAAGTACGACGACGTCTCCTGTCTCTCGGCGGGGGAAGTCGGCGCGATCGCGGGGCTCACGGATGTGCGCGCGGGGGATTTTCTCGGCGCGCCGCCGCCCGTCGCTCCGCTCCCTCCCTTCACGCCCTACTTCCGCGTGCGGGTCGCCCCGTCCGACGAGAGCGAACTTCCCGCGCTCAGATCCGCGCTCGGGCAGCTCTCGGACGAATCCCCCTCGCTCTCCCTCGAATGGGTCCCCGAGAAGCGGGAACTGACCGTCTCCGTCTCGGGGAAGGTGCAGGCGGAAGTGCTCCAAGAGACGCTCGCCGAGCGGTTCTCCCTCTCAACCGAACTCGGCGCGCCGTCCGTCGTGTACCGCGAGACGCCCGCCCGTCCCGCCTACGGCTACGAGGCGTACACCATGCCGAAACCCTGCTGGGCGGTCGTGAAATTTTTGATCGAACCTCTCCCGCGCGGCAGCGGGTTTGTCTATGAAAGCGTCGTCTCCGAGAAAAAGATCGCCTATCGCTATCAGGAGCACGTCAAGACCGAAGTTCCCCGCGCGCTGACGCAGGGACTGAAAGGCTGGCAGGTGACCGACCTGAAAGTGACGCTCGTGGACGGGGAACATCACGTTCTTCACACCCATCCGCTCGACTTCTTTGTGGCGACGCCCATGGGGATCATGGACGGACTGCGCAACGCGGGGACGATTCTGCTCGAACCCGTCCTTCTCGCACGGATCCGCGCGGAGGAGGGCGCGCTCGGAAAAATCCTTGCGGAACTTTCCGCCCGCCGCGCCGTCTTTGACCGTCCCCTCATCGCCGAAGGGAAGTTCACTCTCGAAGCGCGCATCCCGGCGGAGGAGACCTTCGACCTTCCCGACCGCATCGCCTCTCTCACGGGCGGGCGGGGGACGTACGATACCCGTCTTTTGGGCTATTTCCCCTGTCCGGAGGGAAAGGGCGCGGTGCGTGAACGGGTGGGAATCGACCCGCTCGACCGCGCAAAGTGGATTCTTCACGCGCGGGGCGCGTATAAGTGTTGAGCCGAAAAAAATTTTTATTCTTTTTTATGAGACCGAAATATTTGCAAAGCGCGGGATAACCTGCTATAATGGACGTGGAGAGTCGCTCATGAGAATCAAGTGGTACGGGACGGCAAGTCTCCTCATCGAGGGGGGGTCTACCCGCATTCTTGTCGATCCCTATCTCAGAAAATACAACCGAAAACTTCCGCCCTTCCCCGTTGAGGAAGCCGCGTCCGCCGACGCCGCCTTTATCACCCATCCGCATCTCGATCACTTCTGCGACATCGGCGCCTTTCTGGAACGGGGACTGAAAACGGTCTACGTCTCCGAAAACGGCATCCGTCATGCGCGGGAGAACGGCATTCCGGACGGCAGAATGCTCCCCTTGAACGAAAACCGCAAATTCGAAGTGGGCGACATCACCGTGCGCACCTTTCAGAGCCGCCATTGCGTGTTCGACGCGGCGACCGTCCTCTCCGTCGCGCTCAATCCCGTCACCTATTTTCACTTCCGGGACGGCGTGGAACTGCTCTCTATGACCAAGCGGTTCAGAATCACGGACGACATCTATGCCCTCGAATTTTCCGCAGAGGGAAAGAAGATCATGGTGCTCGGCTCGGCGGGAATGGACGTCAATACCGAATATCCCGACGGCGCGGATCTGCTCGTCTTTCCCTATCAGGGACGGTCGCGCATGCATCGGTATATGATCCCCTTCCTCAACGTGTTTCAGCCGAAGGCGGTCATGATCGACCACTTCGACGACGCCTTTCCTCCCCTCACCCACTCCATCAATGTCAAACATTTTGCGCCGACGGTCACAAAAATTTTGCCCGGGGCGAGGGCGATTGTCCCGAAGGAGAACGAATGGTACGAGATCTGACGCCGGAACGGGCGGAAGAGCTGTTCCGCGGAGGCTGCAACTGCGCGCAGGCGGTTCTTTTGGCGTTTGCCGATCGGACGGGCGCGGAGCAAACGTTTCTCGAAAACATCGCAAAGCCGATGGGCGGCGGAATGGGTCGGCTTCGGCTCACCTGCGGCGCGGTCTCGGGCGGGGCGATGGCGCTCGGGCTCCTCTTCCCCGAAGAGACGAAGAGCGGGATCTACGCGCTCGTGCAGAAGCTGGCGGCGCGGTTTGCGGAACGAAACGGGAGCGTCATCTGCGCAGATCTGCTCTCGGGGGCGCATCTCAAAGCGGATACATCCCCCGCCGCCGAGGCGCGCACCCCCGAATATTACAAAAAACGACCGTGCGCCGAACTCGTCCGCGACGCCGCGATGATCGTGGAGGAACTTCTCGAAGAAAACGGAAGATAGCAAGAGCGGGGCTCCGCTCTTTTTTTGCGCCCGTATGTCCGCGCGGGAAAATGCGCATACTCCCATGGATGAAAAAATTTCTGTTCGCCTTTCTGCTCCTCCCCTGTCTCCTCTTTGCGGGATGCGACGTAAACGATATGACGTCCCTCAAAGATCTCTCCCGTCCCTATACGGGAGAATACGAGTGCCGAAAACTTCTCCTCGGCGGCGAGGATCTTCTCTCCCGCTTCGAGTCGGTCCGTCTCACCCTCGGCTTACACGGGGATTTCGTTCTCTCCTATCGCGATACCGAGGGCGGCGAGGGCTCCTTCTCGGGCAAATACACGCTCGCGGGCGATACCCTCACCCTCCGCGCGAACGCGGGAGGACGGGAACTGAGCTACGAATTTCCCTATTCGGACGGCAAGGTGATCGGGAGACTGCAAATGGGCGGAAAACTTCTTTTGCTTGAATTTTCCATGATCGGATAGCCGCCCGAAATCCGAAAATTTTCGAAACAAACGTTTTACTTTTCCGAAAAAATGTGATATACTGTCCTCATGGACGAACTTGCGCTGCAAAAGGAGCTCACGCCCGACCAGAGCGAGGCATACGCGCTCATCGAAGAGTGGTTCCTTCATCTCGATACGCAGATCTTCGTGCTCTGCGGCTATGCGGGAACGGGAAAGACCTTTCTCGTCGACTACGCCGTGCGGCGTCTCGGATTGATTCCGGGCGAAAGCGCGGCGTTCGTCACGCCGACGGGCAAGGCGGCGTCCGTCCTCATCCGCAACGGGACGCCCGCCTCCACCCTGCACAGCCTCATCTATACCCGGGAAGAGGACATCGAAGTCAACGAGGACGGGGAAGTCATCTCAGAGCGATTTCTTCGGTTCGTCAAGCGGGACCGCATCGACAAGAACATCCGTCTCATCGTCGTGGACGAGACGAGCATGGTGTCGGACGAGGCGCTGCGCGATCTGCTCTCCTTCGGGGTCAAATGTCTCTTCTGCGGCGATCCCGCACAGCTCCCGCCCGTCGGGGGGAGCAATACGCTTTTGTCCATGCCCTGCTGTACGCTCACGCAGATCGTGCGGCAGGAGGAGAAAAATCCGATCGTGCTCCTCGCCCGCAGGGTGCGCAGCGGACAGCCGCTCGCCTTCGGCGATTACGGGGACGGCGTGGCGGTCATGCCCGTGCGCGAACTCTCCGCCGCGGAACGGAAGCGGCTCTTTCTGAAAGCGGACCGCGTTCTCGTGGGGACGAACCGCACGCGGAATCTCATCAACCGCGAAATCCGCGGCTATCTCGGGATTTCCCCGCAGGCGCTGCTCCCCATCGACGGCGAAAAGCTCATCTGTTCCCTGAATAATTGGAGCAAGGCGCTCGACAAACGGCAGGAGTTTCATCTCGTCAACGGAATCGACGGCACCTGCCGCAACGTGCGCGAGGGCGAGGACGGATTGGGACTTCTCGACTTTCAACCCGAATTTTTGCCCGACCGCTCCTACGATCTCCCGTTTGACGCGGGGATCTTCACGCGCGGACAGCCCTTTCACGGCTACGGCGAAAAGGCATGCCTGCTCGAAAACGGCATGCTCGTGCATGAAAACAATTCCGACGCGCTCAGGAAATACAAGGTCCGCCGGGAGGACACGGTCAACCGTTTCGAGTTTGCGTACGCGGTCACCTGTCACAAGGCGCAGGGCTCGGAATACGACTTCGTCATCGTCGTCGACGAATCGCGCTATTTCGAAAACGGGAGGGAATGGCTCTACACGGCGGTCACCCGCGCCCGGAAAAAACTTCTGATTCTTAGATAAAATTTTTGCCGCGCGGCAACAAGTTGCCGCGCGGCTTCGTTTTATTTTCCCTTGACTCTCGCAAGATCGAGATTGTCCTTCTTCCGCTCCGCAAGCGCGCGGACGGGGTGTTCCTTGTTCTGGATGCGCCAATCCTCCCCCTTCTCCTTGATGAGCTTCTCCACGCACAGGTGCGTCCCGTGATTCTCGGGCTTTCCGCCGTGAATGCGCGCGTTGTACGAGAAGAAACGGAAGGAATCGGGCACCTTGTCGAGTTCTTCCCAGCCCTCCTCGACGCCCGTCAGGCGGACGGTGTTTGCAAGCACGTCGCGGACATACTCCTTCCGCGGGCGGAATTTCAGAAGTTCGGGGAACTCCCCGCCCTCGGGAAGGATCTGCTGCCACACCTTCCCCTCGTACGTTTTGAGCAGATCCGCCGCCTCATGGAGATGACAGACTTCCTCCTCGAAATGCTGTTCCCAGATCGCCTTGATCCGCTCGTCCTTCTCGTCCTCGTAGCAGGAATAATAGAGATAGCACTCCGTGTATTCGTTCATGAGAAGATTTTCAAACGGCGTCATGCAGGGGTCTTTGAGCGCGCCGTATCCCGTGACGTGCTGTTCCTCGATCATGGCGATCTCGTTGTACAGCTTCCTGCCGAGGGGGCTTGCATACAGGTTTCCGACGTTCATATAGAAGTTCATCGTCTGTTGTTCCGCCGCCGTGATGATGTTGATGTTGAGCTTGGTTTTGAGATCGTTGAGATAGCAGTTGATATAGAACCCGACGTCGTCGTAGGGGTGGCGGTACTCCGCAACGGTGGGACGCCCCGGCATGATCTCGGTGTATTCGCCGACGAGCCGCTTGGGATCTCCCCCCTTTTCGAGTTCCATGAGATCGGAATAGCGGTAGAGATGGTCAAAATCCTCCAAGAGGGCGAAGTCGAGCTGTTTTTTGACATAACTGTTCTTTTCGGTGACCGCAAGCGCGGCGGTGAGATCGACGGCGAGCTGTTCGTAGCCGATCGTATGCTCCAAAATGCTCTCGTCCGCGGGTTTGAGGGACGCGACGCGCTTTTGCTGGATCTGCTCTCCCCTGCGCATGTAGGCAAGGCGGCGCCTGATGTCATTGTTCGCACACATGCGGTGAAAGGCATGCCCCAAGCGCACGCTCTCGAACTCGGTGCCGTTCATCAAAATGACCCGAAGGCGGGTGTAGGGATCCACTTCGTTCTTGTCGTACGGCTTTACGAGCACTTTGTTCCAGCCTGTAAAAATCTTGTCCGCTTTCTGCGGCTTTACTTCAAACGGATTCATAAAATCCTCCTTTTGCATCAGTTTTAGACCGCGGAGAAAAGAAGTATTCAATTCCTTGCTTTTTCGGGACAGAATTGTTATAATAAAATAAAAACGGAGCAAACGATGATCGGTTGTGTGATTGCAATGGACAGCGAGGCGGAGATCCTCCTCGATCAAACGGAAATCGAAAACATCAAAACTTTATTCGGAAAGACGGTGCACTTCGGAAGGGCGTTCGGGCATGACGTCGTTCTCGTCACTTGCGGCGTGGGGAAAGTCAACGCCGCGGCGGGCGCATGCGCCGCGATTCAGATGGGCGCGGACGTCGTCCTCAATTTCGGCGTCGCGGGCGGGCTCTCCGACAGAACGGAACTCACCGAGGTATATCTCATCGACAAGGCGGTGCAGTACGACTTCGACTGCACCCAGCTCAACGGACTGCCCGTGGGCACCCTCGACGGCGAGACGGAGAACTTTATGCCTCTCTTCTGTCCGAAGGGGCTCGATTTCCCCCGCCGTGCGCTCGGCACGGGAGACCGCTTCAACGATTCGCCGACCGATCACGCGCTGCTTCTCTCGCTCGGCTGCGACATCCGCGAAATGGAGGCGGGCGCGATCGCCGAAGTGTGCAAATATGCGGGCGTGCCCTTCTGCGCAGTGAAAGCGATCTCGGACGTGTACGGTTCGGGCTCGACCACCGAGATGTTCCGTAAAAATTATCGGCTCGCCCTGCTCAACTTGAAGGCGCATCTCCAAGAAATTTTGGAAGGGTTGGAATGATCATGGAAAAGATTCCTTCGTTTCAAAAAAATCATGACACGTTGGGGCAGGGACTGCATATGTTCCCGCCCGCAAACAATGTGACGACCTTCGATTTGCGCTTCAAAAAGCCCAACGCGGGGGACTTTCTCACGCCCGACGCCCTGCATTCGATCGAGCACATGCTGGCGACCGTCCTTCGCAACAGCCGCGAAAAGGAGAACATCGTCTACTTCGGACCGATGGGCTGCCGCACGGGATTTTACCTTCTCACCGTGAATTTGGACTACGGGGAAGTCCTCGCCCTCTTGAAGGAGTGCATTCCCGCGGCGCTCGCTCTCGACGAAGTGCCGGGCGCAAAAAGAGAGGAGTGCGGAAACTATCTCGCGCACGACCTTGCGGGCGCGAAGGAAGAACTCAAAAAGTACCTTGAAATCTTAAACGAAATAGGATAAAGACAAAGACGCCGCGGATATGCGGTTCGTTGGGAGAACTTATGATTGATTTAGGCGATTGGAACGAAGTCCTCGCTCCCCTCTTCGCGGACGAACGATATCTGAAAATCCGCGAATTTCTGAAATACGAATATTCCCACTACATCGTCTATCCCGACATGTACGATCTCTATAACTGCTTCCGTTTTACGCCGTTTGCGAACGTGAAAGCGGTTCTGCTCGGGCAGGACCCCTATCACGAGCCGGGACAAGCGCACGGGCTGTGCTTTTCGGTGCAAGACGGGGTGAGAAAACCGCCGTCGCTCGAAAACATGCTCAAAGAGCTCCAAGATGATTTGGGGTTCGCCCCGCCCCGCTCGGGCAATCTCACCAAGTGGGCGAGGGAGGGCGTGCTCCTCATGAACGCCTCGCTCACGGTGCGGGAACATCAGGCGAACAGCCACGCAAACTGCGGTTGGAGCTGGTTCACCGACAGCGTCATCTCCCTTTTGAGCGAAAAAAAGGAACATCTCGTCTTTCTCCTGTGGGGAGGAAACGCGCGGCGCAAGGTCTCCCTCATCGACAAACGCCGCCATCTCGTTCTCGAATGCGCGCACCCCTCTCCCCTCTCCGCCTACAACGGATTTTTCGGATGCCGCCACTTCTCCAAGACGAACGAATATCTCTCTTTACACGGAATCGGACCGATTGATTGGAATCTCGGCGGGTAACCGCGCAGGGCGCGCCCGCAAAGCAATAGAATATAATCATTTTCAGGTGGCTCTATGTATATGCCTTTCGATCTTCGATATTTGCATGTTCAAGGCTCTGGAAAAGCGCTTTTCGAAAAAGAAGGCAGACGAAACGGAATGCGCAGAGACGGAAGCCGTCTGAGCCGACCCGCACTTCCCATCGCAGAAAAATATCCGCGGCAAAACCGCGGATATTTTTATTTCAGATCGTTTACGAGCGCGCATACCGCCCGTTTGTTTTTTTGCGTAAGTTTTCGATAATCTCCGATGAGCCGTTTTTCGTCCTGCGCCAGCCGCTCCGGCTCCTCCCCCTCCGAAAAAAATTCCGAAAGCGTAATCCCGAACGCGTCGCAAAGACAGGAAAGCGTCGTGATCGACGGAAGCGTCTTTCGCGTATTCATATTAAAGAGCGTCGATTGTGCAATACAAGCCTCCTCGGCAAGCCGATAGATCGTCCACCCCCTCTCCTCTCTGAGCCGCTCGATTCTCCCGATGATCTCGTATGCTTCCATAATAAATCTCCTCCTACGTTAGGATAACTTACAAAAATAAAAAAATTATTCCCCAAAAGTATTGACAAGCGTGTTACAAATGTGATATATTTATATCACAAACGAAATGGGGGAAAAACAAATGAATCACTGTTTACATTGTAACGCGGAATTTGACGGACGGGTTTGTCCCGCATGCGGAACGGTCTACAAGATCTGTCCCGTTTGCAGAAGCCCCTTGCGGGAAGAATTCCGCTATTGCTACCACTGCGGATACTCCGGACTGCCGAAACCGAAGAGCAACGACTTGCTGCTCAACCGGATCTTTGTTCTGCTTCCAATGCTGTACGCCGTCGTTTTCTCGCTTCTCTTATTTGCCCTGTATGCCGCGCCCGTTGCGACCCTGCTCGGAGAAAGCTGCGGAAATGTCTATCAGATCATGACCGGCGTCTTTCTCCCCGAAAAACTTCGGACGGCGGCGATCATCATGATTGCGATTGCCGCGGTCTCCGTCTTTTGTTCCATGCTCTATTTCTGCGCACACGCGCTCCGCTTGGAATGGGCGCGGAATTTCCTTACATTCGTCTTTTTGCTTGTCTATGCGGCGATGATCGTCGCCTGCGCCTATACAATCGCACAATTCGGTGCGGGGGAAGAGCGGATCGCTTCGGCGGGCGCATGTCCCATCACGATTCTCATCTTCGCATGCGCCGGAGTGTTCCAGTCCTTTGTCGCGCTTGTCGGGCGGAGCTATATTCTGACGAGAAGCCCTTCGGTTTACGGCAAAGCCTAATTCCTTTTTTCACAATTTTACGGCAAAGCCGCCCGACCTTGCAAGGTCGGGCGGCTTTGCCGTTATCTTTATCTCTTTATCTGTTTCCGTCTACTCCGCGTCGAAAGTGAGTTCCCCGTTCTCCTCGTCGATGATGACGGTTCCTCCGCTCGGAATATGTCCCTGCAAAATTTCCTCGGAGAGGCGGTCCTCCACGAGTTTGCAGATCGTCCGTTTCAAAGGGCGGGCGCCGAATTCCTCGCTGTATCCCTCCTCGACAAGTTTCAGCCGCGCGCGCGAACTGACTTTGACGTTGATCTCCCGCTCTTTGAGCTGTTTTTGCAGAGTCAGAATCATCTTGTCGCAGATCTTTGCCGCGTCGTCCTTCGTCAGCTTATGGAAGATGATCACGTCGTCGAGACGGTTCAGAAATTCGGGGCGGAACTGTTTTTTGAGCGCTTCGTTGATGCTCTCCTTCATGCTCTCGTACTCGTTCTCCTCTTCCTCCGTCCGGAATCCGAGCAGTCCCACTTCCTTCACTTCGTGCGCGCCGACGTTGCTCGTCATGATGAGCACGGTGTTCTTGAAGGAGATCACTCTCCCCTTGCTGTCCGTCAGCCGCCCGTCGTCGAGAATTTGGAGCAGGACGTTAAAGACGTCGGGATGCGCCTTTTCGATCTCGTCGAAGAGGACGACGGAATACGGCTTCTTGCGGATCCGCTCGGTCAGGGTGCCCTGCGTGTCGTCGAAACCGACGTATCCGGGAGGCGCGCCGATGAGCTTGCTCACCGTATGTTTCTCCATGAATTCGGACATGTCGAGACGGATCATGAGCCGTTCGTCTCCGAACAGACTCTCCGCGAGCGCTTTGGCAAGGTCGGTTTTCCCGACGCCCGTCGGTCCCACAAAGATAAAGGAACCGATGGGACGCGAGGGATCTTTGAGTCCCGCGCGGGCGCGGCGGATCGCTTTGGCGACGGCGGAAACCGCCTCCTCCTGTCCCACGATCCGCTCATGAAGTTCCTCTTCGAGATGCATGAGCCGCTCGCTCTCCGCCTCGGTCAGTTTGAGCACGGGCACGCCCGTCCAGCTCGACACGATCTCGGCGATCTGTTCCATGCCGATGGAGAGATGGGTCGAATTTCTGGTTTCCTCCCACTCCTGCTTCATTCCGTCCACTTTCGCGGAGAGCTCTTTGATCTCCTTGTCGAGCTCCGCCGCACGGGCGTAGTCCTTCCAATTCGTCGCTTTGGTGAGTTCGATCTTCGCGCGTTCGAGCCGGTCCTCGAGATCGTGCAGCCCGGACGGACCGTTATACGAGCGCAGCCGCTCGCGGGACGACGCCTCGTCGATGAGGTCGATCGCCTTGTCGGGCAAGAAACGGTCGGTGATGTAGCGGTCGGAGAGTTTCGCCGCCGCCTCGATTGCCTCGTCCGTTATGACGACGTTATGATGCGCCTCATACTTGTCTTTGAGCCCTTGCAGGATGACGATCGTGTCCTCCACGGTTGGTTGATCCACAGTGACGGGCGTGAAGCGGCGTTCGAGCGCGGAATCCTTCTCGATGAACTTGCGATACTCTTCGAACGTCGTCGCGCCGATCGTCTGCAACTCGCCGCGCGCGAGCATGGGTTTGAGAATGTTCGACGCGTCCATCGTGCTCTCCGCAGAAGCGCCCGCGCCGACGATCATGTGAATCTCGTCGATAAACAGAATGATGTCCTTGTTCCGCGTGATGGTATCCATTACGCTTTTGAGCCGCTCCTCGAAATCGCCGCGATAGCGCGCGCCCGCGAGCAGTCCCGTCAGGTTGAGAGAAAAGACGGTCTTTCCGCGCAGAAGCTCGGGAACGTTCCCCGAGACGATCGCCTGTGCGAGCCCTTCGACGACCGCGCTCTTCCCGACGCCCGGCTCGCCGATGAGCACGGGATTGTTCTTGGTGCGGCGGGAGAGAATCTGGATGACTTTCTCGATCTCATTGTGCCTTCCGATCACGGGGTCGAGCTTGCCCGCCCGCGCCTTTCTCGTGAGATCGTCGCCGTACTGTTGAAGATTGTCGGGAATCTCCTTTTCCGCCGTATCCTGCGGCGAGTAGTCCTTGAAATACTTGGGAAACGGGCGGGAAGAGCCGTAATTCAACTGCCCGGACGGCGATTCCTCCTCCCCCTTCGCGGACAGAATGAGCATGCGCGTCTTGGCGAGCAGTTGCGGAATGTTCTGTCCCATCGCCTTCAAAATGGAGACGGCGGCGCAGTTTTCGAAGTCGAGAATCGCGAGCAGCATGTGCTCGGTTCCCGTAAGCGGCTTGCCGTACGGTTCGGACGATCCCGTCGCATACTCGACCGCCCTGTCCCGCATCATCTTGGTGCGGGGGGTGTAGCCCTTGATCGAAGAGCTGCGGTTGATGCTGACAAACCGCTTGAACCGGGAGAGATAGTCCTCCTTCCGCACGCCGGATTCCGCAAGCAGTCTGCCCGCCGCGCCCTTCTCCACATAGATGAGCCCGAGCAGAAGGTGCTCGCTGCCGATGTATCCCGTCTCATAGCTCTCCGCCGCGTCCTCGGCAACGGAGATTGCCCGTTTGAGATGATCGGAAAAATTGGTGGTATCCATGATTACCTCCTCGGAGATAAAATGTTTCGTTTGGTCTCGGTGAGAAGCTGCATGCCGCGCAGCGCCTTTCCCGCATATTCGGCGCGATAGATGTCCCGCCCGGCGTCGGTGAGCGGCGCGCCGTTGAGACGGTCGATGTTCGCGGGGCGGAGCGCAACGATGAGATCGTCGAGTTCCTCCATTCTGCCGTCGAACACGCCGAACGCCACGCCGAGTTTGACTTCCGTCATGAGGGAGAGAAACTCCCGCGCCCCGATCGTCATGCAGTTGGTGAGCACGCCGTAGGCGCGCAGGATTCTGTCCGTCAGCGGCAGTCCTCCCGTCTCCCACATGCGCTCGCGCTCTTTGAGCTCCGTTGCGACGAGCCGGTCGACCGCCTCCTTCACGGCGGCGAGAATCTCCTCTTCGGAGACGCCCAGCGTCACTTCGTTGCTGATCTGATACATGTCCCCTTCGGCGCCGCTCCCCTCGCCGTAGCCGCCGCGCACGGTGAGCCCGAGCCGCTTGAATTCCGCGGCAATGCGCCCCATACAGCCTCTGCGGGCGAGCGCGGGCAGGAAGAGCATGACGGAGGCGCGCAGTCCCGTGCCGAGATTGGTCGGACACGCCGTGAGATAGCCGAACGTCTCGTCATAGGCAAAGGGAATCGCGTCGGCGATGATGTCGTCGATCCCCGAGATGCGCTCATAGACCCGCTTCAAGTCGTATCCCTTCATGAAATATTGTTCGCGGATGTGGTCCTCTTCGTTGATCATGACCGAGATGCTCTCGTCGTCCGAGACGAGCGCGGCGCCGATCCGCTTATGGTCGATGAGATCCTGGCTGATGAGATACCGCTCTTTCAGAAATTCCGCCTTCTCCGCGTCGACGGAATTCATATAATAGAGATCGAACGCCTCCACGCTGCAAAGATCCGCCGCGACGAGCCGCACGATCGTCCGCGCCTGATCCTCGTTCAGGCGGTTGGGGAAGGGATAGTCCGCAAAGTTCCGCGCGAGACGCACCCGCGTCGAAACGGCGACGTTTTCGTATTCCGCGGTCATTTTCCGTCCTCCCCGTGAAGGATCCGGTTGGTCTCTTTGAGCAGCGCCCGCTTGCTCTCCGCCTCGGAGAACCGTCCTTCGCGGAGCGCGCGCTCGATGTTTTCTTTCAGAAGCGCCTGTTCGAGCATGAGGGAATAGTTCTGTCCCGCGCCCTCGGGAGGCGCCTTGCCCTCATGGCGGATTCTCCCCTGCACGCGCCGTACGGTGGGCAGGATTTCCTCGCGGAAGGCACAATAGCACCCCGCGCAGCCCAAAAGTCCCGTCTTGCGGAACTCCCCGAGTTTCATTCCGCAACGGGGACAGGTTTTTTCCATATTTTCTTCCATCTCTTACTCCGATAGGATCTCCGAAAAACGGTATTCCTGCGCCGCGTCGGGATATTTCTCCCTGTCGACGGGCGAGAGGAACATTTCAAGCGGACGGACGTACAGCTTTCTCGCTCCGTACAGCGCGCGGTAGACGACGAGCTGTTCCCCCGTCTCCGAATGCGTCGCCACGTCCTCTACATAATACAAATTCCCTTTGAAGTGGCGATATACGCCGTGAATGACAATCTCCCGCATATTTTCCTCCGTCCGCCGTCACGCCCCGCATTGATCCGGGAACTGTTCCGAGAGCCATTCATAAGCCCCCGCAGGGCAGGGGAAATCGTACGACCCGTAGGGACACTCCGCGCGAAGAGTCTCGCCGTCCTCCGTCCTCGTCAGCCGTCCGAATTCCTCCCATTTCAGAAACACGCTGTCCTGCGCGTTCCGCTCTTTGAGAAAGATCCCCTCGCGATAGACGGAAAAAACTCTGCACGAGCGGACATAGGAGACCGCCGACCTGCCGGCAAGGTAGATCCCCATCACCGAGAGCAGGGCGCCCACGGTCAGCTGCCAGAAGGAGGCGCCGATCCCGCCCGCGGCGAGCGCGAGCCCGAGCACGCAAAAGATCAGCGCGCGGCGGCGCTTTGCGCGGTCGGGCAAGACGAATTTTTTGAGGCGGGTGAACTTTTCCGTCCGTTCCTCTCCGTCCTCCCGCGCAAAAGGCGGCAGTTCGCCCAAAACGGACAGCCCGTATTTTTTCATGGAGGCATAGATTCTCGGCTTCCCGTCCGCCTCGACAAGCATGGGCGGGTCGTCCTTTTTCACCTTTCCCTCTTTGAGAAGATAGCGCGCCGGGATTTCGAGCGCGACGCACCACTCCCCCTTTTCGCGGGGAGCGCGGCGCATGCACACCGAAAAGATCCGCATCTGATCATAGGGCACGAGAATCGTCTTGTCCTTTCCCCGCGCGGCAGGCGCGCGATGAATGCGGAGCGCGTCCTTTCCGAACGTTGCGAGCGTCCCTTCGCCGATGAAATAACTGTCCTCGCTGTCGGCGCGCTCCTCCGCGTCGGTCTCCGCCCGTTCGAAAAAGAAACTGCGGCGCATGAAGAGGAACCCGAGCCCGCCGCATGCCACCGCTCCGCCCGCGCTTCCGCCGCAGAGCCAGCCGACGAGCACGGGATCGCCCTTCCCGAGCCCGAGCAGCAGAAACGACACAATGACCGCCAGCATGCACAGGACGGCGAGAATGATGCACGCCCAGCCGATTCCCGCGAACACGCGCCTGTAAACATGATATTGCCGCGACGTTTTTTCCACGACGATACCTCGCTAATTCTTCCGGCGTTTCCGCCAGACAAAATAGAAGAGTGTGAGCAGTTGGAGCGGGATCCCGATGAGAAAGATGAGCCAGATGTTCTGCCCGCAGGCGTAGGCGACGAGATAGACGCAGCCGAGCGCCGTCCAGACGAGCGTCGAGATCGCGATGATGCGCGTCCACTTCCACCGCCAGATCGTGCTGAATACGATGACGACGACCGCGGACGCGGGAACCGCAAACACAAACGAGAGCCACTTCCACCGCATGCCTTCATAGTCCCCCCAGAAGATTCCGAGGAGCACAAAGCAGCAGACGGCGACGAGCCAGCAGAGCCCCGAAGAGAGAATGACGGTGAGCACGCGGTTGCGAAGGCGCGCGGTCTTGGGCAGGACTTCCTTTTCCTCGTGTTCGCGCACAAGATCGTCGAGCGACACGCCGAACAGGTCCGCAAGCTGCATGAGAATGCGGACGTCGGGAATCCCGTTGCCCTGTTCCCATTTGGAGATGGATTTGTCGGAGTAATTGAGTTTTTCGGCAAGTTCGAGTTGGGTGAGATTCGCCGCCTTTCTCAGGCGCGTAATATTCTTCCCGACGATTGCCGCAAGAACGTCATGATCTTCCATAATTTCATTATAAAACAGGAATGGTGAAAAGTCAATGATTCTACCGTGAGTAGAGTGTAAAATTTCAACTCTACCGCGCAAATTTCGACGGATAGAGGCGAAAAGCGGATCAGTAGGTTGCTCTTCCCCCGCGCATGCGGTATAATTTTTTTCGGAAAGCGGAAAAACCTCAGCCGAAACGGCATGGTCCCAGCCATGTTTGTTTATACTCTCCAATACGAATAACTCCCCGTGCAGAACTGTGCGGGGAGTTATTCCATAAATGAGGGGAGGACGGCGTCCTCCCCTTCCTTTGTTCTTCTTTTGTGTTTCTTTGGCGCTTCATCGGTACTTCATTGGATTCTCTTCCGCGCTTTGCCGCGGGAAGCGCAAATTAAAAATACCGTTTCAGAAGTCCGCGGAATC
Source organism: uncultured Clostridia bacterium (assembly GCA_947630245.1). Lineage (GTDB taxonomy): Bacteria > Bacillota > Clostridia > Christensenellales > Borkfalkiaceae > Gallimonas. The sequence goes on along the minus strand of CANRGR010000003.1, from coordinate 31,458 downwards.
CCGCTCCGTGGCGCGCCTCGTCCTTTGCCATCTCGTGCACGGTGTCGTGGATCGCGTCATAGCCGAGCTCTTTCGCACGCTTTGCGAGCGCGAGTTTCCCCTCGCATGCGCCCGCCTCTGCCGCGGCGCGCAGTTCGAGATTCTTCTTGGTGGAATCGGTGACGACCTCTCCGAGCAGTTCCGCAAACTTGCTTGCATGCTCCGCCTCCTCAAAGGCGTACCGCTTGTATGCCTCCGCGATCTCGGGATAGCCCTCGCGCTCGGCGACCCGCGCCATCGCGAGATACATGCCCACTTCGCAGCACTCTCCGTTGAAGTTGGCGCGGAGACCGTCCATCACTTCCTTATCCTCCACCTTGCCGTCGCCGACATGGTGCTCGCAGGCAAACTTTGCCTCTTCCAGCGGGACAAATTTCGTCGCCTTGCAAACGGGGCAAACGTCCACATCATCCGCGACGATCTCGCCGCAAACAGCACATCTTTTCATGTTCCTTCCTCCATAAATTCTTTCCTGTATTATATCAAAAACAACGCAGGATATCAAGAATTTTCCGAAAAATTTTTCCCGCAATCCGCAAGAATTTTCCAAAGTCCGCCGAAGGATTCCGCAAATTCGCGCGCGCCCGCCGCCAAGAGCCGCTCTCTGGAACGGTACCCCCACAGCGCAGCGATCCCGCGCATTCCGGCGGCAGCCGCCGTGCGCACGTCCGTCTCTCCGTCGCCGACAAACACGCACTCCCGCGGTGCAACGCGCAGTGTGAGCGCGGCATAGCGCGTGAGCGAAGGATCGGGCTTACAGGGAAACATCCCGCTGTCGCCGCCGACGAAATCGAAATATCCCCGCGGGAAGAAGGCGTTCAGCGTGGACGCGGTCGCCTCCTGCGGCTTGTTGGTGATGACCGCAAGTTTTAAGCCGCGCTCTTTCATGGCGTTCAGCGCCTCGCGCTCGCCCTCGTACAGGCGGGTCAGGGAATTGTCGCTCTGCGCAAAATCGGAGAGAAATTCCGCAAAACACTCCTCAAAGTCCGCGCCCTGCGGGAGAGCGCGCCCGATCAGTTTTGCCGCCCCGTCCCCCACATATTCCCTTGCCTGCTCCCGTGTGATCGCGGGATAACCGTGCGCGGAGAGCATCTTGTTGACGTGCGCGTGAATGTCGCTCAGCGTGTCGAGCAACGTCCCGTCGAGATCGAAAAAGACCGCCTGCATCACATTTTTTCGGGCACGCCGATGCCGAGCAGCATGAGACCGTTCGTGAGCGTCGTGAGCGTCGCCTCCGTCAGAGCGAGACGGAACTTTTTGATTCCGTCGTCCTCCGCCTGCAAAATCTTGCAGCCGAAATAGAACTTGTTGAATTTTTGCGCCGTATCCACGCAGAAGCGCGCCACATAGCTCGGCTCGTACTTCTCCGCCGCCGCCTTCACCGTTTCGGGAAATTCCGCGAGCGCCTTCAAAAGTTCGCTCTCCTGCTCGCAGGGCTCCGCGTCCGTGATGTCGGGGGAAATCCCGAGTTCCCGCGCCTTCGTGAGAACGGACTTTGCGCGGGCGCAGGTATATTGTACATAGACGCTCGTCTCGCCGTCGAAGTTGAGCGCCTTGTCGTAGGAAAAGACGATATCCTTGATCTTGCTGTTGTAGAGCGCGCCGAAGATGACCGCCCCCACGCCGACCTTTTCGGCGACTTCCGCCTTGTTCTCGATGTCGGGATTCTTCTCTTCGAGCACCGCCGCCGCCTTCTCGACGCAGCGGGAGATCACGTCTTCGAGCCAGACGACGTTCCCCTGCCGCGTGGACATCGCCCCGTCTTCAAGCGAGACCATGCCATAGGCGACGTGCACGAGATCCTTCGCCCAGTCCTTCCCCATGAGTTCGATCACTTTGAAGAGCTGTTTGAAATGCAAATTCTGTTGATAGGCGACGACATAGAGGCACTTGTCGAAGTCATATGTCTTTTTGCGGTAGAATGCCGCGGCGAGATCGCGCGTGCCGTAGAGGGACGCCCCGTCCGATCTGAGTACGATGAACGGAGACATGCCGTAGGGTTCGAGATCGACGACCTGCGCTCCCCTGCTCTCGATGAGGAGCCCCCGTTCTTTGAGTTCGTCGATGACGGGCTGCATCTTGTCGATATAAAACCGTTCGCCCGCATAACTGTCGAATGTCACATGGAGACGGTCGTAGATCTTCCCGACATACTCCATTGTGAGCGATTTGAACCATTCGAACAGCTCGTTCGCCTCCCTGTCCCCGCTCTCGATGAGACGGAAGTACTCCCGCGCCTCCTTCTCCATCTCCTCCGTCGCCTCGCGGGAGAAACGGACGTAGAGCTCGTTGATCGCATGGATCCCGCCCTTCTCCACGTCCTCGCGGTTCCCCCAATGCTTATATGCCGAGATGAGCTTGCCGAACTGGGTGCCGTAGTCGCCGAGATGATTGATCCCGACCGCATGATAGCCGAGGAACCCGAAGATCCGATAGAGCGCGCCGCCCAGCACGGTCGTCGAGAGATGCCCGATATGAAAGGGCTTTGCGATGTTGACCGACGAATAGTCGATACAGACCGTCTTGCCCGCGCCGAGATCGGAGGAGCCGTACTTCTCCCCCTCCCGCAGGATCCGGGAGAGCGTCTCCCTCGCAAGTCCCGTGCGATTTATTTTGAAATTGAGATAGCCGTTCACCGCAACCGCCGAAGAGACGACCCCGTCCGTCGGATAGGCGGCGGCGAGTTCCCCGGCGATCGCCGCGGGCGCCTTTCTCATGATCTTGGCGAACTTGAAACAGGGGAGCGCAAGATCCCCGAGCGTGGGATCGGGCGGAACCGTGATCGCCTCCGCGATTTCCTCCGCGGAGATCCCCCCGACGGGCAGACGCTCTGCAATATATGTCTTGTAATCCATAACAAAGCTCCTTGATTTTCCCCATTATATAACTTTTTGCGCAAAGCGGCAAGTCTTTCGGTTGTCAAATACGGAAAATTATGGTAAAATACCCATGTTCAGAAAAGGAGCACGGTATGAAATTAGGCGTTGTAGGACTGCCGAACGTCGGCAAATCAACTTTGTTTAATGCAATCACCCATGCGGGCGCGGAAGCCGCGAATTATCCGTTCTGCACGATCGAACCCAACGTCGGGGTCGTCGCCGTGCCGGACGAGCGGCTCGACAAGCTCGCCGCACTCTATAACAGCAAAAAAATCACGCCCGCGGTCGTAGAATTTGTGGACATCGCGGGGCTCGTCAAGGGCGCGAGCCGCGGCGAGGGATTGGGCAATAAATTCCTCTCGCACATCCGCGAAGTGGACGCGATCGTCCACGTCGTGCGCTGTTTCGAGGACGAGAACGTCACGCATGTGGAAAATTCGGTCGACCCCGTGCGCGACATCGAAGTCATCAATTTGGAGCTCATTCTCGCCGACATCGAAGCGGTGCAGAAGCGGCAGGATCGCATCAAGAGCGCGGCGCGCGGCGGCGCGGACAAGGGCGCGGCGGCGGAATACGCCTTCCTCGAAAAACTTCTTTCCCATCTCGAACGGGAACAGCCCGCAAAGAGCTGTCCCTCCAACGAGGAAGAGCAGGCAATGCTCGACAACCTGTTTTTGCTCTCCTCGAAGCCCGTCATCTATTGCGCAAATATCTCCGAAAAGGACATGGGCGCGGAGGAGGACTCCGTTCCGTTCGTCCGACAAGTGAAGGAATATGCCGAAAAGCACGGCGCCGGGGTCATTGTCATCTGCGCCAAGACGGAGGAGGAACTCTCCGAGATGGACGAGGAGGACCGCGCCGTCTTTCTCGAAGAATTCGGGCTCAAAGAGAGCGGACTGAGTAAGCTCATCAAGGCAAGCTATTCGCTGTTGGGACTGATCTCCTACCTCACCGCGGGAGAAAAGGAGACGCGGGCATGGACAATCGTCAAGGGGACGAAGGCGCCGCAGGCGGCGGGAAAGATCCATACGGATTTCGAAAAGGGATTCATCCGCGCGGAAGTCGTGGAATGGGAGACCCTTCTCGAATGCGGCGGACTTTCGGGCGCGCGCGAAAAGGGAAAGGTGCGCTCGGAAGGAAAGGACTACGTCATGAAGGACGGCGACGTCGTATTGTTCCGGTTTAATGTGTAAAATTTTTCACGAAAAAATCTTTTGCTTGCGCAAAATCTTTTTCCGTGAGGAAACGTGCTCTTACGCCTTAACTTGTTTGTCCTCTCGTTCGTTTCATCGGACAACAAGCCGAAAGGATTCGGCAAATTGGGTGGAGCGGCGCCATTTCTGTTCAACAGCGCAGTGCGCTGTGAACGGCGGCGCGACAAGAGCGCTGGCAGGCGCGACGGGCTTTGCGGCGGTCCCTGCCGCCCAAAGGCAAGGTCTTAAAATCAAGGCGATGTTTCGACTGCGCTCAACATGACGTATTTTGGAATGGCGCGGCGCGGGATTCTCCCACGCCGCGCCACGCCCGCCCCCGTTGTCATACCGACGACCGAGCAATGCGAGGGAGGAGTGTATCCCCCGATACGCAGTCCGAATCCCCGCTTTCGCAACATTTTTCACGGCACACTGTACCGCTGCGTTCTGCGACCCTATAAGAGTTGACAAAATCTGAAACCCGCCGCCCGCGGAATTATTTCCGCGGGCGGCGGGTTCGTTCTTCTTCGACAAGGCACGGTTTACGACTCGCTCGACGACGCAATATTGTCCTCGTCGGGCTCGGCGGCGTCGGGCAAGATCATGCAATAGCGCGGATTATGCGCATATTCCGTCGTTCCGTCCGCCCCGCGTTTTTCTTTGTGCGTTTGTTTCCCGTTCTTCGGCATTTTTTCACCCCTTTACAGTGTGCGCCCGAAGAATCCGCTTCATTCCTCCCCTTCGCGCCCGGCGGCGTCATGTTGTTCGGGATCCTGCCCGGACATCTCGGCAATCGCCTCCCGTTCGCGCCGCTTCTGTTCCTCTTCCCGCTCGCATGCGGTTTCGTCCACACGATCAATAGTTCCCTTCTTTTCCATGTCTATCTCCTCACTTCCGTCCGCTCGAACAGATACATCCGCGTATAGAGCGGATTGGAATTTTCCCGTTCGTCCGTCTCGGCAAAGATCCCGCAGAGCGGAATTTTTCCCTTGACGAGCAGTTCCCCGCTCGCCGTGCCGAGCTCTTCCTCTTTTGCGCCCCGTCTGACTGTGACGCGGTAGAGCGCCTTTTCGTCAAGCCCTGCGAATCCTGCGCGCAAGCCCGCCTCCGACGTCCGCTTTTCAAAGACGGCGACGACCGCAACCGCCGCCGAGCGGTCCTTCGAAACCGAAAGATAGCCCGCCCATTTGTCCGCGGGATCTTTGAGCGGAAAGTACTCCCCGAATTGCAGAACGGAGCGATAACGCTTGTAAAACGCGATCTGCGCGCGGATCTCCTCCCGCTCCTCCGGCGTGCAGGCGGAGAGATCGAGCTCATATCCGAGGACGCCGCCGCAGGCGACGTGAAACCGCGTTTCCAAAGAATTGCGGTTGCCCGTCTGTTCGTTGGGCGAGGCGGAGACGTGTGCGCCCATCGTGCTCTGGGGATAGCCGCATGCCGTGCCCGATTGGATGGCGACGCGCTCGCGTGCGTCGGTGTTGTCGCTCGTCCAGATCTGCGGCATGAAGCAAAGCATTCCCGGATCAAACCGTCCGCCGCCCGAGGCGCATCCTTCAAAGAGCACATCGGGGAACTTCTCCGTGAGCGCGGAGAGAATCTCGTACAGTCCCAAAATATAGCGGTGAAAATACTCCCCGCCGCGGACGGACGGTCCGAAACAGTCGGTCATGTAGCGGTTATAGTCCCATTTGACGTATTCCGCGCCCGTCTCTTCGATCACGCGCGAGACCGCGCCGACGATAAATTCGCGCACCTTCCTGTCCGTCAGATCGAGCATGAGCTGGTTGCGCATCGGCACGGGTTCCCGCCCGGGGATTCTCATGCAGTATTCGGGATGCGCGCGGAAGAGCTCGCTGTCCGGGGAGATCATCTCGGGTTCCATCCAGATGCCGAATTTTAACCCCATGCCGCGGATTTCCTCAGCGAGCGAGGCAATCCCGCCCGTCTTTTCGGCGTAATCCGTCCAATCCCCGAGCGAGGACGTGTCGTCGTCCCGTCTGCCGAACCAGCCGTCGTCGAGCACGAAGAGTTCCGCGCCGACCTCCGCCGCCGCCCGCGCGATCGAGAGAATCTTCTCGCGGGTAAAGGAAAAGTACGTCCCCTCCCAATGATTGACGAGAACGGGGCGCTCCCGCATCTTCCACGCCTTTGGCACGATGTGCTCCGCGATCAGGTTGCGCATGTTGCGGCAGGCGTCCGCCTCGCCCGCTCCGAAGGTCACGATTCCCTCCGGCGCAAAGAATTTCTCCCCGGGCGAAAGTTTCCATGAGAACGAAAACGGGTTGATTCCCGCGATCAGGCGGGTTCTTCCGCTGCAATCCGCCTCGGCGGCGGTGCGGTGGTTGCCCGAATAGACGAGATTGACGCAGTACGTCTCCCCCGTCCGCGAGAGCAGCGTGAGCGGATTGTGGAAATGGGAGGACGAGCCTGCGTAGGAGGCGTTCTCGCATTTCCCGAGCACAAGGGGGCGGGTGTGCCTCTGCCGTTCGCTCCCCCATGCACCGTCGAACGTCGTAAAGGAGAAGTCCGTCCCGAAAAGTTCGAGTTGAAGGGAGGCAAACCGCTCGATTGTGACCGTCTCCGCGGAATTATTTTCGAGATATGCCGAGACGGAGAATCCCTCGGCATATGCGGCATATTGCAGGATGAGAGCCAGGCGGGCGGCGGGATCGAAGAACTCCAACCGCACGCATCTGTCCTCGCCGTAGGAGGCGGGGAGTCCCTCGGGCAGGACGCGCCTTGCGATCCGCGCCGAGCGCAGGCGGAAGTCGGAGGAGGCGGAGCCGTCCGCATGGCGGATCAGGAGGGAAGGCTCGCGGAAATCGGTCTTTCCCCACTGTGAAAAGAGCCCGAGCCCGGGCTCGCCCGCCGCGGCGAGAAGATCCGCGCCCGCCAAAGAGGAGAGTTTTTCCCCGAAATAGACGAGCTCTGCGCGCTCTCCTTCCGCTTTGAGCAGAAGGGTGGATCCGTCCGCCGACAAAATAAAATAATTTCCCTTGTTTTTCAGCATGACAACCTCAAATCAAGAGAAATTATAGCACACTTTTTGCGGTCTGTACACCTTTTTCGGAAAGGTTTTTCAGACGGCGCCGATCTGCTTCATGACTTTGGAGAAGTTTTCCGCCTTTTGGTCGATGAGCATCTTCTCCGCGGGCTGAACCTGATAGTAGCCGCGGGCGAGCATCTGCTCGAATACCGAGAACTGTGTCTCCGCGCTCGAAGTGTAGTTTTTGAGGATCTCCTTGCGGAAGGACTTGCAACTTCCCTCCGTGAGCGCGACGGAATAATAGTTCATGAGCAACTTCTCCGCGTCGAGAATGTCCTGCAACGCGTCCTTTTCGTTGAGCGTGGTTTCCTGTTTCGACTGTTTCATGCCTTCCCTCCCAAGATGGTGTAGAGCGCGGAGAACCGCGCCGCATGCTGGCTTGCAATGCGCTCCATCTCCTGCGCGAGCGCCGCGTCCGTGAGCGTGTTCGCATAGATTCTCGCCTTTTTGCACGCCATTTCTTCCGCCGTGAGGACGTGGCTCAGCACGTCCAAATCTTTTGCCGTCAGATTGGTCATAAAAAACCTCCTTACGTCAGTTGTGCGCATTTTCGGCGCAAATTATACAAGAACCCGCCCGTCCGCCGCAAAGAGCGGCGGACGGGCGCAGGTCAGTCGGACGGTCCCTCTTGAATGACGGATTTGTCAACTTGGGGTTGCGTTTTGCGCTATTTGCCGATTTTGAACGCCGAAGGACACCACGGCGCGAGAGTACAGTGCGCGCAGTCCGGTCTTTGGGAGTGGCAGACCTTTCTCCCGTGCCAGATGAGCAAATGATGCGCCTTCGACCATTTGTCCTTCGGAATGACCCGCATGAGCCCCTCCTCCACCTTTTCGGGCGTGTTTCCCACGGCGAGCCCCGTCCTGTTTGCGACGCGGAACACATGCGTATCGACGGCGATCGCGTCCCCGCCGAATGCGACCGAATAGACGACGTTTGCGGTCTTTCGTCCCACGCCCGCAAGACTTTGGAGTTTGTCGAGCTCGGAGGGGACTTGTCCGTGGAACTGTTCGACGATATCGCGGCTCGCAGAGAGAATATGCGCCGCCTTGTTGTGATAGAATCCGCACGAATAGATATACTTTTCGAGCTCTTCCCTGCTCAGAAGGAGCATCGCCTCGGGCGTGTTGTACCGTTCGAACAGCACCGCCGTCACTTTGTTGACCCGCTCGTCCGTACACTGCGCGGAAAGAATCACCGCGACGAGCAGCTCGTACGGGCTGCGGAAGTGAAGCGCGGGTTTCGCGTCCGGATAGAGCGATTCGAGCTCCCGAAGAATTTTCTGTCGGTTATCCATGCCGATATTCTACCATACCGCCGAAAAAAATGCAATCCTTTGCGCGCCGTCCGCGGCTCAGGAGACGAAAAAACAGCCCGCGGACGTCCGTTTCATGATCCCCGAAAACGAGGAATAGGGACGGCGTTTGAGGAGCGCCCTTACGCGCGGGAGAAAGGTTTCGTCGAAACGCGCCGAGACGCCGCACCCCACGCCCGCCTCCTTCGGCGTGTTCACCGTCTGTGCGGGAATCCCGTTCTCCTTTAAGAGCGAAACAAAGTCGAGCGTCTGCGCGCGCGACCGAAATACCGCCAACATTGTCATGTTTTTTGCCCTGCCTTCGTAAAATAGTCTATCATGATATATCTCGATAATGCCGCGACGGGCGGATATAAGCCCGCCGCCGTTCAGAACGCGGTGCTCGCTTCCATGAAGCAATGCGCCAATCCCGGCAGAAGCGGTCATCGCCTCTCCATCGCCTGCGCCGAGCGCGTGCTCGCTTGCAGAAAGTTGCTGTCCGATCTCTTCGGCGGATACGGATTCGAACGGGTCGTTTTCACGAGAAGCTGTACCGAGGCGCTCAATCTCGCCCTGCTCGGCACGCTCAACAAGGGCGATCACGTCGTGACGACCTGTCTCGAACACAACTCCGTCCTCCGCCCGCTCGAACATCTCAGACGGGAGGGAATCATCGACTACTCCGTCGCTCCGCTCGAACAGGGACGGTTGAATCCCGAAACAATCGCCTCGCTCGTGCGGAACAATACCCGTCTGTGCGCCGTGACGACGGCGTCGAACGTCACGGGCGAAACGCCGGATCTTCGGGCGATCCGCCGCCTTCTGCCCGAACATGTCCTGCTCGTTGCGGACGGCGCGCAGGGCGCGGGGCACATTCCCATCGACATGAGAGAGACGGGGATCGACGCCCTCGCGCTTGCGGGGCACAAGGGGCTGTTTGCGATTCAGGGCGCGGGCGCGCTCCTGTTTTCGGAGCGCATGGAACCCCGTCCCCTCCTCTTCGGCGGAACGGGAAGCGAAAGTCTCAATCTCGGCATGCCCGAATTTTATCCCGATCGCTTGGAGAGCGGCACGCTGTCCTATCCCGCCGTTTGCTCTCTGTTCGAGGGCGCGCTCATCGTCAAGGCAAAGCGGGAGGAAAATGCGGACCGGCTGTTCCGTCTGACCGCCGCCGTGCACGCCGCGCTCTTCTCCGCCGCGAAGTACGTCCCCCGCTTTTCGCCCAATCCCTGCGGGATTGTCTCGTTCTACCACGAGGAGATCCCCTCGGAGGAACTCGCGCAGATCCTGTCCGAGCGGTACGACATCGCCGTGCGCGGAGGACTGCACTGCGCACCCCTTGCGCACCGCGCGCTCGGTTCCGCTCCCGAAGGGCTTGTGCGCGCCTCCTTCTCCCCCGATCAGAGCATGAAAGAGGCGGACGCGCTCATCGCCGCGCTCAAAGAGATCGCTACATCTGTTTGAGTTCGTCGACCAACTTTTTCAGCCGCTTGCGCTTTCCGCTGTCGAGCATGGGCGCAAACTGCGCATAAAAGGCGTCGATCTGTTCGTTGGAGAGCGTGCCGTTGCGCTTTCCCTCGGCGGCGCGCGCAAAGATCTCTTTGAGAAGATCCCCCTCGCCCTTTCCGTGGAACTGCGCCGCGACCTTCTGCGCCTCCTTTTCCCAATCCGTCCCGCCGCCCGTGTAGCTTGCAAAATCCTCCATATGTCACCTCTCTTTTGCATTCTATGACAAGAACGGAGATTTTGCGCACCGCATATCATGTCATTATGGAAATCCTTCTGGCGATTCTCATTCTGTCCCTTTCGGGCAAAGACGCGGATTTCAAGGAGACCCTCCGCGCCGCGCTCGACTTTTACCGGGAAAACCGGGAGCTTCTGAAAACGCTCGTCGGCTCCTCTTCCGCCCTTTCGCAGCCGCGTCCCGCGAATCGGGAGACGCCGCAGACCGAAAAAAACTCCCCCGTGTCCGGGGGAGACGATCTGAGCGTTCTGGAAGAATTTTTGAAAAAATACGGGGTGTAGGTCAGCGGAGAGAGGCGATTGCGGCGTTCAGCATCGGGTCGTCGTCCCCCCAGATGTAGGGCGCGGGAACTCCGATCGCGCCGTCCGCCTCCGTGACGCCGACGCCGTGGATACAGCGATCCGAGACGGGCCAATGCACCGTCGCCACCGTCAGTTTTATCGCCGCGCCGTTCGAATTTTCAAATTCGCTCTGCATGATTCCCTTCCCGAACGTTCTCGCGGGAAGGTCGCCCGATTTGCGCAGAAAAATATCCGAAAACTCCACCGTGCCGTAATCGACCATCACGCCGAGCAGACACTCCGAGGCGGACGCCGTCGCTTCGTCGGCAAGAACGCGGAAGCGGGCGTCCTGCTCGAAGGGAAACAGATTGCGGGGCGCGTGGGATAGCGCGATCTTGTCGTCGCGGTAATGGGCGGACATGATCACGGGGCTGTCCCCCTGCGCGTTGCGCATGAGAAAAGAGGCAATCTCCCCGAGGATCGTGAGATATCCGCCGCCGTTGCTGCGAAGGTCGAGAATGAGATCCTTTCTCCCCCGCAGTTTCATGAAGGAGAGACATTTTTCGAATTCCTGCGCCGCATAGCCGTTGAAACTGTCGAGACGGATATACGCCGTGTCTTCGTCGAGGACGGGAACGGGGTCCTCCGTCTCCACCATGCTTGCGGTCAAAAGATCGGGACGCGTTTCGGAGCGATCGTAGCGGACGGAAAACGTTCCCTCCGAATCCTTGTAAGAGCAGTACGACGCCTGAAAACCGGCGTTTTTCAGCGTGCGGACGGCGGCGTCCGAGCCGTCTCTTCGATAGCCGCAGAGAATGGAATATTCTCCCGTGAACGCGGAGCAGTCGCTTACGAGCTGGGAGGACGTGCCCTGCCTGTCCGTCTTGTCGCCCTCGCCGTATCCAAAGACATACATGCCGCGGCGGATGCCCGCCCGCTCTGCGGGGGAGTTTCCCGTCACGCTGTATACGACGGGAATGGATCCCTCGCTGTCCGTCGTCTGGATGAGCGAAAATCCCGCGCCCGCGCGTTTGCCCGCCGCCGCCTGTTGATGCTCGTCGTATTCCACGGGCAGAAAGAGCTGGGTATAATCGTCGACGCGGAGCGCATTGAACAACCCGTCGTAAATCGTCTGTTTGTCGAGTTCGCGGTAATAGTTCTCATCGAGGACGTCGAGCGCCCACAGGAAGGTTTGGAGATTCTCGTCCATCGACGCCTTGCTCGCAAATCCGCCCGAAAACCAACCTGCCAGAAATCCGCCGACCAGAAGCAACGCGGCGATGAGAACGGCAACGACGCGCTTTGTCCGCGACGCGGTCGAAGGCGCAGGCGCAGGCGCGGGTGCGGGATCGAAAAATTCGTCTTTTTCCTCTTGTTTCCCGTCATTCCGAGACATTCTTGTTTTCTCCTTGAATTATTGCAGCAGTTTATAGAGGATCGTCACGATGCGGAAGGTGACGGCGTCCGAGAATTTTCGGATATTCAGTCCCGTCAGCCGTTCGATCTTGTCGAGACGGTACATCAGCGTATTGCGATGCATGAAGAGATTGCGGGACGTCTCGGAGATGTTGAGGCTGTTTTCGAGAAACTCCTCTGCCGTGCCGATGATCTCTTCGTCGGAAAAAATTTCCTTCGCCCCCGACACGCGGAACTGCTCCATGTACTCTTTGAGCCTGCCCTCCGGGACGTCTTCGAGCATCTTGATCAGAAGATACTCCCTGTAAGTATGGACATTCCCCTTCGAATGCAAAAGCGCGCTCATGCGGACCGCCGTCGCCGCCTGGTTGTAGGAGCGGGCGATCTCGGTGAAGGACTTCACTTCACAGCCGATTCCCATGCCCGCCCGCACGCCGAGTTCTTCATAGAGGGATTGAGAGAGGAAGGAACCGAATTCGACGGGCGTCTGCGCTCCGTCCTCGAACTTGACGACCGCGATGCGCCCTTCGTCCATGCAAACGGCAAGTCCCTCGCCGTCCGAGAGGCAGCTCTCGATCTGGGAAAGGCTCTCCGACGGGCGGCGGTCCACATGCAGATCCACCGCATAGCAGGGCGCGTCGGGGACGTTGTATTTCGTCAGGAAACGATAGACGTACCACCCGCTCCCTTCGCCGAGCAGGATATTTTTCAGATATTCGTTCTTGTCGGGCAGGAGCTGTTTCAGGTCCACACTCCCGATGAGATATCCGATCAGCTTTGCGGTCCGCTCCGCGTCCTCGCCTGTCTCTTCGAGCCACGCCTCCACGGATTTGCCGCAATAGTCGATGACAAAGCGGGTTCCGTCGCAGGGGGTCAGAAGCACGTTCGTCCCCGTCTTTTCCCGAATATCGTTCAAAATCATTTTCAGTTCGGTTTCCGCGTTCGATTTCTTTTCCGCCCCGCTCATTTTTTCATCTCCCCCTTTCGTTGTCCGCATTATTATATCATGGTTACGTCCCGATTTCAAGGGTTTTCACAAATTCGGCACAATCTTCTCGCCTTGCGCCCGTCCGCAAAGTCCGTAAGAAGCCCCGAAACGGCAAAATACGACCCGATCCTACGGCGCCGCACGGGTATAATGAGGAACACGCTATCAAAAGGAGGCAAACCATGAATTACGAACTTTCGGCAAACAGGAGAGAACTTTCCGCAAATTTCGAAAAGACGGCGCTCCTTCCCCACGCCTTTTTCTACGAGCTCTGCTCCGTTCTCATCAGCGTCTGCGCGGCGGGCGGGATGTTCCTCGGATTTTTGTTCCGCGGCTCGCCGCTCGGGAGCATGCTTGCGGGCGGGGAACCGCTCATGAAGGGCTCCCTCCTCGGGATTCTTGTGGAAGTTCTGCGGGGAAGCATCTCCCTCCCCGCCGCGGGAGAAGGGCTCTTCGGGCTCCTGCCCGCGATTTTGTACTTCGCCGTATTCTTCTTTGCGTTTTCCCTCTTCCTCTCCCTTCTGCTCACCCTGATCGCGCTCGCAAAGCGCACGGCGGCGCGGAAATGCTGTTTCTTCAACGCCCTCTTCGTACTTCTCTCCTACGGGATTCTCTTCCTCCTCCCCTATCTTCACAGCGTCGCCGAAACGGGAACGCTCTCCCGCGCCGCGGTCGATCTCCCCACGCTCATCGTCCTCTTATCCGTGCTGGGGACACTGCTCGTCTTTGCCGCCGTCCGCAGAAGAGGGCGCGTCCTCGTCAACTTTCTCCTTCTCACGCTCTCCGCCTTCTGCGCGTTTGCGCTCTTCTACCCCGATACGGAGCTCATGGAGATGCTCGGCGCATGCCGTCCCTTCTCCCTCTCCCCTGCCTCCCTGCTGCCGCCCGCGCTGTGCGTATGCATCCTGCTCAATCTGCTCTCGTCGGCTCTGAGGCTGGGCGCAAAGAGCGCCTATTCCTTCGACGCCTTCCGCTTTTCCCTGCAATTCGCCCTGCTCGCCGCCCTGACGGGATACCGCTTTCTGACGGACGGTTCGTTTTCCTTCTTCACGTCGCAGGTTCTGCCGCTCACGCTTCTCATTCTCTCCTCCTTTGCGGCGCTCCTGCTCTCGGCGTTCTCCGCCGCCCTCCGTTCCGTCCAGAAGCATGCCGCGCCGAAAAAAGTTCCCGCCATGCAATGAGCCTCATGCAGAGAGGAGCCCTTCCGCACTCCGCGGAAGGGCTCCTCTCTTGTTTCAAATGAATTATTCTTCCGGTTCGACCGGCTCGACATAGACGCTGTAAATTCCGTTCGCGCCCTTTGTAAACGTGAGGACGTAGAGAAGTTCTCTGTCCTCCTCCGTCTCTCTGCCGAGGAATGTCCAGACGTTGGGGTTTTCTTCGCTCTTTTCAAGCGAACGGACGCTGTAAAACCGCGTGCCCGCATAGACCGCAACGATCACTTCGCCGATGTTCCCCTCTCCGTCCACAAAGACGTAGAAGTAATAGCTTCCCGAAGTTCCCACGACTTGCAGAGAATAGGACGTGACGCTCACGGAGACAACGGATCCGTCCCCGTCATAGGTAAATCCGACGAGGTATCCCCGCTCCGCAGAACCGGGCTGTTCTTCGCTGTTCTCGATGACCCAGACGCCGTCGCCGTTGAAGCGGGCGCCCGCGTCGAGCGCGCAGATAAAGGATTCTCCCTTTTTCAGCGTGACCGTAAGCGGCTTTCCGAGCGCGCTCTCGTCGCCGTATCCGGGCGATCCCGCAAGGTTGGAATGCAAAAGATATTTCACGCCGACGGTGTATCCGTCCGCCACAAACTCCCGATATTCGGAGAAGGAATAGAGAATATAGGAGTAGGTAGCGAGCGTACCGATGCTGCCGCTTTCGACGACGTACTCGAAGAAGTCGATCGCGTAGGTCTTTTCGCCGTAGGAAAAGACGATTTCGAGAAGATCGTGATAGCCGCCGAATCCCGACCCGAGATTGATATATCCGACCTTGCGCACCTGTCCCGCGGGAACGTTTTCAAAGGAGATCGGCGCCGTATGCATTTCGTCATAGAGATAGAGGAACTTTCCGCTGTACTTCGTCTCTTCGATCCGATAGCCGCCGAATCCGCAATATTCGACTTCGAGCTTGCCGCCCTGGTTTGCAACCTGCCCGCTCGAAAGTTTGGTGTTCTCGAAATAGGGATCGCGCATGTCGTTCCGAACGATCTTCCTGAGCCCCGCGTCCTTGACGACAAAGCTCCACGCTCCGTCCCGATAGTCGAAGGAGATGAAATAGGAGATGCTCTCGTACATCACGCGGGGATTGATTCTCCCCGAGGTGTAGGTGTTGAGACTGAATCCCGAATAGGTGACGCCCTCGATCTCGAAGGACGCGGGAAGGAGCGTCATCGAGGAATAGACGGGCTCAAAGATAATCTTTGCGGAGACGGAAGGCTTCTGCGCGAGCGGCTCACCGTCCTCATCAACCATGTTCACAACGCCCGTGGCGGTGAATGTCTTTGTTCCGTCGACGGCGTAATAGGTCTTGTCTTTATAGACATACACGTCGCCGTCAATCAACGGAAGAACGCGCTTCCGGTAGCTGCTCGCCTCCCACTCGTAAATATAGTAGAAGATTCCCTCGTCCGTCACGAGATAATCGCCCGAGGAGGCTCCGAGGAAGGCGGAACCGTCGTCGCGGAAAGCGATGTGGTCGAGATCGGACGCATAGAACAGATGGTTTTCGTATTCGACAAAGCGGAACGTGCCCGTATCGGGATCCACGAGGAGATGGAAAATATCGTCCTCGTAAGCGGAACTCGTGAACAGGAAGTAGCCGAATCCGATGGAATCGTCGATCGTATAGAAGTTGCCGTTCCCCGTGTAGGTCCCGCGCAGCGTTCCCGATCCGAAGCCGTTCAGTTCGAGCACGTTGAAATCATCGTCGACATAGACGCCGCTCGTCCTGTCGCGGACGACGCAGTTATAGTTGTTGTACTCCGCATACTCCATGAAGCGGACATTGTAGTTGCCCTGCACGCCGTCGATCGTCGCCGCATAGAGGATGTACTCTCCGTACGCGGCGTCCCAGAGCGCGTATCTGCCGTGGGAGGCGGAACCGTTGCCGTGATCCGTCGTAATTGTATATGTTCCGCGCCCGTCGAAGTAGATCTCCGAATAGTTGTTGATGGGATAGAAGTTCCCGTTGACGAGCTGCCATGTGCCGTAAATCGCGTCGAGTGCGTACACGGTTTCGCCCGCCGCAAATTCGAATTCATACTCCGTTCCGTCCTCAATCGTCATGCGGAGCACGTTGCCCGCTTCGCTCGATGCAACGGTGAGGAAATAATAGGAGCCGCGGAGCTCCTCCCCGCCCGCGGAATAGGACGCCTGCCCGTACCCGTCGAGGGAGAGCACGCCGTCGCCCGCCGCCGAGGGGAACACGCCCTCGTTTCCGATATAGGGGAAATATGCGGGATAGGTGATCCCGAGGAAATAGCAGTCCGCAAGAATGAACTGCATGACTTCCTCGCCGCCGGAAACCAGCGAGAAGATCTCGTTGCCGAACGTCGTTCTCTTTCCCGTCGAACGGCAGACTCCCTCCTCGAACGTCCCCGTTTGACGCTCGTCGTACAGCGCGTTTCCGTTTTCGTCGATCACGAGCGAAAGATAGAGCCCGTTTGTGCCGCTCAGGAGCGGATCGAAATAGTAATATTCGACGGGCAGCGATTCCGAAGGCGTTCCGTAATACACGCCGAATTCATCCTGCGAGAGCGTATAGAGGAAGTTTCTGCCCGTTCCCGCGTCGTTATAGAGCAGTTCGCCGTACAGCGTCTTGAAATACTCGTCGCGCTCCATCGGGAAACTGCATTCGTACACGGTTCCGTTCGACGAAAGGAAGAGAGAGCCCACGCCGTCGACCGTGATCGTCTTGCTCGCCCAGACTTCCCCCTCGGGCAGGTGGATTATATCGTAATTCTTTTCGCCGTTGCGTTCGAGAACGGAATACGCGCGGTATGTGCGGGAGCTGTTGCTGCTCAGGGAGACCGACGTGGTAAAGAAGGTCATGCCCGACGCAATTTTATCTTCGTACCCCTTCGCCACCCACGTCCGCGTGAAGGTATAGAGAAGGAAGGAGGAACCCTGTTTGATGGGAGCCGTCGTCGAATATCCGCGCGCCGCGAGCACGGCGGCGCCTTTGGAGTTGTTGGTGTAGATTTCCGTGCGGAGCCCCGTTCCGCCCTCTGCCTGTTCTTCGAAGATCGTGACGAGAACGGACTGCAACGAAGTGCCTTCGAGCAGATAATACTCGGCATATTCGACTTCCGGTCCCGGATAGGGAAGGAATGTCCCCGAAGAATACAGCAGGAAGGAACTGTCCTCTTCGCCGCTGTGGATCGTGACCGTCGTCCCCGTGGTGAAGTCGATCGTGATATCGTAGGGACCGCTCACGACCGTTCCGTCCGCCGCGGTGTAGACCGCGCTGTCCTCGAAATATCCGTGTCCGTCGAGCACGAGCGTTCCGCCCTCGCCGTCCGTATATTCGCCGCGGGACGTGTCCGCAAAGACGTAGTATCCCGTGACGTCGTAAATATCGTCGAAATAGCCCGGCACGGCGCAGATGTAGAACGCCTGCCACCCGGGCGTGCCGTTGAGCAGACCCGACGTATCGTTGATCCAACAGACGATCCGATAGGTGTCCATATCTCCGAACAGGACGCCGAATCCCTCCTTATAGTAGCTGCCCGAGAGGGTGACGGGATATCCGGAGCTGAGAATGATGTAGAGAAAGACCGTTCCGTAGCCGTCGAAGATGAGGATTTCGCCCGAATTGTCCATGTAGTAGCCGAACTCATCGCCCGCGATCGAGAAGATATCGGGATGTTCCGCGGGTCCCGACTTCTGGAAGATGGTGTGGAACGACGTGCCGTCGTCCGAGGTGAACAGATAGTCGCCCTGATCGGGATCGAAGAGCAGGCTGCCCTTTCTCTCGATTCCGTCCTCGGTATAGACCGCATTCAGATATGCGTCCACATAGAGGGTGCGGGTCGTGTCGAACCGTTCATACGTCTCCCCTTCCTCCGTGGCGGGACGGGGATAGTTGTCGTAAAAGACATATGTCCCCTCCGCATCCTCCTGTTCATAGGAGAACGCAAGCCCGAATACCTTTCCGACGAGCGTTCTGCCCGTCTCGGCGGTGAACGAAAAGGCGTCGCCGTCGCGCGTGCCCTCGAATTCCACTCCGCCGCGGGACAAGATCGCCTTGCCGGGCTCCCCGGTCGGGAAGAAGAGCAGATCGTCGCTGCCGAACCGGTCGGTATAGCCCCTGTCCCAGAAGGCGTAGAGTCTGATGTTTCCGTCGACGGAGATTCTTCCTCCCGCGGGATAGACGATATCGCCGTCCTCGCTCGTCGCCCAGCCCGCAAAGCGGTATCCGCTCACGGAGAACGCGTTCTCCTTTGCGCGGGTGATCCCGCCGAACACGATGTCCTCCTGTTCCATGCTCCCGCTCGCAGTGAGCCCCTCGGGCGCGTTCGCGTAGTAGTAGATGGAATAGATCGCGCGGTCGTAATAGAACGAATAGACGTTGGACTCCGACGAGGAAGCGAGCACAAGGGAAGTCACGGAATCGTACCCCTCGGGCGCGCGCTGCCAGATGAAGCCGGAGACGTTGGGCGCGGAGGGCGAGAGTTCTTTTCCGACATAATCCTTGCCCGTAACTTCGCTCGCCTCGTCCTTGATGTAGTTGGTGCCCGCAATGTTCTGCAAATAGACGTCGATGCGGTAATCCACTTTGTATTTCGCCGTGAGCGTGAGCGGCGAGGAGGGCATGAGATCGCTCTCGCCGAGTTCCTTGTCGCCCAGGAACCATGCGCCGAAGCTCAGCCCGCTCTTGACGGGAACAAGTCCGCGCACGGCGTCATAGAGATTCGTCCCCGCCGCGAGCCAGAGGGTGGCGTCGCCCGCAAGCGCGCCGCCGTCAAGATCGAGCGTGAGCGCGATCCCCTCTTCCCATTTCGCGTAGTAGGTCGTATCCTCCGCGGGGACGGTAATCTTCCCGCGGTAGCTCTGCCCCGAAAAGGAGGGATCGGTGTACCAGCCCGCAAAGACAGACTTCTCCTTCCCAGGGGTGGGAAGTTCCGTTTCTTCGCCGGGTTGGGCGGTGATCGCCTCAAAGACGGTGCCCCCGTTCGACTCGAACGAGAGCTTGACGCTATCCGAACATCCGGCAAACGCCAGCCCGAGGGCAAGGATTGCCGTCATGCAAAAGAACAGAATGAAATATTTCGAAATCTTCTTCATAAAAACCTCCTCGGGAAATCAGTCCTCTTTTTTCGCGGGAAGCGCTTCCAACGCGCGGGCGCTCTCCGCAACGTTCCCGCCGTGCTGCCAATATCCGTCCGAAAGATAGGGCCGGACCAGTTCCTCGAAGGAGCTCGTCGTGCCGACTTTGATCGTGCAGATGACCCCCTCGCGGTCCACGATGACGGTGAACGGAATGGAACCGTGCGAGAATGCGCTGAACAGTTCGCTCAGTCCCAAGTCGAGCTCGCGCATCATCGGGAACGTCAGACGGTTCTCCGCGGCGTACTCACGGATGTCCGACAGCGTTTCGCCCGGGTCCGTGTCGATCGCAAGCACGGCAAACTCGTCTTTATAGAGCCCGTAGACCTGTTCGAGTATGGGGAATTCCGCCTGACAGGGTCCGCAGTAGGTCGCCCAGAAGTTCAAAAGCACCATCTTCTTCGTTTTCAGAAGATCGCTGAGCGTATACGCCTCGCCCGTTGTCGTGGCGGAGGCGGGAATGGTAAAATCGTGCATCACCGAGCCGACTTTGTACAGCGTCCCCGCCGCGGGGTTTCCCTGCAAGGGGGAAGCGCTCAGCCAGAGATTGCAGTAAGGGTCGAAGGGCGTCACTTCATAGGATGTCTCCGCGGAGTATCCCTCGGGGAGATTCGTGACGCGCACCGTGTAAGACTTGGGGAGCAGGCTCGCGCGGAAAATTCCGTTCGAGAGCGTGGAGCCGTTGCTCTTTGCCACTTCCGCTCCCGTCTCGTCAAAGACGGTGATCGTGATTGCGGAATCGAAGAGATATTCCCCGTTGTTCCGGAGCGTGCGGAACTCGTATTCGATCGGCGTGTTGACGTCGAGTTTCGGGATCTCGGTCGTGCCGTTCTTCGCGTCGCAGCGCGTGCAATGGTAGGACTTCTCCCCCGCCTCTTCGAAAGAGGGCCGACGGTCCACCGTGTAGAAGTTCTGCCATCTGTGCCCGAGCTTCTCCGTTTGGACCTCTTCGCGCTCCATGCACCCCGTGCGCTGGCAGACCCACTCCTCGACGCCGCCCGCGTCGCAGGTCGCCTCCGTGATCACCTTCGTCCGCTTCCAGAGATGATTGTATTTGGGGATGACTTCCGTCTCCTCCTCGCTGCAACGGTTGCAGATGCGGATGACCTTTCCGTTCTCCGTGCAGGTCGCGGGAACGATTTCCCCGTCCCTCCAATCGTGCCCGAGCGGCTCGGCATCGACGCTCCTCGTCTCATGGCAGACCGAACAGATCTGTTCCTGCGTGCCCGGCTCGGTACAGGTTGCCGTGCTCTCTCCGTCGGGGATCCAATCGTGCCCGATGGGATCGGTCGGCTCGGTGATCGTCTTATGGCAACGGTTGCAGGTGCGGGTGCGCACGCCGCCTTCGGTGCAGGTCGCGCGGACGGTGATCGTGCCCGCGTCGGGGTCATGCCCGAGTGCGGGAATGGGTTCGGTCTTTCTCTCGCCGCAGCCGGGATAGACGCAGGTCTGATAGCGGAGCCCATCCTCTTCGCAGGTTGCCTCCGTCTCGACGATCCACACTCCGTCGTAGCTGTGTTCGGTATGCGCGCTCTGTGCGGATTCGCCGCATGCGCCGAGCAAACATGCGCAAACGAAAACGCCCATGACCGAACCGATCAATAACAGATTTCTCGTCTTTCCTCTCATATCCCTTCTCCCGCGCCGTCCGATGGCGCAAACTTTGAATATATTTTACAAATATTATACGCATTCCGCGCTGTTTTGTCAAGGAAAGCGCGCTTCCATTATAAAATATTTCATCTAATATTCATTTTCACATCCATCGGAAACACTTTGAACAAAACAAACACTTCGCGAAAAATTCAGGCAATCCGCCCTCGGCGCGCGGGGACGTTCATGCGCCGCGCCCCGCGAAATATTCGCGGGGCGCGGCGCATCTTCATTCAGTTCCGATTTTAATCACGACGCGGATTCCCTCTCCCTCGCGGTACTCCCTGCTCGCGCACACGGCGTCGACCAGAAACAGTCCCCTGCCGCAGTTTGCGGTGACGGGAGAACAGACGCTTTCCTCGGGCGGGCGGAAGTCGCTCTCGCTCCGCACGCAGAGGCGGATCTCGTTCCCCTCCACTTCCGCGCGGAAGAACGCCCGTCCGCCGCCGTGCTGTAAGACGTTGGAGAGCAGTTCGTCCGCGACGAGCTTGCTGTCAAAGACGGCGTCGTCGGGAATGTTGCGGGCGAGGAGCGCCGCGCACATCTGATGAAGCGCATCGCGGAGCGCGTTGTAATCGTCGATCTCGAAGTACATCATTCCGTCATGCTTTTTTTGAGCTTCTCTCTCAGTTTTTCCAGAATTTTTCGTTCCATGCGCGAGATATACATCTGCGAGACGTTCATCCGTTTGGCGGTCTCCGTCTGCGAGAGTTCTTTGATATAGCGCAGGTCCACGATCTCCCGCTCCGTCTCATTCAGCGATTGCATCGCGCGGCGGATCACGTCCCGTTCCTCGATCTTTTCGAATGCGTCATCGGGCGCGGGCAGAAGATCGTAATAATTCGTCTCCTCCTCCCCCGACAGAGGGCGGTCGAGCGAGACGACGCCCCCCGCCTCCATTGCGGAGAGGACGTCCTCTTCGGAGACGTGCAGCGTTTCGGCGATTTCGCGTGCGGAGGGACTTTTGCCCGTGCGGGAAAAGATTTCGTCCGCGGCGCTTCTGATCTGCGCGCGGATCTCCGCCACCCGCCGCGGGAGATGGATGAGGCGGGAGCGGTCGCGGAAATAATTCTTGATCTCGCCCGCGATCGTCGGCGTGATGAACGTCGAAAATTTGACCCCTTTCGTCTCGTCGAAGCGGTCCACTCCCTTCATGAGCGCCAGAGAGGCAACCTGAAACAGATCGTCGTATTCGACGCCCCTGCCCGTGAACTTTCTGGCGATCATGGCGGCGACGTCGAGATATTTCCCGACGATCTCGTTCCGCAGTGCGCGGTCGTGCGTTTCTCTGTATTGTGCGAAGAGTTCCCGCTCCTCCATTACCTCGCCCTGAACCCGAAACCGATCCGGGTGATCCTCCCGTCTTTTTCCATATTCAGATCCTCGACGAGCGCGCGCAGAAGGGCGACGGAGATCTCCTCCTCCATCGTCTTTTCCCCTTCGGTTCCGCCCTCGCCCTCGAGCACGATTCTGAGCCCGTCCTCGTCCGAAAAGCGGACGCGCGCCTCCCGGCAACCGCCGTGCATGAGAAGCAGAAGGCTCTCCGTCACGCACACCTTGCAGTCCTCGCTATCATCGAGCCCGAGCCCGTAGAGCGAACAGAGCCCGCCCGTCATGAGGCGGATTGTCGTCATGATCTCCCGCCCGAGCGGGAATGTGATCTCCATGAGCTTCATCATTCTATCTCCATGATCGTGTCGAGCGCGCAGATGACGAACAGCTTTTTCAGGCGGGGCTGCATTCCCGTCAGTTTCATGCCGTGTCCGTCCGTTTTGACCCGTTTCAGAATCTTCACGAAGGCGCCGAGCGTCGTGGAGTCGATGAAGTCGAGTTCCCCGCACGAAAATACCACGTCGCACGGGGAGGCGGAATACGCGTCCAGCACTTCGGCGCAAAATTCGTCCGCATTCTTGGAATCAATCTCTCCCGACAGACGGACTTCCAGCGCGGGAGAGCGGTTTACAATCGTTACTTCCTGCATCTCTTCCTCCGCGTTCCGAATGGAACGCCTTTTTATGATTATACCACCCTTTCGAAGGGATTCAAACAATTTTTATGAAATCAACCGAATAAATCGTTGACCGTATCCAAAATCAGGTCGGGACGGTCGGGGAAGTCCCCGATGTTCTCCCGCGTCGTCTCCCCGGACAGCACGAGCAGAGCCGTCATGCCGTTGTTGTTCGCAAAGCGGATGTCCGTCTGCATGCGGTCGCCCGCCATGCAGATCTTCTCCGTCGGAAGAGCGAGCAGGCGGGAAACGCCCTCCCCCATCGGGCGGAAGGGCTTGCCGAGAATGAGATCGGGTTTGCGTCCCGAGGAGCGTTCGAACATTGCGAGAAAGGAGCCGACGTCCGGCATGGGATGACCCGCCGTGGGACACACGTCGTCGGGATGGGTCGCAAAAAACGCCGCGCCGTCTTTGAGAAAGGCGTCGAAGCGGCGGATTTTTTCGAAGGTGAGTTCCACGTCATAGGCGAGCAGACAGACGTCGGGGCGTTCCTCGGTGAGTTTGATTCCGTTTGCGCGGAATTCCTCTTTGAGCGCCGCCGTTCCGAGCAGATACACCCTCTTCCCGCGGAAATTCTCCGAGAGGAAGGAGATCGCCGCCATGCCCGAAGTATAGACGAGATCCCCCGCCTCGAACAGACCGACGCGGATCAGCTTTTCGCGGTACTGCGCCTCGGTGCGCGAGGAATTGTTGGTCAGAAAGACGATCCGCTTCCCCATTGCGCGCAGCCGCCTCAGCGTCCCCGCGCTGTCGCCGATCGGCGATTCGTCCAAATAGAGCGTTCCGTCCAGATCGAACAGAAACGCCTGCATTTTGTCGAGCAGTTCTTCCTTCGTCAGCATGTTTACTCCCACTCCATCAGCCCGAAATCGCGGATGATCGCCGAAAGTCCGCCGCCGCGCTCCGGCAGCGTACGCAGAAGGGAGAGATCTCCGCCGCGGGCGTCCGCCGTGGGCGAAAACTCTCTCATCGCCGCCAAAAATTGATCCTTTCCCTCGGCGAGGGCGAGAATCTCCCGCGCAAGGGGCGCGCGCTCCCGTTCGAGCGCCATCGCCCGCACGGCGTATTCCTCCGCCGTCGGAATTCCCGGGGGCGGATACGGAATCCCCGCCCGCTCCGCCCGCGCGCGATAGTCGGGCGTAAAGTAGCGCCTCGGTTTTCCCTTTGAAAAGAATGCGGCATAGAGAGAGGAGAGCTGCAAAAATGCCCTCCACGCGGGAA
The DNA here is from genome assembly GCA_947630245.1 of uncultured Clostridia bacterium. Lineage (GTDB taxonomy): Bacteria > Bacillota > Clostridia > Christensenellales > Borkfalkiaceae > Gallimonas. The sequence goes on along the minus strand of CANRGR010000003.1, from coordinate 7,373 downwards.
GCGGTTCCCCCGCCTGCGCAAGGAGCTCCTTCAAGACGGTTCCCTCGCCCGCCGGCGCCCCGTCGCGCTCCGCCCGCCTGAGACGCGCGTTTTCGCGGATGATGTTCTCCCCGTCGGCGGAGAGATCCGGCTTGTCCTCCCGCGCCTCCTTCCCCGCGCCGAACCGAAACAGCGCCCGCGCTTCGAAATCCGCAAGGAGGGACAACAGCAGTCTGCCGTATCCCTCCGCGAGCGTGGGACGGAGCCGCACGGGATCGCAACAGACGCGCGTCACGGAGAGCGAGACGGGCGTCTCCTCTCCGCCGAGACGGACGATGGCACGGCGGTCGTATGCGCCGTCCAGCGACGCTTCGGAAGGAAACAGCACACAGCCGATCCCCCGCACTTCCGCAAAATAGCGGGCGGCGAGCAAGACGTCTCTCCCGCCCGCCGCGATCACGCAACTGACGCCGTCCGGCATGGAAAAAAACGGGAGGCAGTCCCCGTCAAAGACCACGCTCACCGCCCGCGGAGAACAGGCGGCGGAGGAAAAAACGCGGCACGCCTCCGCGTCCGACGAAAGAAGGATCTTTCCCGCGCCGTATTCTGCCATCGCGCGGCGGATTCCCTCCTCCGTTTCGATCCATTCCGGCTCTCCTTCGTACTCCTCAACGTTTGTCATCGGTAAGGATCCGTCAAGCCGCATGAAAATCCTCCCGTGATGAAATCAGATCAGAAGTGCAAACGCATTCACCGCATACGCCACGGCGATGCCGAGGACGAACGTCCCCGCAAGAACGGCAAGATTGCGTTTCCACGCTTTCAGATTGCGGAAGAGGACGAGCACGCCCAGTCCCGCGTTTGTGACAAGTCCGCCGAGGCAGCTTCCGAAGGCGATCCCGCCCGCCGCATACACTTCGGCAAGAACGACGCTCGACGCACAGTTCGGGATCATTCCCACAAAACATGCGATGAGCGGTTGATACCAATAACCTTTCCCCGCCAGAAATCCGACGACCTTCTCCGTTCCGATCCATTCGAGCAGTCCGCCGAAGGCAAGGTTGAACAAAAAGACGGCGGCGGAAACTTCCAGCGCATGCAGAAGAGGAGAAAACAGATAGAGCGTGAGCTTGCTCTCATGCCTGTGCTCGCAGGCATGCGGCTCTTCGCTCTCCCCGTCGCCGTGCGCTTCCTCATGCCCTTTTTCATGCGCTTTCTTCCCGTGTGCATGCCCGTGCAGATGTCCGTGCGGCGTCGCGTCCTGCGGGCAGAGGGTGAACGCCGTCCCCCGCAGTTTCTTTGCAAGAAGGTCGAGAAGATATCCGACGCCCGCGCCGAACACAAGTTTGACGGCGCACATGATCAGAACGTCCACAAAAAGAGACGTGTCTTTCCAGGGCGCGGAGAGAAGAAGGACGAGAAGCGCCTCGTCGCTCGTGGCGATAAACACCGAAAACAGCGTGCCGATCGTGAGGAACTTCCGTTCGTAGAGCTTGGACGCCATCACGGAGAAGCCGCACATCGGGACGAGCCCCGTCGCGCTGCCGATGAGGGGGGCGAACTTCCCCGAGAGCGCCCTGCTCGGACGTCCCATCGCGGTCTTGTGTTCCAAAAGTTCGATCAAGACATACAAAAGGAGCAGAAACGGCAACAGTTTCAGCGTATCGAATAATGAATCGAGCAAAACTTCGCGCATATTCTCCTCCCGGAACGATCCGCTATATCATATCCTTTTTCGGGGGATTTGTCAACCGTTTTGAGTTACGCAAAAAAGAACGGCGGCGCACCAAGCGTCTCCCGCAGACAAAGCAAAGAGCACTTACGCGCGCGCAAGTGCTCTTTGGTAATGTCGGTTGATTATTCGTCCTTCGGTTCTTCGGAAGCGCCCGTCTCCGCTTCTGCCTGAGCCTTCTTCTTCGCCATCTTTTCGTCGCGCTTCGCCTGCTTCTTCATCTCTTTCGTGACGACTCTCGCCGCGTCGATCTGAGCCTGCATCTCCTGAGGTGTGGGAGGAACGAACGCCGCGCCTTCCGCGTTCTCGGGAATGACGTCATAGTGCTCGTCTCTTTCGAGCATCGTCGCTTCGGTGTAACCGTCGAAGAGGTGGATGTGCTTTGCGTCGAAGGCAAGTTCCACGATCTCGCCGAGGCTGACAACCGCACGGGAGCTGATCTTCGCGATCATCTGGGAAGTGCTGTCGACGATGGTGTTCTTGTCGTTCTGATAGTCGAGCTCGCAGTAGATCTGCATCTCGGCGCCGAGTTTTTCGATGACTTCGATGCGCGCCTTGACGACGGTCTCGGGGGAGTTCGAGATGAACAGGTCGTCCTGATGGATATCTTCGGGACGGACGCCGAGCGTAACCAATTTACCGGTATTGACATACTCGTCGAGGTTCTTGATCTTGGAGACAACCGTCTTGGGAAGGACGATTCTGTTGTTCCCGATGAAGTTGACAAACACTCTGCCGCCTTCCTGCGTGATCGTCGCGCCCTTGAAGAAGTTCATCTGGGGGGTGCCGATGAAGCCCGCAACGAAGAGGTTGATGGGATAGTCGTAAAGGTTCTGGGGCGTATCGACCTGCTGCATGAAACCGTCTTTCATGACAACGATACGGGTACCCATCGTCATTGCCTCGATCTGGTCGTGCGTGACATAGATGAAGGTGGTGGCAAGACGGGCATGGAGCTTACTGATCTCGGTACGCATCTGCGCACGGAGCTTTGCATCCAGGTTGGACAGAGGCTCGTCGAGCAGGAATACTTTGGGTTCGCGGACGATCGTTCTGCCGAGCGCAACACGCTGGCGCTGACCGCCGGACAAAGCCTTCGGCTTACGGGAGAGATAATCGGTGATGCCGAGGATCTCTGCGGCCGCCTTGACCTTTTCGTCGATGACTTCCTTCGGAACCTTTCTCAGTTTGAGACCGAACGCCATGTTGTCGTAGACGGACATGTGGGGATAGAGCGCGTAGTTCTGGAAGACCATCGCGATATCTCTGTCCTTCGGGACGACGTCGTTGACGAGCTTTCCGTCGATGTAGAGTTCGCCGGAAGAGATCTCTTCGAGACCCGCGATCATGCGGAGCGTCGTGGACTTGCCGCAGCCGGAGGGACCGACGAATACCATGAATTCCTTATCCCTGATTTCGAGGCAGAAGTTGAACACCGCCTGGTTTCCGCCGGGATAAACCTTGTTGATGCCTTTGAGTAAAAGACCGGACATATTTTCCTCCAATATCGGTTTTTCTGCGTTTATTTTACATCATTTCACGAAAAAATTCAATGGGCAATTATAACAAAGTTCCCCCGCGAGATTGTATATTTTGCCCAAAGAATTTTTGCGCTCTCCGCGCCGCTTCCCAAAGCCGCGGGGACAAAGCCGCCGCGCGGGAGAATGCAAGGCGCGCCCCTTCCGAAACTTTCGGAAGGGGCGCGCCTTGCCGTGAGGTCATTCCGCCGAAAAATCTTCCTTCCCCACTCCGCAGAGAGGGCAGGTGAAGTCGTCCGGAACATCTTCCCACTTCGTGCCGGGAGCGATCCCGTTGTCGGGATCCCCCGCTTCTTCGTCATACACATAGCCGCAGACGTTACAGATATACTTTGCCATTCTATTTCTCCTTTTATGATTTGATTCAATTTTCTTCCGCGCCGCGCACGTCCTCCGCAAGCTGTCTGCCGAGGGCGTCGAGCGCCGCCGCCTGTTCGTCCTTCACGGAGGAAAGGATCGTCGTCTTTTCGCCGATCTGCCGCATGCCGTTCCACTGCGAGACGATCTCCTGCATGCGCGCGCCCGCCTGCGGCGACCACGAACCGTTCTCCACGAGCGCGTACGCCCGGTTTCCGAAGTTGTGCGCGCCGAGGTCGAGGAGCAGTTTTTCCATATTGATGAAGATCCCGTTGTTGTACGTTGCGGACGCAAACACGAGATGGGAGCGGCGGAACGCCTCGGCGACGAGCTCGGAGAGTTCCGTCTGCGAGACGTCGAATACCTTCGCCTCCGCGCCGTATTTCGCGATCGCGGCGGCAAGAATGTCCGCCGCATTGCCCGTATGCCCGTGAATGGTGCCGTAAAAGACCGTGACGCCCCGCTCCTCGGGCTCGTATCTGCTCCAAAGATCGTATTTTTTTACGAACCATGCGATATCCTTGCGCCACACGGGTCCGTGCAGCGGGCAGATCATCGCGATGGGAAGTCCCGCCGCCTTGCGGAGGACGGACTGCACCTGCACGCCATATTTGCCGACGATATTACAGTAATATCTGCGGGCGTCGTCGAGGAAATCGCGCTCGAAATGCACTTCGTCCGCAAAGACGCTTCCCCCGAGCGCGCCGAACGTGCCGAACGCGTCCGCGGAAAAGAGCGTCCCCGTTGTCTCGTCGAAGGAGAAGAGAACTTCGGGCCAATGCACCATCGGCGCGGCGATGAATTTCAGCGTGTGCGCGCCCGCACAGAGGACGTCCCCCTCCTTGACGGTCTGTACGTTGGCGCCGTCGAAAGGGAAGAAGTTCTTCATCATCTGCGCCGCCTTCGCGCTGCAAACGATCTTCGCCTCCGGATGGGCGGAGACGAGGCGCAGAAAGGTCGCCGAATGGTCGGGCTCCATGTGATGCACGACGAGATAGTCGAGCTTGCGCCCGCCGAGGGCATGCGCGACGTTTTCGAGATAGAGATCGGAGACCGCGGGATCGACCGTGTCGAAGAGGACGGTCTTTTCGTCGAGAAGGAGATAGGAATTATAGGATACACCGCGCGGCACGGGATAGACGTTCTCGAAGAGGGAGAGCCGCCGGTCGCTGCCGCCGACATAATACAGATCGTTTGTAACGGGAATGACGTTGTGCATAAGAGTTGCTCCTTTCCGCCCTTTCGGGCTTTTCTGCGCCCATTTTACCATATCTTGGGCAGAAACGCAAGTTTTTATATCGTAAAATCCGAAAGCGCCCCCGCATTCGCTTTTTGCCTTTCGCTCCGATGCGGCGAAAATGCGGCGAAAATGCGCCGCGCGCGGGCACTTTGCCCGCGCGCGGCTCCGATCTCACACCCTCACTTTGTCTCTTTATAACCGTCGTTCTTTACCATGAAATTGCGCACCGTCCCGGGAATCTCGCAAGTCGTCACGCCGAAATCGAAAAATTCCACAGTTTGCTTTCCGCTTTCGGAGATCTCCGATTCGCACTCCACAACAACGGACGCGCCGTTGATCCGAAGGGTATCGTTTCCGCAGGTATAGCTCTTCGTCGCCTCGTCATATTGCCAATCCCGCAAAATAACGGCAGTATAGCCCTGTTTTTCGTAGACCTCGTCAAGAGTGTTCACCTTCAATTCGCTGCTCATGGGGATTCCCCCGGCCATTCCCGTCTCCCGGTAATAGCTGTAAACTCCGACGTAAGAATATCCCTCCTCGCTATAACGGAGCAAAACCGTTCCGTAGTAGCGGGAGATCGTCTTTTTGTCCCTTGCAATCACCTGATCCGTCACATGGATGACGGCTTCCGTGTCGCTGTCATCCCGCACCGAATAGTTGTGCGCCTTGACCGCCTCGATCACCTTGTCGATTCCGTTCGCTTCGAATTTGACTCCATTGGAGCCGCACCCCGCCAGCCCGGCAATGCACGCCGCAGCCATGATGCCAACGAGCGGCAACACAAAAAATTTCCGTTTCATATCCATCTCCTTTTTTTGACATTATTATACAAAAAGAATTTTTATTTGTCAAGGGAATTTAAGAATAAAGCGGATTCCTTCCGGAAGAACGGTAATCGGCAGACGATTGATCGGGAAGAGAGGAATTGAGACAAAAAATGCGCCGCGCGCGGGCACCTTGCCCGCGCGCGGCTTCTTCTCTTTTTGATGCGTTTACATGGCGGGACCCGTTGCGGAGGGCGCGTAGACCCGTCCCGCGAGCTCCTGGTTGAGCGCATAAAGTCCCTTTGCGTCCGCGCCGAAGAGTTTCATCTTCTTGATCATGTCGTCGGCGTTGGTCTCCTCCTCGCCCTGCTCCTTGATGAACCAATCGAGGAACTGCATCGTGCGGTAGTCCTTCTTCTCGAAGGCGACATGGTAGATGTCGGTGATGAGGGAAGTGACGTACTGTTCGTGCGCGAGCCCCGCTTCGAGGGGCGCAAGATGATTTTCAAACGTCTTGTCGGGCTTTGCGATCACCCCGAACGTCACGCGGTGACCGTTGTTGATGAGGTAACGGCGGAGCATCATGGCATGATCGCGCTCCTCCTGCGCCTGCACTTCATACCAATGCGCAAACCCGTCGAGTCCCTCGTCCGCATAATAATTTGCAAAGTCGAGGTAGAGGTAGGCGGAGTAGAGCTCCTTGTTGATCTGATCGTTGAGCATTTCTGCGATTTTTTTGTCGAGCATCATATCATCTCCTTTGATTTCTTACGATATTATATACCCACGCGAAGAAACTTTCAAGCGGATCGGGCAAAATTTTCTCAGAAATTCGATCCGTTCCAGCCCCAATCCGCGAGCCCGTGATAGGTGACGTAGACCGCGCTCCCCGGAATGCCGAGCTCTTCGCCCAGAATGCGGCAGATTTCTCCCGTCATGGTTTCATAGTCCGAAGCGGACGCCTTCCCGAACAGGCTGACGGAGACATACGCCCCCTGTTCGAGCTTTTTGCCCGCAAAGTAGAGATCGTAGCCGTCGTCGATGCCGACCATGAGATAGCTCTCCCCCTTGTGCAGGACGGAGACCGCCTTCCCGAGCCGCGATTTGATCCGTTCCTTCTGTTCCTCCGTGAGACGGAGCGTGATTTTGTTGTCGATAAAAGGCATGTTTTGTTCCTCCCGTTTTTGATTTTTCCGCAATCAACCGATCAGTCCGAACCCGGGAAGGAGCATGAGAAGCGCCGCAATGAGCGCGCCTTCCTCCTCCCCGTGAAAGTATCCGATGGGTCGCATGCAACTGTCCGAAATCTTTCCGTTCCCGTAATATGCGACAGGGCGCATACAGCTGTCCGTGATCCTGCCGCCGCCGTAAAATGCGACGGGACGCATACAGCTGTCCGTGATCCTGCCGCCGCCGTAAAATGCGACGGGACGCATACAGCTGTCCATAATCCTGCCGCCGCCGTAAAATGCGACGGGACGCATAGCGCTGTCCGTAATCTTTCCGTTCCCGTAAAATGCGACGGGACGCATAGCGCTGTCTTGCAGATCTCCCATTCCATTCTCCCTCTCGCCGCGTTATCTTGTCGCACCGCAACGGGAAAGCAAAACGAGTGTCTCGACATTGGAATCGCTTTCACACATAAATTTTCTGACCTCCTCCCCATTACGATAGATAGGAAAGTTAAATTCTATGTATTTCAGCGGGGATTTGCTCTCCCAATTTGGATTGAGTTGAATTTCCTTAACAAGGTAAGTCAACAG
>CANRGR010000002.1 GCA_947630245.1 uncultured Clostridia bacterium | reverse complement strand
CCAATCGGTGGAGATCCCTTCGATCGCAAAGGATTAACCTCGGTGAAAGAACGGTTTCCCTCCCGCTCGGGAGGGAATTTTTTCGATTTCGCGGGCGGCGGCTCAAATTTTCCGCGAAACCGTTCGAAAATCCTTTGACATTCTTCTTAGGATATGATATTCTTGATAAGACGGACGCGAGGTGCCGCGCTCTCCACGCGATTCTTGGCGTTACGCGAATCATTCCATAGGAGGATAAATGTAAATGGAAAAGAGCGAAATCATCAAAAAATTCGCCCAACACGAAGGGGATACGGGTTCGCCCGAAGTGCAGATCGCGCTTCTCACGGAACGGATCAACCATCTCAACGAGCATTTGAAGGAGCACAAGCACGACAACCATTCCCGTCGCGGGCTTCTGAAAATGGTCGGAAAACGCCGCGGTCTTCTCGACTATTTGAAAGCGAAGGACATCGAGCGCTACCGTGCCGTCGTCGCGGCTCTGGAATTGAGAAAATAACGAAGCGGGGAAGGGCGGGCATTTTTCCGCCCTTTTTTCACCCTCTTCCGCGCACATGGACGCGGAACGCGCCGCAGGGCGCAGGCAAGTCGCCGCCGGTCGGCGGCGGGGACGCAAGAACGGAAAAAGAACAAGGAGTAATAAGATAATCATGACGCAAACTTACAGAGAATTCAAAATGACGGTCGGGGGCAGGGAAGTCATCGTCGAGACGGGCAAATACGCCGAGCAGACGAACGGCTCCTGCGTTGTGCGCTGCGGCGAGACGGTGGTAATGGTCAACGTCTGCATGTCCCCCGCACCCCGCGAAGGGATGGATTTCTTCCCCCTTCAAGTCGATTACGAAGAAAAGATGTACGCTGTGGGCAAGATCCCGGGCGGCTTCAAGCGCAGAGAGGGGAGAGCATCGGATAAGGCGATCCTCACCGCCCGCCTCATCGACCGTCCCCTCCGTCCCCTCTTCCCGAAGGGACTCTTCAACGACGTGGTTGTCACCGCGTCCGCGCTCTCCGTGGAGCCCGACATCAGCCCCGAACCGCTCGCAATGATCGGTTCTTCCATCGCGCTTTCGATCTCCGATATCCCCTGGGCGGGTCCCACGGGTTCGGTGGTCGTCGGTCTCGTGGACGGCGAATATGTCATCAACCCCGACAGCGCGCAGCGGGAAAAGAGCACGATCCATCTCAATCTTGCGGGCACGCGCGACGCCATTCTCATGATCGAGGCGGGCGCAAACGAAGTGACGAACGACGAAATGGTCGGCGCGATCATGTTCGGTCATAACGAGATCAAGAAGATCTGCGCCTTCATCGAAGAGGAGATCGTTCCAGCGATCGGCAAGCCGAAGAAGGAGATCGAACTGTATCACATTCCCGAGGACATCGACGCGGCGGTCCGCGCGTTCGCCTCGGACAAACTCGACTGGGCGCTCGACACGTTCGACCGCACCGAGCGCCAGAACCGTCAGGATCAGGTGGACGCCGAGACGCTCGAACACTTTGCGAACATCTATCCCGACAACACCCGCGAAATCAAAGACAGCCTCTATTATCTCACGAAGGAGAAGGTCCGCGCGAAGATTTTCGATCACGGGATCCGTCCCGACGGCAGAGGCTTAAAGGATATCCGCCCGATCTGGTGCGAGAGAGGGGTGCTTCCCCGCGTGCACGGGTCGGCGATCTTCACGAGAGGGCAGACCCAGACCCTCACGACCTGCACGCTCGACATGCTTGCGGCGGCGCAGAAGCTCGAAGGGCTGGACGACGAGACCGAGAAGCGCTACATGCATCAATATAACTTCCCCGGCTACTGCACGGGCGAGGCGAAGGCTTTGAGAAGCCCCGGCCGCCGCGAGATCGGGCACGGCGCGCTCGCAGAGCGTGCGCTCGAACCCGTCATTCCCTCCAAAGAGGAATTCCCGTATGCGATCCGCGTCGTCAACGACATTCTCTCGTCCAACGGATCGAGCTCGATGGCGTCGGTGTGCGGCAGCACGATGGCGCTCATGGACGCGGGCGTGCCGATCAAGGCGCCCGTCGCGGGCGTCGCGATGGGGCTCATCAAGAATCAGGAGACGGGCGAATTCCGCGTCATGACCGATATTCAGGGCCTCGAAGATTTCCTCGGCGATATGGACTTCAAGGTCGCGGGCACGACGAAGGGAATCACGGCAATCCAGATGGATATCAAGATCAAGGGGATCTCGGAGGAGATCATGCACACGGCGATCGAGCAGGCGAACGAGGGCAGACAGTTCATTCTCTCCAAGATGCTCGAATGCGTGCCCGAGGTCGCGCCCGATCTCTCCAAATATGCGCCCCGTATCATTTCCTTCACGATCGACCCCGAGAAGATCGGCGACGTCGTGGGCAAGCAGGGCAAGGTCATCAATTCGATCATCGCCGAGACGGGCACCAAGATCGACATCGAGGACGACGGCACGGTGTGCATCGCTTCCTACGGCGATCCCGAGAGCGCTCACCGCGCGAAGGCGATCATCGAGAGCATTGTGCACGATCCCGAAGTGGGCGACATGTTCATCGGCACGGTCGTCCGCATCCTCTCCACGATGGGCGCGTTTGTCGAATTTGCTCCCGGCAAGGACGGCATGATCCACATCTCCAAGCTCGCGAACCATCGCGTCGAGAAGGTCGAGGACGTCCTCTCCGTCGGCGACACCGTCAAGGTTGAGATCATCAAGATCGGCGAGAAGGGCATCGACTTCAAACTGCTCGGCAAACTTTGATTATTCGCCGGATTTCGGCAAAATCCCTCCCCCGCGGAGGGATTTTTTACTGCTCCGCCCGGTATGACAGGAAACAGACAGGCATTCCAAAATACGTCATGTTGAGCGCAGTCGAAACATCGCCTTGATTTTTTTAGACTGACGTAGTATTTTTGTGGGGTGGTATAGGGGGCTCCGCCCGGTATGACAGGAAACAGACAGGCATTCCAAAATACGTCATGTTGAGCTTGTCGAAACATCGCCTTGATCTTTAAGACCTTGTTTTCCTGTCATTCCGACCCCCGAAGGGGGGGGGAGTGAATCCCCTTGTGCAAAGCGGACTTCGTATCAGGGGATACACTCGCTCCACTCGGTATGACAGCGGGAGGACAGGGCGGTCGTCGGTATGACAGTAAAGGCTTTCACTTGGCGCCCTTTCAGGGGAGCTCCGCCCGTAGGGCGGTGAGGGGTTGTCATTCCGAGCGTAGCCGAGGAATCTCTATCCCCGCGTCATTCCGAGCGCAGTCGAGGAATCTCCGCCTTATTATTAAGATTTCTCCGCTTCGTTCGCTTTGCTCACTTCGGTCGAAATGACAACGGCGGGCGTTTTGCTTCTTTGCCCAATGTTCCCTATCAAAAAATTTTTCAAATTATTTTCCGCAAATTCTTCGTATCACTTGACATTTTTCCCGAAAATACTTATAATACTTTCATCATTTTTATCGTAAGGAGTCAGAATATGAAAAAGTTGGCAGCATTGATTGTTTCCGTGATGACGCTTTTCTGCTATGCGGTCTTTGCGACGGCATGCGGCGGCGGAGCGACCGGCAGCGGCGATACCTTTGTCGGTGCAATCTCGGAGGAGAGCTATTCTTCGGACGAGGCGGCGGTGGAGGCGTTCCTCGAACGCGAGATCTCCGGAGACGCGGCGCAGGCGGAACTTGTCGGATTCAAGGCAAAGAAGGATCTCGGCGAAAAGCAAATTGCCGAGCTCGAAACGGGCGACGTGTTGGGCGAAGGCGACGAGATCGTCGGCGCGAAGGAAGTCGAAGTCACCTATAAGCGCACATCGGACATCGCGTCTTTGGCGGCGGTGTTGGACGACGAGGAGACCTTCCTCTTCACCGTCTACATTCTCGAAGTTTCTCCCGCGGGCGCAACGGTGCATGTATTCCATTATTATGTTCCCAAAGCAAAGAACGGCGACGTCCTCACGAGGAGCTACTACGAGGATCTCCTCGATGAGCAGAAATATCTCAACTGCACGCAGGTCTACACGAGCGAGTCATCCCTCAAGGCGACATCTGGCGGACAGTCGCAGAGCGCGGGCGGAAAGAATGAATTTACGATCATGGTCGCGGACGGCAAGGCTTCCATGAAAATCCACATGTTCGATCCCTCCTCTTTCATGCTTCCGACCGTAACTTATGTCGACGTTATGGCATACTGCGAGCAGAGCGAAGATGTGTTCTCGATGTGGACGAGTCTCGATAATGGGACAACGTGGTCGCAGGCAAACAACAATTTGTTGTTGGGCTTGGGGGTGGTCAATATGGAGTCGTTTGCGACGATGAATATTCCCAAGATCGATTACAGCTTCTATGAAAAGACGTCCTACGGCTTCAAGATTCAGGAAGATTTCCTCAACAAATATCTCGGACAGTCCGCGGGTGCGTTTGATCCCGGCGCAAGCGTGGAGGCGGAGCTCAAAATCTACGTCTCGGACGGCAGAATCGCCAAGATGGAAGCGAGCAACTCCATAAAGGCGTCTGCGGCGGGCGCTTCGATGGTAAGTTCCACGAAGGAACTCCTCGAATTCAAGAATTACGGCACGACGACCGTCACGAGACCCGCGTCGATCCCGACGGATTCCAACGTCTCCGAGAACTGATCCTCGGAAACATCATCAAAAACAGGCAGCCCTCCGGAATTTCCGGAGGGCTGTTTTGCGCGTTTGCGGTTTCAGCTTCGTTCTCCCGTGAGACGGTCGCCGAACCCGAGACTGATCAGAATCGCGCGGTTGACGCGGGACATGGTCGCGGGGGGAAGCTCGCCGATCCGCGACATGAGGCGTCTCTTGTCGATCGTACGGATCTGTTCGAGCAGGATCACGGAATCTTTGGCAAGCCCGAACGCCTGCGGAAGTTCGATATGGGTGGGAAGTCTTGCCTTATGGATCTTGCTCGTGACGGCGGCGGCGATGACGGTGGGGGAATACTTGTTCCCCGTGTCGTTCTGTACCACGAGAACGGGGCGGACGCCGCCCTGTTCGCTCCCCACGACGGGGGAGAGGTCCGCATAGTAGAGTTCTCCGCGTTTGACGTTCATGATGCACCTTCTTTCGTGAGCAAATCCTCCGCTATCATGATATGTAGGGGAATGGGATTTTGCCCGCGCGGTATCATTTTCGACATCGTCGCAGGGAATTATACTTAAAAATCAAGGCGATGTTTCGACTTCGCTCAACATGACGTATTTTGGAATGGCGCGCCGCGGCTTTTGCCGCGGCGCGCCTTGCTGTCCCTGAAAGGGAAAGTGGCGAACGAAGTGAGCCGAAAGGGTTGTAGGGTTCACAAATTTTTCCTTGCGGAAAAATTTCGTGAGGGTGGAGCGGCGCCATTTCTGTTCAACAGCGCAGTGCGCTGTGAACGGCGGCGCGACAGCCGAGCTGGTAGCGAGGTGGCGTTCGACGGGCGCTACCGTCGAACTTTTCCGTTCGCCCGCCCACAATCTGCCTTGTACAAACAATAAGCCGCAGGTATGCGGCAAATTGTGTGCGCTGACGCAGGGGGACCCTGCTTCGCGCATGGGGATTTAAGAAATTACACTGTCATACCGAGCGGAGCGAGTGTATCCCCTTATCCAACAACGACCGAGGGGATTCTCTCGGGCACTTCGTGCCCTCGGAATGACAGGTGGTATAGATTCCTCGGCTGCGCTCGGAATGACAGTAAACAAAAAAGCATTTCTATTACGTCATTCTGAACGGAGGCATTAGCCGCAGTTGAAGAATCGCCGCAGTCTTAAAAATCAAGGCGATGTTTCGACAAGCTCAACATGACGTATTTGAGAAGAACTGCCTCGCGGGATAATTCTTTCGGGAAAGGATTGACGCCGCGCGCCCGTCCGTGATATAATGACAATATGGAGAACGGATCGGTAAAGATTGCAGTCGCGGTTGCGGCGGGCGGACTCGTGTGCAATTTTCTGCTCGCGGGGGCGAAGATCGCGGCGGGATTTCTCACGGGACTGTTGTCGGTCTCGGCGGACGGCTTTAACAACCTGTCCGACTGCGGGAGTTGCGCCGTGGCGTTGGTTGCGCTGCGCCTTTCGGGAAAGCCTGCCGACCGCGAGCACCCTTACGGGCACCAGCGCACCGAATATATCGCTTCCCTCTGCATCGCTTGTCTCATTCTCGCCCTTTCCGCCACTCTGCTGAAAGACTCCGTCGAAAGTTTTTTCCTCGGCGTGCGGGCGGCGCAGGATCTCTGGGTCTATATTGTCCTTGCCGTCTCCGTGGCGGCAAAGCTCCTTTTATTTTTCCTCTATCGCCGTGCGGCGATCCGCGCGGATTCGGACTCTCTGAAAGCCGCCTCGTTAGACAGCGCATGCGACTGTCTTGCGACCCTCGTTGCCGCCGCGGGCGCGTTTGTCACCCAAAAGACGGGGTTTCCCGCCGACGGCGTCGCGGGGATTTTGCTCTCCCTGTTCATTGCCTTACAGGGAGTGAAATTGCTCAAAGAGGCGACCTCGTCCCTGCTCGGCAAGGCGCCCGACCCCGCGCTCGTCGCCGCGGTGAAAGCGCTCGTGCGCGCACGGGAAGGGGTGCTCGGATTGCACGATCTGCGCGTCTATTCCTATGGCAAGAGCCACATATTTGCGACCGTACACATCGAAATGGACGCAAAGCTCTCCTCCGTGAAGGCGCATGAGACGCTCGATTCGGTCGAACGGGAGGCAAAGGCGCGGTTGGGCGTGGAACTCACCGCGCACCTCGATCCCGTCGCGCTCGATGACGCGGAGATGTTCCGCCTCGAACGGGAAGTCAAGGAGGCGGCGGAGAAGATCTATCCCGGGCTGGACGTGCACGACTTCCGCCTCATCCGCGGCGAAACGGAGACGTGCGTCTTTGAAGTCGGCGTGCCATACGCCTGTCCCCTCGGGGACGACGAAGTGCGGGAGGCGCTCCTCCGCGCGGTGGCGGATCGCCTCCCCAAAGAGACGGTGATTTCCGTCGAACGGGAATGACCGCTTCCCAACGCCCTTTTTTTGCGGAAGGGCGTTTTTTTAATTGTCTTTTGCGTCAAAAAATGGTAAAATATTTCGGTACAGCTTTCTTCGGAGGACGGACATGATAAAAATCGTAGTAGACGCAATGGGCGGCGATCACGCCCCGCAGGAGATCGTAAAGGGCGCGGTGGAAGCCCTCGGGGAGCGCGACTTCAAGTTGATTCTCACGGGCGACGGTCCGTCGATTGAGCGGGAACTCGCAAAATACAAGTACGATTCTTCGCGCGTGCAGGTCGTTCACTGCACGGAGACGATCACGAACGACGACGTCCCGACGAGCGCAATCCGCACCAAGAAGGACAGTTCGCTCGTCGTCGGGCTGAGAATGCTGAAAGAGGATCCCGAGATCGGCGGATTCGTCTCGGCGGGCTCGACGGGCGCGGTGCTGACGGGCGGCATCATGATGATCGGCAGAATCAAGGGCGTGCTCCGTCCCGCTCTCTGCCCGGGGGTTCCGAACGTGCGCGGCACGCGCACGCTCCTTTGCGACTGCGGCGCAAACGCCGAGTGCAAGCCCGCCTATCTCGCGCAGTTTGCGGTGATGGCGGCGGCGTACGGCAAAGCCGCGTTCGGCATGAAGGATCCGAAGGTGGGGCTCCTCACCAACGGGACGGAGGATCACAAGGGGGATACGCTCCACAAGGAGGCGTTCGCCCTGCTCAAAGAGAACAAGGAACTTCATTTCGTCGGCAACGTCGAGGGACGCGATCTCATGTTCGGGGACGTGGACATCTGCGTTTCGGACGGGTTCTCGGGCAATATCGCGCTGAAATCGGTGGAGGGCTGCGGCAAGACGGTCTCCACGGTGCTGAAAGCGGAGTTCGGGCGCAATCTCGGCAGTAAGCTCGCCTATCTCTGCGCGCGGAAGCAAATCAATAAGTTGAAGAGCATGCTCGACTATGCGAAATTGGGCGGCTCGGTCTTTTTGGGACTGAAAAAGGTCGTCATCAAGACGCACGGCAGCGCAAAGGCGGACGCGGTCTGTCCCACGGTCGTGCAGGCGGTGGACGCCTACGCGAACGATCTCATCGGCACGATCGAGCGCATGCTGCCGAAGGGCGATTTCGGAGAGACGGATGAATAACGGAGAAGATTTCACGGCGGCGGATCTGAGGGGCGCGGAGGAGGCGATCGGCTATTCCTTCCGCGACCGCAATCTGCTCGCAATGTGTCTCACACATAAATCATACAGCAATGCAAACGGCGGCGGGGACAACGAGCGGCTCGAATTTCTCGGCGACGCGGTGCTCGAACTCTGCGTCACCGAACAGCTCTATCTGCACAACGGGGCGGCGGAGGGAGAGCTCACCGTCCTGCGCCAGCGGTACGTCTCCCAATCCGCGCTCGAAGCGGCGTGCGACCGCGCGGGGCTCATGCGCTATCTGCGCCATTCGGGGGGAGAGAACAACGTCGGCGGAAAGACGGCGTCCAATCTCTTCGAGGCGGTGCTTGGCGGCGTGTATCTCGACGGCGGCATGGAGGAGGCGAAAAAGTTCCTGTGGAGATATCTCGCCTTGACAGAGCTCGAAAACTTCAAGACGCTGTTGCAGGAATATGTACAGGAACGCGCCAAGCGCACGCCCGTCTACGAGACGCGTGCGGCGGGAAGCGGATACGTCTGCACGGTCTCCGCGCTCGGCAAGAGCGCGCGGGGCGACGGAGAGAGCAAGAAGGCGGCGGAGACGCAGGCGGCGCGGCAGCTCTATCGAAATCTGACGGAGAGGGAACGGCATTGAATTTTAAGGAGATACAACTCGCGGGGTTCAAATCCTTTGCGGACAAGACGTCGATCCGGTTCGAGGACGGCGTGACCTGCATTGTGGGTCCCAACGGCTGCGGAAAGAGCAACGTTGCGGACGCGGTGCGCTGGGTGCTCGGCGAGCAGTCGGCAAAGACGCTGCGCGGCTCCAACATGCAGGACGTCATTTTCAGCGGCACGCAGGAGCGCCGCGCCCTTTCGTATTGCGAAGTGACCTTAATCTTCGACAATACGAACCGCATGTTCGACATCGAATACGACGAGGTCGCGATGACCCGCCGCCTCTACCGCTCGGGAGAGAGCGAATATCTGCTCAATAAACAGCCCTGCCGCCTCAAAGACATCGTCGCGCTTCTGCACGGCGTGGGCATCGGCAAGGAGGGATACTCCATCATCGGGCAGGGCAAGGTCGAACAGATCATGAACGCGAAGCCAGAGGACCGCCGCGCCATCTTCGAAGAGGCGACGGGCGTCATGAAATTCAAGACGCAGAAGGGGGAGATCGAGCGCAAGCTCGAAAACGCAAAGGACAATCTCACCGTCTTTGTCCAGCGCATGGACGAGGCGGAGAAGCAGCTCAAACCCCTCGAAAAGCAGGCGGAGACGGCGAAGAAATACCGCGAATACGGCGCGCAGCTCAAATACGAGGAAGTGAACGCCTATCTCGTGCGGGAGGAAAATTTCGGCAGAGAGACGGAGAAGCACAGAGAACGGATTGCGGCGGCGGAGCGCGAACTCGGGGAAGTCGAGGCGCGGATTGCCGTCGTGGACGGCGAGGCGGACAAGACCCGTTCGCTCTCCGAGAAATACGACGGGGAACTGCGCGATCTGAACGAAAAACTGCGCGCGTTCGAAGTCGGAATCGAGCACAAGAGCGGGGAGGCGCGGCTCATCGGCGAGCGGATTGCCTCCTATAAGCGCCAGCTCTCCGCCGCCACGGAGGACGCGGAATACGCCCTCCGCCGCACGAAGGAGATCGACGCGCTCACCGCGCAGAGCGCGGAGAAGAAGAAGGACGCGGAACGGCGCGCCGCGGAGAACGGGAAGGAGATCGCGTCCGTCACGAAGAAATTGCAGGAGGCGGACGCGCGTCTCGTCGTCTTTGCGAAGCTGTCCGACGAAAAACGCGCCAGCGAACTCAGCTCGGTCGAGAATCTTGCGGACGTGCGGGCAAACGTCGGAAGCCTGTCCGCGCAAAAGACGGCGGCGAGCGAGCGGATGGACGAAGTCCGTGCGGCGATCGGAAAAAGCGAGGCGAAGAAGGCGGAGTATGTCTCCCAGCTCGGACGCTGCCGTGCGGAAAAGGCGGCGTGCGAAGAATTTCTCGACGGAAAGGGGAAGCGGGAGGAGGAACTCTCGGAGAGTCTGCGCGAACTCGCCCTTGCGGGGCAGAAACTTTCGCAGGAGCTCATCGACTGCAACACGTCGATCGCCAATCTCAACAACAATCTCGAACTCTACCGCAACCTGAAAAACAGGTTCGACGGCTACCGCGACTCGGTGCGCAATCTGCAACTCTCCGCGAAGAAGGACGAGGCGCTCGGCAAGCGCATCAAGGGCGCGATCGCGGACATCGTGCGCACGGAACAGAAGTACGAAGTGGCGATCGAGACGGCGTTCGGCGGGGCGATGCAGAATCTCGTCACGGCGACGGCGGAGGACGCCCGCTATCTCATCGAATATCTCAAAAAGACGGGGGGCGGGATCGTGACCTTCCTGCCCGTCGAGGCGATGCGCCCGCATTACAACAGCGGGGAGATCGGGCGGGCGATCCATGAGCGCGGCGCGCTCGGGCTTGCGGACGATCTCGTCCGTTACGACTCCTATTACGACAACGTCATCAAGAATCTGCTCGGCAACACGCTGGTGTGCGACACGATCGCGAACGCCACGGCAATCGCGAGAAAATTCCCGCGCTCCTTCCGGATCGTCACGCTCGACGGCGACATCATCGCGACGAGCGGCGCCATGACGGGCGGGAGCCGGAAGCGCGAGAGCGGCAACCTGCTCGCGGGCGAGCGGCACATTCAGGAATGCGAAGAGGGAATCGCGCGCAAGGAGGCGCTCGCGAAGAAACTCAAAGCCGCCATCGAGGAGAGCGAACGCGCGCGCGAGGAGACGCAGGAGGAGATCGACCGCTTCCGCGTCAGAGTGCAGGAGGAGACGGCGTCCTTTGCCGCGCTCGCCCAACGGGAGATCGCCCTGTCCGATTTGATCGCGGACGCGGAGCACGATCTCATCGAATACCGCGGACTGCTCGAAAAGCTCGAAAAGCGGGTGGGGGATCTCGAAAGCGAAGTGCTCTCCTCGGCGGAGAGCGAGGGGATCCTCAACAAGATCCGCTCGAAGGCGGCGGAAGAGGCGGCGGCGCAACAGGCAGAGTCGGGAAAGTTGCAGGCGGAGCGGGACGAACTGCGCGGCAGATTGCAGGCATTGCAAGTCGAGGGCGCGACGATCGCGTCCGTCTGTGCCGCGGAGGAGGAGAACGCGGGGCGGCTCTTCATCGAAAAGGAACAGCTTTTGAGGAAGGTCGAGGAGACGCGCGCGGAGATCACGCGGACGGAGACGTTGATCCGCCAGCTCAAACGGGACGAAGAAAAGGCGGCGCTCACCGCGGAGGAACAGCAGGCGGTAGCGTCTATCCGCGCGGGGATTGCGCGCGTCGAGGAGGAGAAGCGTGAGACCGCCCGGAAACAGACCGATCTCGACGCCGAGAAGCGGAGCTTGCTCGCCCGCGGTCAGAATGCGGGGGACAGAAAGCACGAGAGCGAGCTCGAAATCTCGAAGGCGGAAGTCAGCCTCGAAAATATGAAACAGCGCCTCGACGAGGCGTACGGGCTCACGCCCGAGACTGCGCGGGAGTTGCGCGATCCCGGCTACGATCTCTCGCAGGCGGCGGCGAACATCAATTCGCTGCGGCACAGGATCGCGGCGCTCGGACCCGTCAACCAGAACGCCGAGGAGGACTACGACAATCTCCTTGCGCGCTACACCGAGATGCAGACCCAGAAGGAGGATCTCGACAAGGGCATTGCCGATCTTACCTCCGTCCTCAACGATCTGAGAGACGCGATGCAGAAGCAGTTCGACGAGGGATTCAACGACATCAACAAGAACTTCACGCAGATCTTCAAGGAGCTCTTCGGCGGCGGCAAGGCGGAGATGCAGCTCGACTACACCGACTGCGACGACCCTCTCAACGCGGGCGTGGAGATCATCGCCTGCCCGCCGGGCAAAAAACTCACGAAGATCTCCCTCCTCTCGGGCGGCGAGCGCGCGTTCACGGCAATCGCGATTCTGTTCGCGATCCTGAAATCCCGTCCCATGCCGTTCTGCATTCTCGACGAGATCGAGGCGGCGCTCGACGAAGCGAACGTAGACCGCTTTGCGCGCTATCTGAAAAAGTTTTCAGACGAGACGCAGTTCATCGTCATCACGCACCGAAAGCCGACGATGAACCGCGCGGATACGCTGTTCGGCGTGACAATGGAGGAAAAGGGCGTGAGCAAGATCGTCTCGGTGAAGCTCTCCGAAGTGGAGGAGCGGCTCGGCGGCGACACGGTCATCGCATAACGGAGGGAGCGCGGAATGAGTTTATTCGGAAAGATCAAAAACGCACTGAAAAAGACGAAGGAGGGCGTCTCTACCAAGCTGAGACAGCTCTTCCTCAAAAACAAGCTCGGCGACGCCTTTTACGACGAGCTCGAAGAGATCCTCATCTCCTCGGACGTCGGCGTCGCAACCGCCGAGGACGTCGTGGAACAGGTCAAAGAGGAGGCGATCGGAAACAAGGTCAAGGACGAGGAGTTCGTCACCGACCTGTTGAAGGACATCCTCGAAGATATTCTGAACGAGGCGCCCGTGCCGAAGCTCGAATACCCCTGCGTGATCATGTTCGTGGGGGTGAACGGCGTGGGAAAGACGACGACGATCGGCAAGGTCGCGAATTGGTTCGTCTCGCAGAAGAAGAGCGTGACGGTCGCGGCGGCGGACACCTTCCGCGCGGCGGCGATCGACCAGCTGAACGTCTGGGCGGAACGGGCGAAGGTGCGCATCGTCAAACACGAGGAGGGGAGCGATCCCTCCGCGGTCGTGTTCGACGCCGTCTCCTCCGCGAAGGCGCGGGGGACGGACGTCCTTCTCATCGACACCGCGGGACGGCTTCACGTCAAGGAGAATCTCATGAAAGAGCTCTCCAAGATGGACAGGGTCGTCACGCGCGAATATCCCGGGGCGAAATTCTATAAATTTCTCGTGCTCGACGCAACGACGGGACAGAACGCCGTCAATCAGGCGCGGGTATTCGACGAGGCGGTCGATCTCGACGGCATCGTCCTCACCAAGCTCGACGGCACGGCAAAGGGCGGGTTCGTCTTTTCCCTCTGCGGCGAACTGAACATCCCCGTCGTGTTCGCGGGCGTGGGGGAGAAGATCGACGACGTGGAACTGTTCGACGCCGAGCAGTTTGTGGAAGGATTCTTCTGATCCGCGAAGAAAACGAAAGCAGGTGAAGGAATGAAACGGTTTTTACAAAAATATCGGATCGGGATCGACCTTTGGGGGCTCGCCCTGTTCGGGATTCTCATGCTTCCCAATATCGTCTATTGGAGCGTGCCCAAGTTCACGGGATTGGGCGGAAACAAGCCGATTGACATCGCCGCGATCGTCTTTCAGGCGGTCGGCGTCGCGTGCCTTCTCTTTCTCGTGAAGAGGGAGGGCAAGAAGTTCTCCTTCTCCTCCCCGCTCGTCACGTTCGCGGGTATCTTCCTCATGCTCTATTATATCGCGTGGATCTTCTGGTTCTGCGCCTACCGCAATCTCGCGGTGCTCCTCTTCCTCACCGCCTGTCCCTGCGTGTCGCTCATTCTCTATGAGATCTTCCGGGAGAATTGGTTTGCGCTCGTGCCGACAGGCGTGTTCGCCGTACTGCATATCCTCTCCGTCGTGCTCGTCTATCTTTGAAAAAAATTTCGTCTGTCAAGGAAAATTACTTGACAGGCTTCTTTTTTTCTGTTAAAATAGGCAAAGGTGTCAAGGAAAATTACTTGACAGGCGCGGAGACCGGACGTGAAGGATCTGAAATATCTACAACTTCTGGACGACTACGGCGCGCTCCTCACGGACAACCGCCGCGAGATCTGCGAAATGTATTACATGCTCGATCTCTCCCTTTCGGAGATCGCCGAGCAAAAGGGAATCAGCCGCCAGAGCGTGTCCGACACGCTCCGCGCAAGCCGCGGATTGCTCGATTCCTATGAGGAAAAACTGCGCGGCAGAGCGGCGCCCGAGGCGGGAATCATGATGGCGGAAGTCGTCAGCGCGCTCGATAAATTCAAACAGCTCCATCCCGAATTTACGCGGGAGATGGACGAGATCATCGGCATGATCGCGGCGCCCGAAAACGAGGAGAAATAGATGGCACTTTTCGGTTCGCTCTCCGAGCGGCTCAACCATATTTTCAGTAAGCTCACCAAGCGCGGCAAGCTCACCGAGCTCGAAATCCGCTCGGCGATGCGCGAGGTGCGGATTGCGCTCCTCGAAGCGGACGTCAACATCCGCGTCGCGAAGGAGTTCATCGCCACCGTCTCCGAAAAGGCGGTGGGGCAGGAGGTGCTCGCCTCCCTCAACCCCGCGCAGCAGGTGATCAAGATCGTCAACGACGAGCTCATCGCGCTCATGGGTCCGGGAAACGCCAAGCTCGAAATTTCGCCGAAGCCGCCCACCGTCATCATGATGTGCGGGCTTCAAGGCGCCGGAAAGACGACGATGTGCGCAAAACTCGCCGTCCAGCTCAAAAAGCAGGGGAAGCGTCCGCTCCTCGTCGCGTGCGACATCTACCGTCCCGCGGCGATCGACCAGCTCCGCGTCGTCGGTTCGAAGGCGGAGGCGGAAGTCTTTGAACGGGGGACGCAGAATCCCCCCAAAACCGCGAAAGAGGCGGTGGAATACGCGAAAAAGATGGGGTTCGACGTCGTCGTGATCGACACGGCGGGACGGCTCCATATCGACGAAAAGCTCATGGAGGAGCTCGCCGAAATCAAGCGGACGGTCGAGGTGAACGAAATCCTCCTCACCGTGGACGCCATGACGGGGCAGGACGCGGTCAACGTGGCGGAGACGTTCAATTCCCGCATCGGGATCACGGGCGTCATTCTCACCAAGCTCGACGGCGACACCCGCGGCGGCGCGTGCCTGAGCATCAAGGCGGTGACGGGCAAGCCCATCAAGTTCATCGGCGTGGGCGAGAAGATCACCGATCTCGAACCCTTCTATCCCGACCGCATGGCTTCCCGCATTCTCGGCATGGGGGACGTGCTCTCCTTGATCGAGCGGGCGCAGGAGGCGGTCTCCGAGCAGCAGGCGAAGGATCTCGAACGCAAGATGCGCGAAAATTCCTTCACGCTCAACGACTATCTCGACCAGTTCGAGACGCTGAAAAAGATGGGCGGCGCAAATGCGCTCATGAACATGCTCCCCGGCGCGAACAAGATGAAGATCAGGGAAGGGGAGATCGACGAAAAGAAGATCGAGCGCGTCCGCGCGATCATTCTCTCGATGACGAGGCGGGAGCGGGACAATCCGCAGATCATCAACTCTTCCCGCAAACGGAGAATCGCCCTCGGCTCGGGGACGAGCGTGCAGGACGTCAACCAGCTCCTCAAACAGTTCGAACAGACGAAGGAGCTGATGAAGCGGCTCAAAGGCGGACGGGGCAGAATGCGTCTGCCGTTCTGAGCGTCGCGCCGCGGCGCGAATACGAAAAAACGGAAAATATTTGGAGGTAACGATACTATGGTAAAAATGAGATTGGTGAGAATGGGCGACAAAAAGTCCCCCGTCTACCGCATCGTCGTCGTGGACGCGAGAAAAGCGGCGACCGGCGAGTACATCGACAAGGTCGGCTATTACGACCCCAAGTCCACGCCCGTCACGCTGACGGTGGACGTCGAAAAGGCGAAGGATTGGCTCGCAAAGGGCGTCCAGCCCACCGAGACCGTCAAATCCCTTCTCGTGCGGAGCGGAGCGATGGAGAAGTCCGACAAGCTCTCGCCCGCCAAGACCAAAGGAAAGAAAGCAAAGAAGTAATTCCGCGCGCCGCGCAAGCCGCTCCCCCGGGAGGGCGCGCGCAACGGGATTGATTCGGGGAGGAGAGTCATGTTGGATCTGATCAAGTATATTGTGGAACAATTCGCCGAGGACAAGGAGCATATCGGCTATGAAGTCGCGGAGACCGAGGACGCGATCAACGTCACCGTCCTTCTCTCCGATTCCGATATGGGAAAGGTCATCGGAAAACAGGGCAAGATTGCAAAGGCGCTCAGAACCATCGTGCGCTGTAAGACGCCCAAAGACAGCAAACGGTACAACATCGAGATCAAGGAGCGGGAGGCGTAAGCGCCCGCAACGCGGTCTGCCCTCTTCCGCACGGCGGGGAGGGCGGTTTTTTTGCCGCGGCGCGGGAGGGCGCGGTTTTGCATACAATATTTTTCGGGAAGTCCTTGATTTTTCCGCGCGGGTATGGTATACTGTTGAAAACAAGATAAGGAGTACGCTATGCAGCCGAAATATAAGCGCATCCTGCTCAAACTTTCGGGCGAGGCGCTCGCCGGGAAGCAGAAATTCGGGCTCAACGAGGAAGTCGTCTCGATGGTCGTCGATCAGCTCGTGAAAGTGCACGACATGGGCGTGGAGATCGCGCTCGTCATCGGGGGCGGGAACTTCTGGCGGGGAAGGCAGGGCACCAAGATGGACCGCACTACCGCCGATCACATGGGCATGCTTGCGACGGTCATGAATTCGCTCGCGATGATGGACGCCATCGAACAGAAGGGCATCCCCACCCGCGTGCAGACCGCGCTCAATATGGTCTCCGTCGCCGAACCCTACGTCCTCAGAAAGGCGCTTCATCATTTTGAAAAGGGGAGGATCGTCATCATGGCGTGCGGAACGGGGAATCCCTATTGCTCGACGGATACCGCCGCCGCCCAGCGCGCCTGCGAGATCGGGGCGGACGTCCTTCTCATGGCGAAAAACGTGGACGGGATCTATGACAGCGACCCCAATCTCAACCCCGGTGCCAAGAAGTTCGACAAGCTCACGTTCGGCGAAATCGTGGGCAAGGGGCTCAAAGCGATGGACGTCACCGCCGCCACCATGTGCATGGAGAATCATATTCCCGTGCTTGCATTTGCGCTCAACGAGCCCGACTCCGTCCTGCGCGCCGTATGCGGCGAGCGGATCGGAACCTTGATCTGTAACGAATAAAATTTTTGCGAGGCATATATGGAAAACGAAAAATTGGAAGAGATTCTGCTCGTCCTCGACGAGAAACTCGACAAAGCGGTCGGCGTCCTCAAAGACGATTATGCCGCCATCCGCGCGGGGCGCGCAAATCCGCATGTCCTCGATAAAGTTCTTGTGGACGCATACGGCGCGATGACGCCCATCAACCAGGTGGGGAACATCGCCGTGTCGGACGCGAGATGCCTCGTCATCTCCCCGTGGGACAAATCGCTTCTGAAAAACATCGAGAAGGCGATCCAGGCGTCGAACGTCGGCATCAATCCCTCCAACGACGGCACCGTGATCCGCCTTGTGTTCCCCGAACTCACCGAGGAGCGCAGAAGAGACCTTGTCAAACAGGTCCGCAAGATGGGCGAAGAGACCAAAGTCGCCGCGCGCAACATCCGCAGAGAGGCGATGGAGGGAATCAAAAAGCTCAAAACGGGGAAGGAGATCTCCGAGGACGAGGCGTCCAACGCCGAACAGGACGTCGAGAAAGCCGTTTCGAAGTGCGTGGAGAACATCGACAAGACGGTCTCCGCCAAAGAAAAGGAGCTGCTCACCGTCTGATGGAGGAACTGATTCCGCGTCACGTCGCCGTCATTATGGACGGCAACGGCCGTTGGGCGAAAAAACGGCTTCTGCCCCGCAGTGCGGGTCACCGCGCGGGCATGAATCGAATGATTTCCCTTTCGGACCACGCCTTTTCCCGCGGCGTGGAGTTTATGACGCTCTACGCGCTCTCGGCGGAGAATCTTTCCCGCCCGCGGGAGGAGCTCGACGCGCTCTTCTCCCTCTTCCGCGAATATTTCCTCAAAAACGCCGCCATTCTCGAACAGAAGGGGGTGCGGATGAAGATCATCGGCGATCTCGGGCTGATTCCCGCAGACGTTTCCGATCTCGTCCGCGCGGGGGAGGAACAGACGCGCGCGGGAACGAAGGGAACGCTCACCCTCGCCATCGGCTACGGCGGACGGCAGGAGATTGTGCGCGCCGTCAACGAGGCGGTCAGAAGGGGAGAGGAAGTGGACGCGGGGTCCTTTTCCGCTCTGCTCTCCACTGCGGAGCTGCCCGATCCCGATCTCATCATCCGCACGGGAAAAGAGAAACGGATCTCCAATTTCCTGCTCTGGCAGTGCGCATATTCCGAATTTTACTTCTCCGAAAAGATGTTCCCCGCCTTTACGAATGCGGATTTTGACCGCGCCGTTGCGGACTTCGCCGCCCGCGACCGCAGATACGGCAAGATCTGATTTGCGGGATGAATTATGAAAAAACGACTGATTACGGGAATTGTATATCTCGCCGTTCTCCTCGCCTTTTTCCTGTTGAGGAGATACGTCCATGTATTCTTTTTCGATCTCCTTCTGCTGCTCTTCTGCGCGGCGGGGGAATTTGAGATGCTCCGCGCCCTCGGGGACAGGCTCGACCGCGTTTCCCGCCGGATCGTAGGCGCGTCCTCGGCGGCGGTCATGCTGTGCTGTACGCTCTCGGCGTCCTTCTTCCCGCTCTATGCGGGCGGATTCACGCTCGCCGCGTTTTCGGCGGGCGTCCTTGCGATTTTATCGCCGCTCATCTTCCGCCATGAGAAGGCGTCGCTCGAAACCGCCGGGCTGTCCTTTCTGGCGTTTGCGTACCCGACGTTCTTCCTCGCGGTGCTCTCCGCCGTCAATCATCTTGCGGTCTTTTCCGAGATCGGCGTTCTTTTCGTCTTTGCGATCTGTCCCTTTGCGGACTGCTTTGCCTATGTGTTCGGCAGACTTCTCGGGAAGAAGTATCCGCGGAAGATGTCTCCCCATGTGAGCCCGAATAAGACGGTCGTCGGCGGGCTCGGCGGGCTGTTCGGCGGCGCGCTCGGCGCGCTTGCGCTCTTCTTCTTGCAGTTCTATGCGCTCGGTCCCACGGCATACGGCACGGCGCTGCCTCCGCCCTACTTCTCCTATGGGGGAGAGCTCGTCTTTTTCCTCTTTATGGGGATCCTCGCCGCCGCGGCGGCGGAGATCGGCGATCTCGCGGAGAGCGCGGTCAAGCGCAAACTCGGAATCAAGGATATGGGAAAGCTCCTTCCGGGACACGGCGGCGTGCTCGACCGCATCGATTCCGCCCTCTATGCGGGATGTATCGTCTATCTCGTCTTTTTGCTTCGGCTCATGTCGATCGGCTGAGCCGCATAAAATAAACAAAGTTCGTAAATCCTGTCCGCTGCGGCGGACATTTTTATCCGGGGAAGGTCATGATCAGGATCGCGCTCATCGGGTGTACGGGCAGTATCGGCAGACAGGTCGCCGACGTCGTGCGCCGCAACAGAGACAGATTTTGTTTTTCCGCGCTCGTCTGCGGCGGGAACGGGGAGGAGCTGAACGCGCTCGCCGCGGAGTTCTCTCCCGCGCTCGCCGTCTGCGCCGCCTCGGACGCGCGCCCGAAGGAGGCGTATTTCGAGGACTGTGACGTCGCGTTCATCGCCTGCGGGGGATTCTGCGGGCTCGCCTATACTCTCGCCGCCGTGCGGGCGGGCAAGAAGATCGCGCTCGCGAATAAGGAATCCCTCGTCTGCGGGGGCGAGATCGTCATGCGCGAGGCGAAAGCGAAGGGTGTGGAGATCGTGCCCGTGGACAGCGAACATTCCGCGCTCTTTCAGGCGCTGTCCTTCCGCAGGGACGCGCCCTTCCGAAGGCTCATTCTGACCGCGAGCGGCGGACCGTTCCTGCACTTTTCCGCGGAGAAATTAAAGACCGTGACCGCGGCGGACGCCCTGCGCCATCCCACCTGGAAGATGGGCGCGAAGATCACCGTGGACAGCGCGACGCTCCTGAACAAGGGGTATGAAGTCATCGAGGCGAAATGGCTGTACGATACGGAGTTCAAAAAGATCGCGGCGGTCGTCCACCCCGAGAGCATCGTGCATTCCCTCGTCGCGTTTGAGGACGGCGCCGTCATCGCCCAGCTCGGGTATCCCGACATGCGCCTTCCCATTCAGCTCGCGCTCACCTATCCCGAGCGCCTGCCGTGCGCGGCGGAACCCGATTTGGAACAAATCGGCGCGCTTCACTTCGAACGGCTTCCCGCGGAGCGATTTCCCTGCTTTTCCCTCGCGCTTGCGGCGGGAAGGGAAGGGGGGACTTGTCCGACACTTCTCAACGGGGCGGCGGAGATCGCCGTCCGCGCCTTTCTGGACGGAAGGATAACCTTCCCCCAAATCGCAGAAACTATCGAATGTGTGCTGAATCATCTGCCGAAGGAATCCTGCGACTCCTTCGAGGCCCTCGAACAGGCGGATCTTCGCGCGCGCGCATATGCTATGAGATCAATCTATGGGAAATAATCTTCTTTCTGTCTGGGGCACCGTCGGCTCCGTCCTGCTCGCCATTCTCATCCTGCTCGTCATGATCACCATCCACGAGTTCGGGCACTACATCGCGGGCAAGATCTTCAAATTTACCATCGACGAGTTTTCGATCGGTTTCGGTCCCGCCCTCTTCAAGCGCAGGAGCAAAAAGACGGGCGAGCTCTTCGCCGTCCGCCTCATTCCGCTCGGCGGATACTGCGCCTTTGCGGGCGAGGACGGGCTCGAAGAAGAGGAGAAGGATAAGAAGGCGGAAGAGAGCGAGGACGAAGGACGGAACGCTCCCCCGTTCGAGGAGATGTCCGAAGAGAAGCCCGCGGAGAACCCCGCAGAAAAGCCCGCAGAGAACCCCGCGGAGAAGCCCGAAGAAGAGCCGCGCGCACCCGAGGCGGAGGGGACGCGGAGGGATTCCGCGGGATACTTTACCAACCGTCCCTGCTGGCAGAGGATCATCGTGCTCGTGTCGGGCGCACTCATGAACTATCTGCTCGCGCTCTTTCTGATTTTCATCTGTTTTACGGCGTACGGGCAGTCGGTCGTCCGCTTTGACAGCGTTCAACCTGCCGAAAACGCGGAATATAACGAATATTCCCTCCGCGCGGGGGACATCCTCCTCGAAGCGGACGGGCATAAGATCTATCTTACCACCGATCTCGCGCAGGCGCTCAACAAAAAGACGCAGGGGAGTATCGTGCGCTTTCTCGTCTCCCGCGTGGACGAAAACGGGGAGCGGGCAACGGAGGAAGTCGACGTCATGCTCCGCGCGGACGTCGAGGTCAAGAACAGTACCGAACTTGCCGTCGTCTGGAAGGCGCTCGGCGCGGGGATCGTCGAGCGGGACGGGACGAAGTATTACGACCTCACCACCGACACCTATCGGTTCGGGTTCTTCGAAGGGATCGGGCGGGGCTTCATCTACTCGTTCAAGATCGCGGGCTCGATCTTCCGCGTGCTCGGGGAACTGCTCACGGGAAAGCTCGGGCTGTCCGCCTTCGGCGGTCCCGTCGCCACAATCACCATGACGTCGAAGGTCGTGCGGCAGGGATTCCAATCCTTCCTCGAAATCGCAAGCTACATCGGCGTCAACCTTGCCGTGTTCAACCTTCTCCCCATTCCCGCGCTCGACGGGAGCAAGGTCGTCTTTACCGCCATCGAATGGGTGCGCGGAAAACCCATCAACCGAAAAGTGGAGGCGATTATCCACGTCGTCGGGCTTGTTTTGCTCCTCGGGTTTGCGGTACTCGTCGATATCTTGCAGTTTGTGTAAATTCGATATTTTGCAGAAAAACAGACCGCCCCGCCGCAGAATTGCGGCGGGGCGGAAGTTATGTTTATCGACTGCGCTCGGAATGACGGAAGAGCGGAAACGTCCCTGCCACCCCTTGCTGCCCCTTATAGGGGAAGTGGCGAACGTAGTGAGCCGAAAGGGTTTCAGAAACCCCTCACCGCCCTACGGGCGGAGCTCCCCTATACCACCCCACAAAAATACTACGTCTTTTTGCGGGGACCCCGAGGGGCGCCAAGCGAGAGCCTTCACTGTCATACCGACGACCGAACGAAGTGAGGAAGGAGCCCCCTTATCCAACAACGACCGAGGGGATTCTCTCCCCCCTTCGGGGGTCGGAATGACAGAAGCGGAGTTTCTTGCCTTCGCCCGGAATGACAGAAAGGGAAGCCTCATTCCTCGGGTTTCGCGTTGAATTTTCTCGCCTGTTTTACGAACGACTTCGAGCAGAACAGGAACACGCCGACGGCGATCGCGATTGCGATGTCCGCGAACACAAAGGAATTATACACGAGGCTGTAAATCCACGGCTGCATACCCTTATCCGCCGCATACGCCGAGAAGGCGAATACGCCCGAGAGCACATGGCAGACAAAGCGCAGTGCGCTCGCGGCGATCGCGCCGAAGGCAAATTGCAGCTGGGGAAGTTTTTCGAGCGATTTCGTCTTTGCGAACATTCCCGCAAGCCCGATCGCCGAGAATGCGATCGGATAGTCGAGCAAAAACTGTGCGGGGTGGATGATCCACGGATCCTGCACCGCTTGCAGAATGCCGTAGACCAGCCCCGCAAAGACGCCCTTCTTCGTCCCGAACATATAGGAATAGATCATGAGGGGAAGGAGGGAGGCGAGGGTCACGGAGCCGCCCTGCGGTAGCTTGACGAACCGCACATAGGAGAGCGCAAAGCTCATCGCAATGCAGATCGCGGCATAGGCGATCGACTTTGCGTCGAAGCCGCTCTTGTCCTTTCTGCCGAACAAAAATCCTCCCCCGACGATCAGGACGATGAGGACGGCTGCGGAGACGTACAGCACGATCTGGTTGACGGAGGAATTGTCCGAGTTGAAATATCCGTCGCCCGAGATGTTTTGGGCGTAGTACACGCCGAGGCAGACGAGCGCCGCAACGAGCGCCGCCCCGACGATACAGCCCGAGAGCGTGAAGGTGAGTTTGTTCCGTTTCACGCCGAGCAAAACCGTGCACACGGCGACCGCAAGGATGAGGACAAGCAGGGGAATAAAGAGGAGCGTCTGGATGCCGTCCTCCACGAAGGTCCAGATGAGGAACATCAGCCCGAGCGCGCAGGCGTAGGCGACCGCCGCAAACAGTCCGCATTTCAGGAAGAAATTCCTGCGGGGACTGTCTTTCAAGAGAAGCGCGCCCGCCGCAAAGCCGATCGCAAGCGCGAGCGTCAGCCAGAACGCAACGCCGCGCGCGATGTTGAGGGGCGAGTCGAAGAGGGTCGGATACCAGGTGGGGGAATCCCACAGGGAATCCGCAAGCAGGGAATTGAGTAACATAAAAACCTCCGAAAAAATTTTCTTTACCCGTCCCGAATCATAAAAGAAACCCGCGGCAAAACGCGCGGGTAAATTTCCTTCTTTGATCAATCCTGTCTTTCGTTCAAGTATTACCTTGTCCGATTCAAATGGTATCATCTCAGCCTTTTACGGCACCCACGACGGATAAATTGTATGCTTATTATATCATCTTCCGGGCGCAAAGTAAATTGTTTTTTCCCGTAAAGTGTGCTATAATAAAAAAAATTTCCCGCAACGGGACAAAAGAGGAATCCAATGGATAAATTTTACGCTTATATGGACCGGATGAAGTTCATCAAACGCTGGCAGCTCATGCGCTCCGTGCGCGACGAGAATATCATGGAACATTCCCATTCCGTCGCCGTTCTGACCCACGCCCTCTGCGCCATCGAACGCAGTGTGTTCAAGGGCTCCGTCGACACCGAAACAGCCGTCTTTTACGCCCTCTATCATGAGATCAGCGAGGTGATGACGGGCGATCTGCCCACTCCCGTCAAGTATTTCAACCTGCAAATCCACGGGGAATACGAGAAGCTCGAACAGCTCGCCGTGGAGAAGATCGCCTCCAACCTGCCCGAAGAGATGCGCGGGGAGATCTTCCCCTTCCTGCAAGCGGACAAGAGCTCTTTCGAGTATAAATTCGTCAAGGCGGCGGACAAGCTCTCCGCCTATATCAAGTGCCTCGAAGAGCTCCGCTCGGGCAACAACGAGTTCGTGCAGGCGGAAAAGACGATCAAGAAGGCGCTCTGCGAACTGAATATGCGCTCCGTCGACTACTTCTTCGAGCACTTCGTGCCCGCCTTTTCGCTCACCCTCGACGATCTCGAAGGACTTTGATTTTTACTTCGGAAGATCGGACGGATCGACAAGCGCCGTCTTATAGTCGGTATAGATCACAAATCCCGCCCTGCTCTTGGGCGGTTTTTTGACGTAGCGAACCTTGCAGTAGTCGACGGGAACTTTCCCGCCGCCCCGTGCGTCCGAATAGCTCGCGCAGATCCGCGCCGCATAGAGGAGAGTTTCCTCGTCGATCTCTTCGCCGTGCGTCTCGATCACGACATGGCAGGAATGATATTTCTGCGCGTGCAGCCAGATGTCGTCGGGCGCACTCTGCCGCACGAGACGGTCGTTTTGAAGATTGTTTCTGCCCGCGAGAATCCGCTTGCCGTTTTTCTCATATGTGCGGAAGGGGATCTCCGCCCTTTTCGAAGGGCGCTTCGCCTGCGCCTTGATGAGCCCCGCCGCGAGCAATTCCTCCTCGATCCCTTTCAGATCCTCCGCGCTCTTTGCCGACTCCGCAAGCGCGAGGACGCTCAGAAGATATTCGAGCTCGTCGCCCGTCTCCTTTGCCTGCGGCGCGAGAAATTCGAGTGCGCGCTTCTGTTTGCGGTAGCGGCGGAAGTAGCTCTGCGCGTTCTGCGCGGGGGTCATCGTCTCGTCGAGCGCGATGTTCACGGTTGCGCCCGTCTCGTCGTAGTAATTCACGAGTTCGCAGGACTTCATTCCCCGCGAGAGGGCGTAGAGATTGGCGGTAAGAAGTTCCCCCTTGATTCTGTTTTCCTCCATGCCCTCGCATTCCCGCTGTTTGTCCACAATCTGGGCGAGCCGCTTCTCCTGTTTCTTCTTCGCCGTACGAATCGCCGCGAGCAGTTTCCGCTTTGTGCCCTCGAACTTTTCCCGCGCGCGCCTTGCGGCATAGAAATAGCTCTGCGCCTCGCTCAACGTCGCAAAGGGGATCGCCCCGCGCACGGACCGCGCGAAGAAGTCGGTCGGCACGCCGTCCTTTTCGAGCACGCAGGGCGAGATTTCGTCCGAGAAGATGTAATCGTACACATGCTGTGCGAAGTTCCCGCCGCGGAAGGAGGAGACGATCTGTTCCGCCGTGCAGGGCGCAAGTCCCGCAACGTGCCGGAAGAGGAAGCGGGCGCCGTCCTCGGGCGGATTGCAAAGCAGGGCGGAGAGGGCGGCAAAATCGAGAGGATTCACCTTGTCCTGCGGGGCGGGAAGGACGTATTTCACGCCCGCAAGGATCGCCCGCTTGCAGTTTTCGTCGAGCATGGTCGTTTTGAGCGCGCCGAGAATTGCGCCGCGCTCGGTGAGAATGATGTTGGAATACTTGCCCATGATCTCGCAGCGCAGTTCCCGCTGCGTCGAGGAGAAGTCGGACAGACACATCATGCGGATGACGACAATGCGTTCGAAGCCGTCCGTCTCGACGCCGAGGATCTCCGCGCCCGTGAGATGTTTTCGCAAAAGCATGCAGAAATTGGGCGCGACGAGGGGATTTTCCTGCTCGTCCTCCGTAAAATAGACGCCGCAGTCGGACGCATTTGCGTTGACCGTGAGTTTAACCGTGCGTTTTCCGGTGTATATAATAAAAGAGAGTTCTTCCTTTTCGGGCTGGTTGACGCGGTTGATCCGTCCGCCTTTGAGGGCGGAGTCGAGTTCGCGCGCGATGAGCCGCAAGGTAAAGGTGTCCTGTGGCATGGGTCTCCTTTCGTTCTCCCGCTTCGGGGGGATACGGTCATTATACCCGAAAAAAACAAAATTGTAAATAAAATCGCTTTCCTTTTGGCGTTCGTTATGCTAAAATGTATGTTGCGAAAAAAGATTTTCTAATTCTCAGAGGTTTTATCAATGAAGTACGAAGTCAAGCCCGCGGAAAAGAGCACAGTCAGAATCACCATTCATTTCTCCGGCGAGGAATGGGCGGACGCGAACAATCAGGCGTATCTCAAAAACAGAAGCCGCTACACCGTGAACGGCTTCCGCAGAGGGAAGGCGCCCAAGCACGTCCTCGAAATGTACTACGGCAAGGGACTCTTCTATGAGGACGCCCTCAACATCCTCTATGCCGACCATTACGGAACCATTCTCGAAGCGGAGAAGGAACATTTCACGCCCGTCGGCGAGCCCGTGCTCTCCCTCGGCGACGATTTCTCCGAGGAGAACATCGTCCTCGTCGCGGAGACGCCCGTAAAGCCCGACGTTGCGATCGAATCCTACAAGGGTATAAAAATTCCCAAGTATGAGTATACTGTTACGGACGCCGACGTCGAAAAGGAAATCGAGGACGTGCGCGAGCGCGTCGCAGACAAGATCGACGTCACCGACCGCCCCGCCCGGGACGGCGATACCGTCAAGATCGACTTTGTCGGCGTTGCGGACGGCGAAAAGTTCGACGGCGGCAGCGCGGAGGGTTACGATTTGACCCTCGGCTCCCACTCCTTCATTCCCGGGTTCGAAGAGGCGGTCGTCGGCATGACAATCGGCGAAGTCAAGGAGATCCCCGTCACGTTCCCCGAGGACTATCAGGCGGAGAATCTCAAAGGCAAGCCTGCCGTGTTCACCGTGACGCTCCACAAGATCACGGGGAAGGCGCTTCCCGCTCTCGACGACGCATTTGCCCGCAAGATGGGCAGCGATACGTTGGAGGCGTACACCGCGAAAGTGCGCGAACGGCTCGAAAAGAACGCCGCGTCCCGCTCTTTGAACGAGACGGAGAACTCCATCGTGACCGAGATTGCCAAAGGCGCCACCGCGGAGATCCCGCAGGCGATGATCGACAAGCAGACCGAGGCGTCCATGCAGAGAATGGAATACAATCTCATGTATCAGGGCATTAAGCTCGACGACTATCTCAACTACATCGGCACGACGAGAGAGGAATACAAGAAGAACTTCGAAGAGGACGCAAGACGCACCGTTCTGCACCAGCTCATCGTCGAAAAGATCATCGCGCTCGAAAATATCACGGCGAGCGAGGAAGAGATCGCGGAGAAGGTCGCCGAACAGGCGAAGAGCGTCGGCAAGGAGCCGGAGGAGTACCGCAAGACGATGGATCCCCGCCAGCTCGAATATCTCGAAAACGACATCAAGGTGACAAAGCTCTTCGAGTTCCTCATGGCAAACAACGAAATGTATCCTGCGGAGGCAAAGTAATATGAACGAAAAGAACATTCTCATTCCCTACGTTGTGGAACGCACGTCGGGCGGCGAAAGAAGTTACGATCTCTATTCCCGCCTCCTCGAAGACAGAATCGTCTTTCTGAGCGGCGAGATAGACGACGCCGTTGCAAACACCGTCGTAGCCCAGCTCATCTATCTCGAAGGGAAGGATCCCGGGAAGGACATCAGCCTCTATATCAACAGCCCCGGCGGATCGGTGTCCGCGGGACTTGCGATCTACGATACGATGAACTATATCAAGTGCGACGTCTCCACGATCTGCATCGGCATGGCGGCGAGCATGGCGGCGTTTTTGCTCTCTTCCGGCGCGAAGGGAAAGCGCTATGCGCTCAAAAACAGCGAAGTCATGATCCATCAGCCCCTCGGCGGCGCGCAGGGTCAGGCGAGCGATATCCGCATTCAGGCGGAACATATCCTCAGAATCAAGCGCAAGATGAACGAGATCCTCGCAAAGAATACGGGGAAGAGCGTGCAGGAGCTCGAGCGCGACACCGACAGAGACAACTATCTCTCCGCGGATGAGGCGAAGGAATACGGGCTCATCGACAGAGTTTACGAAAAGAGATAACACGTTTCGGACGCGGAAAGGGAAGCGGCAACCGTACATTTTTTCGGAAAATTTTCGCAGTGCGAAAATCGTTTTCGGACAAGGGAGATTCTATGGCAAAATACGAACAAAGTTGTTCTTTCTGCGGAAAGGAAAAATCCAAGACAAAAAAACTCATCGCGGGACCCGACGGGATCTGTATCTGCGACGAGTGCATTGAACTGTGCAAGGACATGATCGACAAAATGCCCTCCAATTCCGCCGCGGAGCCCGTCGAACTCAAAAAGCCCGCCGAGATCAAGGCGGAGCTCGACCAATATATCATCGGACAGGACAAGGCAAAGCGCGTCCTCTCCGTGGCGGTCTACAACCACTATAAGCGCATCAATTCCCTCTCGACCGCGAAGAAGGACGACGACGTGGAGATCGAAAAGAGCAACATTCTCCTGCTCGGTCCCACGGGCAGCGGCAAGACGCTGCTCGCCCGCACGCTCGCGAAGATCCTCAACGTGCCCTTCGCAACGAGCGACGCGACTACGCGGGCTATGTGGGCGAGGATGTGGAGAACATCCTTCTGAAACTCATCCAGAACGCCGATTACGACATCGAGCGCGCACAGCGCGGGATCATCTATATCGACGAGATCGACAAGATCGCGCGCAAAGGGGAGAACGTATCCATCACCCGCGACGTCTCGGGCGAGGGCGTCCAGCAGGCGCTTCTCAAAATCATCGAGAGCACGGTTGCGAACGTCCCTCCGCAGGGCGGAAGAAAGCACCCCCAGCAGGATTGCATGCGCATCGACACGACGAATATCCTCTTCATCTGCGGCGGCGCGTTTGTCGGGCTCGACAAGATCGTCTCCGCGAGAAAGGACGACACGGGGCTCGGCTTCGGGAGCAAGGTAAAGCTCGGCGAAAACGAGGTGGACTATTCCCTGCTCGACGACGTGAAGCCGCAGGATCTCACCAAGTTCGGGCTGATCCCCGAATTTGTCGGGCGCATTCCCATCGTCGTGGCGCTGCAAGCGCTCGACGAAAACGCGCTCGTCAATATCCTCACCCAGCCCAAGAACGCCATCATCAAACAGTACCAGAAGCTCGTCGGGTTCGACGGCGTGAAACTCACCGTCGAGGAAGAGGCGGTCCGCGAGATCGCAAACACCGCGATCCGTCTCAAAACGGGCGCGCGGGGTCTGAGGACGATCATCGAGGGAATCATGACGGACATCATGTTCGACATTCCCACGGAGAAGAACGTCGAAGAGGTGATCATCACCAAAGACTGTGTGGAAAACGGCGCAAGACCGAAACTCGTCTATAAAAAGACGGCATAATCAAAGTGATTTTCAAGCGGACGCGCCTCCCGTTTTGACGGGAGGCGCGTCCGCTATAAAAGAGGCATAAAATGAAAAGGGAGACAATCTCTTGTCCCCCTTTTCTCTTCGGAAAGCTGTCAATTATTGCTCGGTTTCCTTCATTCTGTTGCCGAATTGGATCAAAACGATCGCGACGCTGATGCTTGCAACGAAGGTGATGACTGCCGCAACGATGGTCATCGGACCGTCGCCGCCAAGCAGGAAGTTCGCGATGAAGCGCAGGGATTCGGGCAGTTTGCTTATGAGCGCGTCGGCGAGCACGGCGTAGCGGAAGTAGGAGACAAGCGTGCTTGCGAGCGTCAAAGCCGCGGAGATGATCATCATGACCGCCGCAAAGATGCCTGCCTTCTGCCCCGCAACGCTCTTGTTCCGGTTGATCCGTCCCGCCATATTCAACGTCTTTTTGATGGAGGAGAAGTAGATGCAGTGGAACACAAAGGTGATGATTCCGACGACGAGGCTGATGAAGTTCAGCGTGATGCCCCAGAGCACCGCGTTTCCCGCGAACGTCAGAACCGAAAACACGAATTGAATGATGAACGGGACTTTAATCAATGAAATTCCCGCAGGGGAGAACGCCTTTCTTCTTCCGCCGGCGAAGGTAATCCAGAACCCGATGACGATGAGAACGTCGAGCAGGATGCCGACAAATCCCGAGAAGTTGAGGGAGAGAATGCTGTCGATCAACGTCGTGCCGATGTTGACGGTGAGCACAATGCAAGCGATCAGCATCCAGATGCCGCCCGTCGTCGAGAACAGGGCATGTTTTTCCGCTTCCGTCGCATGCTGCGGCTGTGCGGGAGCGGGCTGTTGGATGTAGACGGGTTGCTGGACGTAGACAGGCTGCTGGTACACAGGCTGATAGTTCGGCTGTTGATAGTTCGGCTGCGGCGCGTTCGGCTCCGAGCCGTTTTGCGCCGGGTTGGGTTGATTTGGATCTCTTTGGTCGCTCATAAAATATTCTCCTTTGTGATTTGCGGACGTCAGTAATCCGACAGCCCAAGAAGATAGTCTGCGGAGACGCCGAAGATTTTGCACAGACGGATCACTTGATCCGCGCTCGGGATACTCTTTCCCTTTTCCCAGAGGGAGACGGTGTCCTGAGATACGCACAAGATATCTCCGAGTCTCGATTGCGTCATGTGTCGCTCGTTTCTCAATTCCCTGATGCGTTTTTCGATTCGTTCGTCCACGATCTTATTGTATAAAAATATCCAAAAAAATGGGTGAATTACGAGTCTTTCTCGTAAACGCAATCCGAAATTCCGCGCTCCGTTTGGGATCAGTCTGTCCTCTTTCTGCGGCGGGGAAAGAAGCGGGCAAGGAGGGTCCGCACGTCCAAGAGTTTCAGGGCGGGGAAGAGCACAAGCTCCGCCGCGCCGAGGAAGAGGATCGTCAGCGCCATCGCGGGCAGGTAGCTCATCACGAGCATGAGCCCCTTGCGGACGAGGAATCCCGCCCCCAACACGGGCAGAACGGCGGCGGAAAGTTTGAGGAGGAATTTCCCCGAACGCAGTCTGCCCGTCTTTTTTTTGAGCAAAAAGAGGGAACAGCCCGAGGAGATCGTATAGTCGCATGCCATGCCGAGACAGAGCGCGCCGCTGCCGAGATACTTTGGCAAAAACCAGGTGCAGGCGAGCATCGCCGCCGCGCCGAACAGGAAGAAGAGCAGCGTCTGCCGCTCGCAGCCCAGCGAATTGAGAATGCTGGTGGAGATCAGCGTCAGACTGATCGGGAGGAGAATGAGCGCGCATTGGGAGATGAGCTTGCCGCTCGCGGCGTTCGAGTAGAGCAGGACGCCCACGTCCTCGCCGCAAACGATGAAGAAGGGAATGAGCATTCCCGCGATGAGGAGGGTCCCGTTGAGCGCCTTCCCGACGAGCGCGGACAGCTTCTCTTTTTCCTTTTTGTAGTAGCATTCGGACAGTTCCGGCACGAGCACGAGCGCGATCGAGCCGATGAGCGACGAGGGGATCATCAGAACGGGCATCACCATGCCGTAGACGACGCCGTATTCGCTCATCGCCTTTGCGGACGAGACGCCCGCCGCGGTCAGGCGCATGGGGAAGAGCACGGAGATGAAGGAATTGACGAGGGAGGAGGAAGTCCGCATCGCCGTCACGGGCAGAGAGGATTTCAGAAGCGGCAAAAATTCTCCGCGCGGCGAGCGCAGTTTCCCGCCGCGGATAAAGAAGTAGACGGTGGCGATCGCAAAGGAACACAGATAGGAGACGAGCACCGCGATTGCGGCGAGGTTGACGTCGGCGATCCCCGAATGCAGAAAGAGCAGAAGGAAAACTCCCACGACGATCATGACGATCTCCTCCGCAAGTTCGACGAGCGAATAGGCGAAGAACCGCTTGTTCCCCCAAAAACACCCGCGCAGAATGGCATAGACGGACGTAAAGGAGAGCCCGAAGAGGAGGATATAGAAGAGATCCGCACAGCGGGGATCGGAAAAGACCCGCGAGAAGGGAGCGCGGAAGAGAAAGAGGAGCAGGGTGAGGGGGACGCTGAACAGGAGAGTCAGCGCGATCGCCGCGGACGTCGCCGCCTGTTCGCCGCGGCGGGATCCCCGCGCACGGTGCTTGGAGATGATCCGCGAGAGCGTGATGGGCAGTCCGCTCGACGTCATGGTGAGAAAGACGGCAAAGACGGTCAGCGAGACCTGATAGACCCCGAGCCCCTCGGGACCGAGGATGCGGGACAGAATGATGCGGTAGAGGAAGCCCAGCCCGTGTTCGAGCGCGGAAAAGACGGTCACGACCGCGGCGGTGCGGTACAAATTCTGCATGTCCTATTTTATTGCGGCGCGTACTCTTTTATGAGTTCCCCGCATAGGATAGAGACATGAAACTCACGCTCGAAGAGCCGAAATTCTACCGTGTGAAGCAGGGACAGTCCCTTCAAATGATCGCCCGCGTTTTCCGCATTCCGCCCCGCGTGCTCGCAGAACACAACCGCCTGACGGGGGAGCCCCCCGCGGGGAGCGTTCTCGAACTTCCCGCCGAGCGGCACGATCTCTATCTCGTGCAGGGAAGGGAGAGCAAAACCCTCCTCTGCGGCTCGAAAGAGGCGTTCGAATCGAGAAACCGCACGCCCTTCCTCTTCCCGGGACAGCTCGTCTGGCTTTGAACTGCGGCGGAACCCATTTGCCGCCGCGCGCATACGATATGACGGAGCCTATCAAGGCTTACGGAGGTCACAAATGTCATTTTTTTCCAATTTTTCATCGGATCACTGCCCCGGCACGATCTCGGGCAATCCGCTGAGCGGTCTTTGCGAAAAGGTGTGCATCCAAGCGGAAAAAATCTTCGACGCGGGCATCATCCAGTCGCGCCTTGAAAATTATACCGTCGGGCTCACGAATCCCACGCCCGCCGATCCTACATATCCGCTGACGTTCATCAGCGCACGGTCTCTCGACTCGGAAGGGACGGTTTCCAACCTTTCCGTCGAGCGGCAGGCGGACAGCCAGTGCGCCCGCGTGCAAGCGACCGTCACCGTTCCCATCGAGATCGTCTACGTCGACGCAAACGGCACGGAGGGCTCGGCAACGGGGTCCATCGTGCTCAACGAGGACGTCATGCTCTATGTACCGCCGGCATCCGTCATGCCGTTCACCGTCACCGCCGTCTGCTCCTGCGTCTCCCCCGAGGGGACGTTCAACTCCGCGAACGGCACCTTTTCCATCAGCGCATGCCTCACGCTCATACTCAAAGTCGCCATGCAGGTGGAACTGCTCGTCCCGAGCTACGGCTATTGCGCCATCCCTCCCGCACAGGAATATTCGCAGGAGGTGTGCTCGGGGTTCTTCGAACTTCCGCTCTATCCGCAGGGGAGATCCTGCTGCAAGAAATAACTTTCCGCCCGCGCGGAACCGAACAGGGAAATCGGAAAAGGGAAAGCCGGCGTTCGCCGGCTTTCCGCATGAAAAGGGCGGCGCGGCTTGCAAAAATGCAAGCCGCGCCGCCCGAAATGTTCCAAACGCCGCCGAAAAAGGCGGACTTATTTTTTCAAGCTCAGATAGATCATGAGGACGGAGATGTCGGCGGGGGAGACGCCCGAGATGCGCGCCGCCTGTCCCAAATTGAGCGGGCGGATGCGGTTGAGCTTCTCCCGCGCTTCGAGCCGCAGACCCTCGATCGAATGGTAGTCGATCCCGTCCGGGAGAGGCTTTTCCTCCATCTTCTTCGCCTTCTCCATCTCCCGCGCGCTCGTTTTCAGATACCCTTCGTAGCGGATCTCCGTCTCGGCGGAGAGCAGAATATCGTTGGGAAAACCGGTCAAAATGCCGAACGTGTCGACAATTTCGCGCAGAGAGACCCCGCGGCGGATGAGATCCGCATACGTCACGCCGCCCGAGAGGGGAGGGAAGCCCTTCCCGCGCACGAACGCGTCCGCCGCAGTCTGCCCGGCGCGGCGGTTCAGAATTTCGAGCGCCTCGCCGCGCTGTTTCATCCGCGCGCGGAATTTGCGGTAGCGGTTCGGGGTGACGAGCCCGCAGGCGTATCCGATCGGCGTGAGACGGACGTCGGCGTTGTCCTGACGGAGCGAAAGCCTGAACTCGGCGCGCGAGGTCATCATGCGGTAGGGCTCGTCCGTGCCCTTCGTCACGAGATCGTCGATGAGCACGCCGATGTACGCCTCGTCCCGCCTCAGAACGAGAGGGGGCTTTCCGCGCAGTTTGAGCGAGGCGTTGAGCCCCGCCATGAGCCCCTGCGCCGCCGCCTCCTCATAGCCGCTCGTGCCGTTGATCTGCCCCGCCGTGTACAGCCCTTCCACCTTCTTAAATTCGAGTGTGGGGAGAACGTCGAGGGTGTCGATGCAGTCGTATTCGATCGCATAGGCATAGCGGACGATCTCGCAGTGTTCGAGCCCCTTCACCGAGCGGTAGACTTCCTTTTGCAGGTCGTGCGGCAGAGAAGTCGAGAGCCCCTGCGCGTAGATCTCCGTCGTGTCCTCCCCCTCGGGTTCGAGAAAGAGCTGGTGCCGCTCCTTGTCGCGGAAGCGGACGACTTTTGTCTCGATGGAGGGACAGTAGCGCGGTCCCGTGGAGCCGATCGAGCCGTTGTAAAGGGGAGCGCGGTCGAGATTGCGGAGAATGATCTCATGCGTCGTTTGATTGGTGTAGGCGAGATAGCACGGCTGCTGCGCGCGGGGCGCCGATCGGTGTAAAAACGAAAACGGGTAGACATCTTCGCCGTCCTGACGCTCCAAAACCGAGAAATCGACCGTTCTGCCGTCGAGGCGGGCGGGAGTGCCCGTCTTGAACCGCCGCACCGAAAAGCCGAGGGAGAGCAGGCTCGCGGTGAGTTCGGTGGCGGCGGCAAATCCGTTCGGACCGCTCTCCTTCACAACGTCGCCCGTCACCGTGCGCGCGTTGAGATAGACCCCCGTCGCCACGATCGCCGCGCGGCAGGAAAATACGCCGCCGTAGGTCGTCTGTACGCCGACGACCTTTTTGATCCCGCCGCACTTCCGGGTGAGAATCTTCGCCGCCTCGCCCTGCACGATCCGCAGATTGTCGGTGTGTTCGAGCGTCGATTTCATTCTGCGGTGATACTTGTTCTTGTCCACCTGCGCGCGGAGGGACTGCACCGCCGCGCCCTTGCCCGCGTTGAGCATGCGCATTTGGAGGGCGCATTCGTCCGCCGTGACGCCCATTTGCCCGCCGAGCGCGTCGATTTCGCGCACGAGATGACCCTTTGCCGTCCCGCCGACGGAGGGGTTGCAGGGCATGAAGCCGATGCTGTCGAGATTGAGCGTGAGCATGACGACGGAGAGCCCCGTGCGCGCAAGGGCGAGGGCGGCTTCCACCCCCGCATGTCCCGCGCCGATCACGACGGCGTCGCATGTGCCTTCGGAAAAAAGTTTGCGTTTCATCCCGGTTCCGATCGGCGCGGCGGGCTCAGCCCGCCGCGCCGGAAACATTCCTTTTTGTTTTGCGCCCCGGACCGCAGTCCGGGGAAGAGTATTTTTACTGTTTGAGCACTGCGCTCTTGATGTC
Organism: uncultured Clostridia bacterium; assembly: GCA_947630245.1. Lineage (GTDB taxonomy): Bacteria > Bacillota > Clostridia > Christensenellales > Borkfalkiaceae > Gallimonas. Next base: position 26,089 of record CANRGR010000002.1, on the reverse strand, counting down.
CGTGACGCCCTTTGCGATTGCGTCGTTCACGCGCATCAGTTCCGCCACCTTGTCGCGCGCGTAGATGATCGTCGAGTGATCCCGCCCGCCCATCTCCTTGCCGATCGAGATGAGGGGAAGGGCGAGCATGTCGCAGAGGAGATAGACGCAGATCTGCCGCGCCCGCACGAGCTCCTGCCGCTTGCTCTTGCCCACGAGCTCCTCTCTTGTGACGTTGTAGTAGGCGCAGGTCGCGCCGATGATGGACTCCGCCGTCACTTCGCCCTGTTCCTCCGCCGTACCGATGCTCTCGGCGAGCGCGGTTGCCGCAAGTTTCAGCGAGAGGGGCTCCTCGTGCAGTTTGCTCGCGAAGATCACCGTGTTGAGCCGCCCTTCGAGGGTGCGCACGTTGTTGTCCGAATTCTTGGCGAGAAAGACGAGCACGTCGTCGGGAATCACATATTTCTTTTCGATCGCCTTCCGTTTTAAGATCGCGATTTTCGTTTCGAGATCGGGCGGCTGGATGTCCGCGATCAATCCCCCTTCGAACCGCGTGCGCAGCCGCTCTTCGAGCGTCGTCAGCTCCTTTGCCGGGCAGTCGGACGAGATGACGATCTGCTTGTGCTGGGCGTAGAGTTCGTTGAACGTATGGAAGAACACTTCCTGCACGCCCCGCTTGCCCGCCCAGAACTGAATGTCGTCGATGAGCAGGACGTCCACATTGCGGTAGCGGTTGCGGAAGCGGGTCTCGTTGTCCCGTCCCGAACCCTTGCGCGCGATGCAGTCCACATATTCGTTGAGGAATTTCTCGCTCGTGGTGTAGATCACTTTGAGCGAGGGCTTTTTCTCGGTGATGTAGTTGGCGATCGCCTGCATGAGGTGGGTCTTGCCGAGCCCCGTGCCGCCGTAGATGTAGAGGGGATTGAAGTTCTCCCCGGGCGTCTCCGCGACCGACTTCGCCGCCGCGCAGACAAATTTATTGGAGGGACCCACGACGTACGAGTCGAAGGTGTAGCGCTTGTCGAGGACGACGGTCGTCTCCTCCATCGCGTCGGGGAGTTCGTCGAGCGTGTAGACGTCGCTTCCCTCGACGATGAGAATGACGCCGACGAGCCCGACTTCCGCGCTCACCGTCGCCTCGCGGAGCTGTTCGAGATGGCGCTTCGAGATCGTCTCCGCGACGATCTCCGTCTCCGCTTGCAGGACGAGTTTCTTGTTGACGATGTCCACGGGAACGAGCGGACCCACGAACGAACTGAACGAGACGGGGTTGATGAGCTTCTCCGCCCGCTCCTTGATCTTGCTCCATAAATAGTCGAGTTGGGTATTTTCTTCCATTTTCGCCCCTCAAACGCTTTTGTTTTTTTTCGGATTGTGCTATAATGTTCTCGATCGGTCCCGTTCCGTAAGAGCAGACTTCGAATCTTCTCTATTATAATATAAAATCAGGCAAAAAGAAAGCGTTTTTTTTCGAAAAAAACCGATGATCATCAAAAAATTGACGCTCCGGAATTTCAGAAACTACGAAGAGGAGACCTTCGTCTTTGCAGACGGCATCAACGTGCTCGTCGGCAAAAACGCGCAGGGCAAGACAAACTGCGCCGAAGCCGTCTTTTATCTCTGCACGGGGGCGTCGCTCAGAATCCGCCACGACAGGCAGCTCATCCGCAAGGGGACGAGCGGCGCCTATCTTTGCGCGGAGACGGAGAGCCGCGTCGGCAGGGTGCTCCTCGAAGCGGAGCTCTCCGAGAACGGGCGGGTTTTGAGGGTCAACGGCAACCGCGTCGCCCGCACCGTGGACTTTTTGGGAAATATGCGAAGCGTCTTTTTCTCACCGGGAGAACTGAGAATCATTCAGGACGGTCCCGACGAGAGAAGGCGCTTTTTGAACCTCTCCATCTCCCAGACGTCCAAGCCGTACGCCGCCGCGCTGCTTCGCTATAACCGCATTCTCGACCAGAGGAACAACCTTCTCAAAGAGAAGGACCTGTCTCTCGTCATGGAGACGCTTCCCGTCTGGGACGAACAGCTTGCCCGCTCCGCCGCGGTGATCATCCGCCACAGGAGGCGGTATCTCGAACGTCTCGCCCCGCTCGCGCGGGACGCGCATTCCTTTCTCACCGACGGGAGGGAGACCCTTGCGCTCGGCGCGGAGGGGGACGATTCCGACGACGAAGAGGAGATCGCAAAGAGGCTCGTCCGCGCCCTCTCCGCCTCGTTGGAGCACGATTTAAGGCTCGGATTCACTTCCGTCGGTCCGCATCGGGACGACATCCGCGTCCTCATCGACGGGACGGATGCGCGCGGCTTCGCCTCCCAGGGACAGACCCGCACCGCCGCGCTCGCGATGAAACTCGCCGAGCTCGAAATCTTCAAGGAACTCTCGGGCGAGCCGCCCGTCCTCATTTTAGACGACGTGATGAGCGAACTCGATCTTGTCCGCCGCAAAAAATTGCTCGAACGCACGGTCGGCGTGCAGTGTATTCTGACCTGTACCCACGCCGAGCGGCTTCTCTATGGGAAGGATACCAATAAAATCAGAATCAGAGAGGGAAAGATCTGTTGAAAAACGACGTCATCCGCCCGCAAGGCGGCATCTTTGCCGATCTGCATCTGCATTCGGTCTGGTCGGACGGGAAGGAGACGCCCGACGCGCTCGCCGCACGGTGCAAGGCGGCGGGGCTGGCGCTCTTTTCGATCACCGATCACGACAACATGGGCGCCGCCGCGGCGGGAAGAACCGCCGCGGAGAAATACGGGCTTCTCTATCTCGACGGGTGGGAAGTCTCGGCTTACGAAGGGGAAAATAAGGTCCATATTCTCGGCTACGGCTGCAAGCGGAACGAGCGGTATCGGGCGTTCCTTGCAACGCGCGCCGAGGGGAGCCTGATCCGCGCGGAGGACATGATTGCAAAGGCGAACGCCTTCTTCGGGCTCTCGCTCACGTTGGAGGACGCGGAGCGGTTTCACCGGAAGAAGCGCGCGCCCCTCCATACGATGCACGTCGTCTCGGCGTTCGCCGAGGCGCTCGGCGCGGACAAGGGCGAGCTCTATCGCGAGGCGTTTGCCCGCGGCGGACCCGCGTTCTCCACCCTCTGCCGTCCTTCGCCCGAGGAGGCGATCGGCGTCATCCACGATCTCGGCGGCGTCGCCGTGCTCGCCCATCCCGGGCGCATGGCGCCCGAGGGAAGAGAGGAACTCATGGAGCGTCTTTCAAGGCGCGGGCTGGACGGGATCGAATGTTTCTACACGACCCACACGCCCGCCGAGACGGAGGAATTTCTCTCCTTTGCGCGGCGGCGGGGGCTCATCGTGACGGGCGGATCCGACTTCCACTGCGAGGACGGCGTGCATGCCGTGGGACAGCCGCACTGTTCTGCCGATCCGCGCATTCTCGCGCTATTATAATTCCGTATTCCATTTTTCAGGTAGGTATATCACAATTTGAAAGCCGATTTGCACATGCATTCCACCTATTCGGACGGGAGGCTGTCTCCCCGCGAGCTGGTGCGGAATGCCAAAGAAGCAGGTCTGGAACTCCTTTCGATCACCGATCATGACAGCATGGACGGCGACGAAGAAAAGCGCGCGGCGGCGGAAAGCTGCGGGCTGAGGTATCTGCGCGGTTGGGAAGTCTCCGCACAGAGCGACAGGAAGGTACACATCCTCGGATACGCGTGCAACATGGACCGCGCGTACGGGGAATTTCTCGGAAAGCGGCGGGAAGAATCCATCGCCCGCGCCGAGGAAATGGTCGGAAAGGCGTCCGCCTATCTCGGCATTGAGATCACGATGGAGGACGTCGACCGCGAACACGGCGGAGAGAGTATCGTCCATCCCATCTATGCCGTGCGCGCCGTCGCACGCAAACTCGGGCGGGACGATATGGAGCTCTATCGCGAGCTCTTCAAGCGCGGGAAACCCGCCTTCACCGAGCCGAGACGTCCCTCCCCGCGGGAGGCGATCGACGTCATCCACGATCTCGGCGGCGTTGCCGTACTCGCCCATCCCGGACGGATGGCGCCCGAGGGAAGGGAAGAACTCATGGAGGAGCTCGTCCGCTACGGTCTCGACGGCATAGAATGCACCTATACGACGCATACTGTCACCGAGACGGAGGGATTTCTCGCCTTTGCCCACAAGCACGGGCTGTATGAAACGGGCGGTTCGGATTTCCACTACATGCGCGGAAAACCCGTTCTCGGTTCGCCCGCGTTCGAAGCGGACGACCGCTTTCTTGCGAGGGTTCTTCCGTCTTAGGAGGCGGAAGATGAGAACGAGGACGATCGCCCTGCTCCTCGCCGCGGGAAGTTTGCTTTCCTGCGGATGGGGACAAGGGAGAGTTCCGAAAGACGTGACCATCGGCGGCGAATCCGTCGGTGGGCTTTCTTATACGGAGGCGGAAGAGCGCGTCCGCGCGCGCATCCGAAGGGAGACGGAGCCTCTCGTGATCCATGCGCCCGAGGGCGATCTCACCCTCTTTGACGAACTCTCCCCGACGGACGACATCTCCCGCCTCGTGCGCACGGCAAAGCGGGGTGCGACGGTCAGCGTGAGCGGATCCCGCACGCTCGCAGACGCCGAATCCCTCCTTCTCGGGCTCTGTGAGCGGAACGCCCGTCCCGCAAAGAATGCCGCGGTGTCCTTTTCCGCGGAGGGATTCGTCTACACGCCCGAGATTTTTGGGCGCGCCTGCAATTACCGCAAACTGCTCTTTGACGTCCTCGGCGCCCTCGAACGGGGAGAGCGGGAAGTCGTCCTTCCGACGAGAGCGTACGCGCCCGAAGTCACCGAGCGCGACCTGCGCGCCGCGACCCGCCCGCTTTCCGAATTTTCCACCCGTTTCGACGCGGGCAACGCGCCCCGCGCGCACAACATCGCCCTTGCGGCAAGCCGCGTGTCGGGCACCGTGCTCGGCGCGGGCGAATCGTTTTCGTTCAACCAAACGGTGGGGAAGCGGACGGAGGAGAACGGATTCCGCGTCGCCGCCGTCATTCTCGACGGAGAGTTCGTCCCCGGCGTGGGCGGAGGGGTGTGCCAGGCGAGTACGACCCTCTTCGGCGCCGCGCTCCGCGCGGGAATGGAGATCGAGGAGAGCCACGCCCATTCCCTTTCGGTTGGGTACGTCCCGCCGTCCCTCGACGCGATGGTCTCGGAGGGGAGCGATCTCCGTTTTTTCAACCCGTATGACTTTCCCGTCTATCTTCTCGGAAGCGCGAAGGGCGGGGAAGTCCGCTTTTCCTTCTTCGGCATGCCCGACGGGAAGCGGTATGAGACGGAGAGCGTCGTGCTCGGGGTTATATCGCCCCCGCCGCCTTTGATCGAAGAGGGGGAGGAGGACAGGATTCTCCGCGCGGAGAAGAAGGGGATCGTGAGCGAGAGCTACCGCCTGACGTATGCGTCGGACGGGCGGCTGATATCCCGCAAACGCATCCGGAAGGATCGCTATGCCGCCGTCCGCGGAAAGGAGACGAGAGCGCCCGCGGGGGAAACGGAGGAAGATCTCCCGCCGAAAGAGGAAAAAGAGGGCGCAAGTCCCGAAAATCGGGAAGAAATCGGACGTTTACCCCCGAAAATCGGTTGATTTTTCGGAAAATATCCGCTATAATCTTATGTGACTTTGGGCGTTCCTCTGCCGAAGCGCAAATATGAGCGCAAATTCAAGAACGGGAATGAACGTCATTTACGAATCGGAGGTAAAGTCAATGAAAGGTCTCATCGAAGCGATTGAGAAGGAAGGCATGAAAACGGAAGTCCCTCAGTTCCATGTGGGCGATACCGTCAAGGTCGGTTACCGCATCATCGAGGGCGGCAAGGAAAGAATTCAGAATTTCGAGGGCGTCGTCATCGCCAAGAAACACGGCGGAATCCGCGAATCCTTCACGGTGCGCCGCCTCTCCTTCGGCGTCGGCGTGGAACGCTGCTTCCCCCTGCACTCCCCGAAGGTCGCATATGTCACCGTCGTGAGAGCCGGCAAGGTCAGAAGGGCAAAGCTCTACTATCTCAGAGGACTCACCGGGAAAGCGGCAAAGATCAAGGAAGCAAAGTAAATTCATGTTTAACGGTTCGCCCGAGCAGCGGACCGTTTTTTGTTGTCCCCGGATCTCCGCTCATTAGTGATGGCGGTAGCGGACTTCGTTTGAGGGGGCTCGGGCTGCGCCCTCGGTATGACAGCGGGGGACGGACTGCGTATGAGGGGATACACTCCTTCCTCGCTCCGCTCGGTCGTCGGTATGACAGGAAACAGACAGGGCGGTCGTCGGTATGACAGTGGGGGGGGACAAGTTCGACGTTATGAAAATGCTCCGTTTGCTTTTAATATCATTCCGTGCGGAAATTTTTTCGGAAAAGTCCCGAAAAATCGTTTACAATTCGGGGCATATCGGTTAGAATAGGAAAGAACGATATAATAAGGAATATTGTTTTATGGAAAAGAAAAACTTCTTGAAGAAGATGTCCGGCTGGCTGCGCGCGTTTCTTGTGCTCGCGCTCGTGTTTCTTGCCGTCGGGCTCGGCACGCTCGGCTCCGTCTGCTCCACGGGAGACGGCTACATGCTCTCCGCGAGACGGAACGACAACAAGGAACCCCGTGTGGTTCTCCAAGTCAGCGCCCCGGACACGGGAATCGACGCGCGCAAAAATCTCTACGTCTATAAAGTGTACCTGAATGTCGGAACGGTCTATGCCGAACCCGGCAAGGTCGCCGCCGTTCATCTCGGCAGATCAAGTTTGAGTTCTTCCACCTTCTCGACCGAGGTCGTGATGAACGTCGCCAATTTCTACGAAAAACTCGAAGGCGAAGAAAAGACGAAAAATCCCACGCAGGACGCGCTCTATAATTGGATTATGCCCCTCAACGTCACCGATCCCGAAAAGATCGCCGAACAGGGCTGGTCGCTCAGCGGGTTCCGCTATTACAGCTTAAAAGCGAGCAACTGCAACGTCATGATCAACGAGATCATATTTGTCGCAAACGCGCTCGACGGAGAGGACGGCGGACTCGGCGAGGACGTCGTGCTCTCGGTTCAGGTGGATCCCGCCTCCGTGTTTATCACCACCGAGGACGAAAAGACGGAGGACGCAATGAAGCGCGCCGCCGCCCTCTATGACAGTCAGTGCGTGCCCTCCGTGGCGCAGTCCTCCTACTTCCGCTATTCGGAAGAGGAGATCCATACGCTCATGACGATCTCCGAGATGCGCGCGGGGAGCTCGTACGATCCCTCCAACATCGGAAACTACAACGGGGACAGAGTGTACGGCGCGCTCGGCACCGATCTCGTCGCCTTCGGCACGCTCCTGTTCGGGATCAGCCCGTTCGGTCTGCGCTTCATGCCCTTTCTTGCGGCGTTCGGCGCGCTTGTGTTCGGCTTCCTCTTTGTGAAAAAACTCGCGAAGAGCGAAAAGGCGGGCTTCGTCTTTGCGCTTCTCTTCGCGCTCTGCGGAATGGCGTTCAGCCTCGGACATCTCGGAACTCCGCTCATGATCGGCGTGTTCTTCCTGATGGCGTCCCTCTATTTCTGCACCTGTTTCTACATGTCCGGCATGAAGAGGGCGAAACTCGGCAGCGCGGTGCCGCTCATGCTCTCCGGACTCTTTGCCGCCGCCGCGATCTGCACAAACGGCGCATATATCATTCCCGTCTGCGGAATCGTTGTGCTCTTTGTCGCAGGCATGATCCGCCAGCAGAAGGCAAAGAGGTACTATCTCGACAAGGCGATTGCGGAAGCGGAGGCGGAGGAGGCTTCGCCCGCACCTGCGCCCGCGCCCGAAACGGAGGAAGAAGCCGCTCCCACGGGCAGACAGAAGGTTGCGAAGGTCCTTTCGGAATACCGCTACAAGAACAATCTCGCGGTGACGTCCTTCCTCTCCTTCCTCGTGTTCGGCGCGCTCATTCTCTCGCTCCTGTCGCTCCTGCCCGTCTACTATCCGCTCATGAAGCTCTACGATAACCCCTCGGCGCCCGCCATGAGCATCTTCACGCTCGGCTGGAAGTCGTTCGCGGGCGGATTCATCGGCGTCAACGAGACGGGCTCGACGCAGTCGATCTGGAAACCGCTCTATGTACTCTACCGCGGCACGGGCAGCGTATCCGCCGTCACGGCAACGGGCTCGCTCATCGCGATCGTCGCAATCGCGGCGGGGGCGATCGGCGGGATCTGCCTGCTCGTCGCGCTCTTCCGCAACGTCAACGGCGAAGGATTTGCAAAAGAGCTCCGCAAGACCGTCGTGCTCCTTTGCGGGTTTGCGATCTCCTTCCTCACCGCCGTCTTTGCGAAGGGAGCGCTCGCCTTCCTCTTCCTCTCCTACCTCTTCCTGTTCGCCCTCGCGGGCGCCGCATATGCGCAACTGACCGAAGAGGAGAGCAAGGGAAAGAAGATCGTGAAAATCGCTTCCGTTCTTCTGCTCGTCGCGGCAGTCGCCGTGTTTGCGCTCTTTGCAGTGTTCACGTTCTCCATTCCCACCGGCGGATTCCTCCCGGGACTTGTCGGATGAACGGATGACGTGACCGGATTATACCAAAGAAGGGAGGCTTCGCTATGATCGCGAAAATCATCTGTTATTCGCTCCTCGGGCTCGAAGGCGTGCCCGTGGAAGTGGAGACGGACGTCAACAAGGGAGTCCCCGCCTATGATATGGTGGGGCTTCCCGACACCGCAGTCAAAGAGTCCAAAGAGAGAGTGCGTTCCGCGCTCAAAAACAGCGGGCTCCTCTTCCCCATGAATAAGATCACCATCAATTTCGCGCCCGCTGACATCAAAAAGGAGGGCGCGTCCTTCGATTTGGCGATTGCAATCAGTCTGCTCAAAGCGAGCGAACAGCTCGTCGGCGCGGACGTCGGGGACACCGTGTTCCTCGGCGAACTCGCGCTCGACGGCAGTCTCCGTCCCGTGACGGGGCTCCTGCCCATTCTCATCTCCGCGAAGGCGCACGGGTTTTCGAAGTTCGTCATTCCCGCCGCAAACGCGAAGGAGGCGAGCTTCCTCGGCGGGGCGATGATCTATCCCGCGGAGAGCCTTCTTGCCGTCGTGCGGCATCTGCTCGGCGTCACACCCATCTCTCCGCTCGAAACGAAACGCTTTGCCGCCGCGGCGAAAAAGGAGGGCTCCGCTGATCTCAAATATGTGAAGGGACAGCCCGTTGCGCGGCGCGCGATCGAGATCGCGGTCGCGGGCGGACACAACCTGCTCATGATCGGTCCCCCGGGAACGGGCAAGACCATGCTCGCGAGATGCCTTCCCACGATCATGCCCGATCTCACCTTCGGGGAGGCGCTCGAAATCACCAAGATTCACTCGGTTGCGGGGATTCTCGGGGAGGAGGGGATCGTCACGGAGCGACCCTTCCGCACCCCGCACCATACCGCGACGACCGTCGCCATGTGCGGCGGCGGGAACCGCGCCGTGCACCCGGGGGAGATCTCTCTCGCGCACGGCGGCGTGCTCTTTTTGGACGAACTGCCCGAATACAAGCGCTCCACGCTCGAAGCGCTCCGCCAGCCCCTCGAGGACGGGAAGATCACCGTCTCCCGTGCGGGCGGGACGTTCTCATACCCCTCGCGGTTCATGCTCTGTGCGAGCATGAATCCCTGCCCCTGCGGCAATTACGGCTCCGCCAATCTCGTTTGCACCTGCACGCCCGCGGAGATCAGAAGATACCGCAAGAAAGTCTCCGGTCCGCTGCTCGACCGTATCGATCTCCAAGTCGAAGTCGATAATATCTCCTACGACGATCTCACGTCGACGGAATCGCGCGAGAGCTCCGAGGAAGTCAAGGAGCGCGTCAACGGCGCGCGGCGCATCCAGAGAAACCGCTTCGAGGGGAGCGGGCTCGTGACGAACGCCGAGATGGGGGAGCGGGAGATCCTCGCGTATTGCTCGCTCAACCGGGCGTCGGAGGAGATTCTGCGCGAGGCGTTTGAGCGCATGCAGCTCTCCGCGCGCGCAAGGGCGCGCATCATCAAGGTCGCGCGGACGATCGCCGATCTCGATTCCAGCGAATACATTCTCGAAAAACACATCTTCGAGGCGGTCTCGTACCGTCTGAGGGAGAAACTGTGATGGATTACTCTGCGGATGAACGCGCGTTGATCTGGCTGTGCGTCTGCACTCCCCTCGAACGGAGAGAGCGCGCCGCGCTGCTCCGTCTGGCGCCCTCGCCCGCGGAGCTGTTCCTCAGATTCGGAGAATTTTCCGCAAAACTGACAGAACTCCGCGGAAACGGGGTATATAACGGAGGGAGCCTCGACGAGCGCTCCTCCCGCCTCGAAGCGGAATTGAAGGACGCCGGGCGCAAGGGACGGTTTTTCATCACCCCGATGAGCGAGGACTATCCCGAATCGCTCAAAGCCGCCGATCCGCCTCTCGTCCTCAACGGCGAGGGGAGAAGGGAACTGCTCGGACGCAGAACGTTCTGTATCGTCGGCTCCCGCATCACGCCGCCGTGGGCGGAGGAGCACGGCAGACGCATTGCGGAAGCGCTCTCGGAGCGGTTTGCGATCGTCACGGGGCTCGCGGAGGGCGGCGACAGCGCGGCAATCCGCGGCGCGCTCGGGGGAGGAATCATCAGCGTTCTGCCCTGCGGGCTGGACGAATGCTATCCCGCCGCACATGCCTCGCTCAAAGCGGAAATCGCAAAACGGGGTCTGCTTCTGAGCGAATGCGCCCCGAAGGAGCGCGTGAGAAAGGGCTCCTTTCATGCACGCAACCGCATCCTTGCGGGACTTGCGGAGGGCGTGCTCGTCATTTCGGCGGGCGAAAAGAGCGGCGCGCTCATCACGGCGGATCTTGCGCTCGAATACGGACGGGACGTCTTTGCCTTCCCGTACAGCCTCGGCGCGGCGCAGGGAGCGGGTTGCAACGAACTCATCAAGAAGGGCGCGTATCTCGTCACGTCGGAAGAGGACATCCTCTCCGTGTACGGAATCGAAGCGAAACCCAAGCGGGAAACGGCGCTCACGGAACAGGAATCCCGTCTGCTGTCCCTTTTGAGGGGGGGAGAGGAACTGCATGCCGCGGCGCTCGCCGAGCGCGCGGGAATGAAGATCTTCGAAGTCACCGCCGTCCTTTCGGCGCTCGAACTCAAAGGGCTCGCCGTCAAGGCGGGAGGAAACAGATATAAGAGCTTAGCATAGAGGAACGTTATGGATCTGATCATCGTAGAGTCGCCGAGCAAGGCGAAAACCATTTCCAAATATCTCAAAGGGAAGTACCGCGTGGACGCCTCGGGCGGACATATCCGCGATCTTCCGCAAAAGACGCTCGGCGTCTCCATCGACAAGAATTTCGAGCCGAGATACGTCACCTCCCCCGGCAAGGAGGAGACCATCCGCCGCCTCACCGAAGAGGCGAAGAAGGCGGGGAAAGTCTATCTCGCAACCGACCCCGACCGCGAGGGCGAGGCGATTTCATGGCATTTGCAGACCGTGCTCGGGCTCGACGCGGACAAGGAGAACAGGATCGAATTCAACGAGATCTCTCCGAAGGCGGTCGCGCGGGCGCTCGAACACCCGCGGAAGATCAATTACAATCTCGTGGACGCCCAACAGGCGAGGAGAGTGCTCGACCGTCTCGTGGGCTATAAACTCTCCCCGCTCCTCAACAGCAAGATCCGCAACGGGCTCTCGGCGGGACGGGTGCAATCTGTCGCGCTCCGCCTCGTCGTCGACCGCGAACGCGAGATACAGGCGTTCGTGCCCGAGGAGTATTGGACGATCACCGCGGAATTGCAGGACGGGGAAAAGAAGTTCTCCCCCTTCCGCGCAACGCTCGAAAAACGGGGCGGAAAAAAGCTCAAAATCGGCAACCGGGAGCAGGCGGACGAGGCGCTTTCCGTGCTCGGCGGCGGGGTTTACAGCGTCACGTCCGTCAAAAAGACGGTCGCACGGTCGCATGCGCCCGCGCCCTTCACGACGAGCACGCTCCAACAGGACGCCTCCAACAAACTCGGCATGACCGCTCCCGAGACGATGCTCATGGCGCAGCATCTCTATGAGGGATTGGACGTCGAGGGCGAGGGACACATCGCGTTCGTCACCTATATCCGTACCGACTCCACCCGGATCTCGGAGGACGCCCAGCGGGACGCGCTCGCGTTCATCGCGGAGAAATACGGAACGGAATACTGCCCCGCAAAGCCGAACGTCTACGCCTCCAAAAAGGGCGCGCAGGACGCGCACGAGGCGATCCGTCCCATCGACATCTCCTTGACGCCGGAGCGCGCCAAAAAGATGCTCGACAAGAAACATTTCAACGTCTATAAACTCATCTATGAGCGCTTTCTCGCCTCGCAGATGGCGGAAGCTCTCTACGACAGCATGCAGATCGAGATCGGGAACGGCGGATACGGATTGAAGGCGAGCGGAAAGACGCTCCGCTTTGCGGGATTCACCGCCGTCTATCAGGAGAGCAAAAAAGAGGACGAGGAGGAGAGCAGCGGAAAGTTGCTCCCGCCGCTCAAAGAGGGCGACGCGCTCACGCAGCTCGCCTTGAAGCCGGAGCAGAAGTTCACCAAGCCGCCCGTCCGCTATACGGACGCCTCGCTCGTCAAGGCGATGGAGGACAAGGGAATCGGCAGACCGTCCACCTACGCCTCCATCATCTCCGTGCTCAATAAGCGCAAATATGTCGAAAAGGACGGGAAGTACATGCTTCCCACCGAGATCGCATACCGTATCACCGACATGCTCGTGAAATATTTCACCGACGTCATGGACGTCGGATTCACCGCCGATATGGAGGAGAAGCTCGACGACATCGAAGAGGGCGGCAAGGATTGGCATTCCATCATTTCCGCGTTCTATCCCCCCTTCGAGGAGAAACTTCGCTTTGCGGGCACCGACGGCGACGAACTCACGGACATCCTCTGCGAAAAGTGCGGACGTCCCATGATCCGCAAGAACGGCAAGTACGGGAAGTATCTCGCCTGCACGGGGTATCCCGCATGTTCGAACATCGTCAGCGAAGGACAGGCGGAGACGACCGATACGCCCTGTCCCAAGTGCGGCGCGATGATGACGGTCAAGACGGGCAGATTCGGGAAATTCCTCGCCTGCCCCAACTATCCCAAGTGCAAATCCACCCTTCCCTTCGAGGAGACGCCCAAAAAAGAGACGGTGCTCGAAGGCGTCTGCCCCGACTGCGGGAAGCCCACCAAACGGCTCTTCTCCCGCACGGGAAAGCCCTATTTCGGATGCAGCGGCTATCCCGCTTGCAAGTTTATGAGCTGGGATCAGCCCACGGGCGAAAAATGCCCGTCGTGCGGCGGTCCCATTGTGAAAACGCAGAAGGGCGTTCTCAAATGCGGCAACCGGGAGTGCGGCTATAAGCCGCCCCAAGAGAAAGCGGAATGAAGGTCATCGGCGCGGGACTCGCGGGCTGTGAGGCGGCGTATTTCCTCGGAATGCGGGGGATCGACGTCGAGCTCGTCGAGATGAAGCCGCGAAAATTTACGCCCGCACACAAGAGCGCGGATTTTGCTGAGCTCGTCTGCTCCAATTCCCTCAAATCGGACGACGTATTCGGGAACGCCTGCGGACTGCTCAAAGAGGAGATGCGGCGGCTCGGATCCGTCACGATGGCGGCGGCGGAGGTTGCGCGCGTGCCCGCGGGCGGCGCGCTTGCCGTGGACAGGGAACTGTTTTCCGCATATGTCACGGGACGCATCCGCGCCTGCAAACACATCCGCGTCGTCTGCGCCGAGGCGGACGCCCTGCCGCGGGAGGGGATCGTCGCAACGGGTCCGCTCACGGAGGGCGGGCTGTATGCGGACATCGAACGCACATTCGGCGCGCTTCATTTTTACGACGCGTCCGCGCCCATCGTCTCGGCGGACAGCATCGACAAAACCAACGTCTTTCAGGGCGACCGCTACGGAAAGGGCACGGGGGATTATCTCAACTGTCCTTTGACCGAGGAGGAATACCGCCGCTTTGTCGCCGAGCTCCTTTCGGCGGAGCGCGCGGAGCTTCACTCGTTCGAAAAGCGGGAGATCTTCGAGGGGTGCATGCCCATCGAAGTGATGGCGTCCCGCGGGAGAGATACCCTCCGCTTCGGCACGTTCAAGCCCGTCGGGCTCTCCGACGGACAGGGGAGACGTCCCTACGCCGTCTTGCAGCTCCGCAAGGAGAACGCCGCGGGGACGAGCTACGGGCTCGTCGGCTGTCAGACAAATCTGAAATTCGGGGAGCAGAAGCGGGTCTTTTCGATGATTCCCGCGCTCGCGCACGCCGAGTTTCTGCGCTACGGCGTGATGCACCGCAATACCTATCTCCAATCCCCCGATGTGCTCAACGCGGATTTCTCCGTAAAGGGCAATCCCATGCTCTTCTTTGCGGGACAGATCACGGGCGTGGAGGGGTATGTCGAGAGCGCCGCCTCCGGATTGCTCGCGGGGATCCATGCCTATGCCGTCCTCAGTGGGAAGGAGCCGTATGTGCCGGAGGATACGTCGATGTGCGGCGCGCTCTCGCGGTATATCGCCGCGCCGAATCCGCATTTCGAGCCCATGAACGCCAATTACGGCATTCTGCGGGCGGGATTCGGGACGGTGCGGGACAAACAGGAAAAACGCCGTCTTCTTGCCGAGCGCGCGCTCGGGGAGATCGAACGGCTCAAACGATACTTGCAAATCGAGTGAGGATCAGAGAATGGAATTCAGAGGAACGACAATTTGCGCCGTCAAACGGAACGGCGTCACGGCGATCGCGGGGGACGGACAGGTCACAATGGGCGAGTCCGTCATCTTCAAGAATACCGCGGTCAAGGTCAGAAGAATCTACGGCGGAAAGGTGATTTTGGGCTTTGCGGGGAGCGTCACGGACGCGTTTTCCCTCTCCGAGCGGTTCGAGGGCATGCTCAACAAGTTTGCCGGCAATCTCATGCGCTCGGCGGTGGAACTCGCGGATCTCTGGCGCAGCGATAAGATCGGCAGGAAGCTCGACGCTATGATGATCACTGCGGACAAGGACACTTTGCTCATTCTCTCGGGAACGGGAGAAGTGATCGAGCCCGACGAGGGGATCTGCGCGATCGGAAGCGGCGGGAATTATGCGCTCGCCGCCGCCCGCGCCCTCGTCCAGAATACCGATTTTTCCGCAGAGGAGATCGCGAGAAAGTCGCTTAAAATCGCTTCGGAGATCTGCGTCTATACGAACGATCATATCCTTTGCGAAACAGTGTGAGTGGTTTCGAACTTTGGGTTTCGAACGATTCTTTGCTCGCTTGCTACGGCTACGCCTTGCTCGCTTCGTAAAGAATCGTTCGAGGAAACGCGCTACCGCGCCTTAACTTGTTTGTCCTCTCGTTCGTTTTATCGGACATCAAGCGCGAGGTGTCGCGCAAATTGTGTGCGCTTATGGAAAAGCGTGGTTTTCCAACGCGCATGGGATTTTTAAGATTACGTTGTCATACCGAGCGGAGCGCGTAGCGCGGAGCGAGTGTATCCCCTCAAACGAAGTTCGTCCCCCGTTGTCATACCGACGACCGAGCGAAGTGAGGGAGGAGTGTATCCCCTCATACGCAGTCCGTTTTAGACAAGGGGATTCTCTCCCCCTTCGGGGTCGGAATGACAGAAAGCGCCAGTTTTGTCATTTCGACCGAAGTGAGCGAAGCGAACGAAGTGGAGAAATCTCAAAATAAGTAGAGATTCCTCGGCTGCGCTCGGAATGACATCTGTGCGCTCGGAATGACAGAAAAACAAGGTCAACTGTCCGCGCGGCGGGCATCATATCTCTCATCGACGGAGGTCAGGCTATGAATTTATCACCCAAACAGATTGTAAACGAACTCAATAAGCATATCATCGGGCAGGACGAGGCGAAGAAAGCGGTCGCCATCGCCCTCCGCAACCGTTACAGACGGGCTCAGCTCTCCCCCGAGCTGAGGGAGGAGATCACGCCCAAAAACATCATCATGAAAGGACCGACGGGCGTCGGCAAGACCGAAATCGCAAGACGTCTCGCAAAACTCGTCAAGGCGCCCTTTATCAAGGTCGAGGCGACGAAGTATACCGAAGTCGGCTACGTCGGAAAGGACGTCGAGGGCATGGTCCGCGATCTCGTGGAGTGCGCGTTCCGCCTCGTCAAGGACGAAAAGACCGCGGAAGTCTCCGTAAAGGCGACGGACGTCGCCGAGAAGAAGATGGTGAAGATCCTCTCCGAGCTCAAAAAGGCGGACAGGGGCGAGACGCCGCATGAGATTTTCGAGAGCAATCTGCTCGATTCGCTCCGCAAGGGCGTGTTCGATAATCTCGTCATCGAGACGGAGATCAAGGACGAGCCCAAAGAAATGGAACTCATTCCGGGCGGCGCGGCGATCAATCTCGGGTCGATCTTCGGCGAGATGCTCCCCCAGCGGAAAAAACGCCGCAAGATCACCGTAAAAGAGGCGATGAAGTTCTTTATCGCTGAGGAGAGCGAGAAACTCATCGACGACGACGCCGTGAAGGAGGAGGCGCTCCGCCGTGCCGAAAACGACGGCATCATCTTCATCGACGAGATCGACAAGATTGCGGGCAAGGGCAATACTTCGGGCGCGGACGTGAGCCGCGAGGGCGTCCAGCGGGACATCCTTCCCATCGTCGAAGGCAGCACCGTCATGACAAAGTACGGCGCGGTCAAGACGGACTATATGCTCTTTATCGCCGCGGGCGCGTTCCATGTCGCGAGAGTGGAGGATCTCATTCCCGAATTACAGGGCAGATTCCCCGTCTCCGTGGAATTGCAATCGCTCACGAAGGAGGATTTTGTCAACATCCTCACGAACACCGAGCATTCGCTCACCCAGCAATACGCGGTTCTGCTCGCGGTGGACAATATTGATTTGAAATTCACGCCCGACGCGATCGAGGCGATTGCGGAGATCTCCGAGGAGATCAATCTCACGAGCGAGGATATCGGTGCGCGCAGATTGCATACCGTCATGGAATACCTGTTGGAGGATATTTCCTTCAACGCGGGCGGCGGCGACTATCCCGTCGTCACCGTCGAGATCAACCGAAACTATGTCGAGGAACACCTCTCCAAGATCACAAAGGACCGGGATTTGAAGAAGTACGTTTTGTAAATTTGCTTTATATTCACGCGATTTCTTGCTTGCTTGCGGCTTTCCGCAAGCGGCGCGCCGCGCGCGTCGTAAGAAATCGCCGTGAGGAAACGTGCTTGCGCGCCTTAACTTGCTTGTTCTCTTGTTCGTTTCATCGGACAAGAAGCCGCAGGTATGCGGCAAATTGTGTGCGCTGACGCAGGGAGACCCTGCTCCGCGCATGGGAATTTAAGGAAACTACATTGTCATACCGACACGCTGAATTGATTACGTCACTCTGAACGGAGGCATAGCCGCAGTTGAAGAGTCGCCACAGTCTTAAAATCAAGGCGATGTTTCGACTGCGCTCAACATGACGTATTTTGGAATGCCTGTCTGTTTTCTGTCATACCGACGACCGAGCGAAGCGAGGGAGGAGTGTATCCCTCATACGCAGTCCGATTTGAATAAGGGGATTCTCTCGGGCACTTCGTGCCCTCGGAATGACAGGTGGTATAGATTCCTCGGCTACGCTTGGAATGACAAACCCCTCACCGCCCTACGGGCGGAGTTCCCCTATATCACCCCGCAAAAATACGACGTCTTTTTGCGGGGACCCCGAGGGGTGACAAGAGATAAGGCGATGTTTCGACTGCGCTCAACATGACGTATTTGAGAACGTCCCGGCGGCGTTCGCAATGACAGAGGAACAAGAGGGCGTTTTTGTAAGGTATAAAAGGAGAAAAGATGATCAACATTCCAAAGGGCACCAAAGACGTGCTCCCCGCAAACGCGGTCAAATGGCAATTTATCGAAGCCGTCGCAAGAGTGACGGCGGAGGGGTACGGCTACCGTGAGATCCGCACGCCCGTCTTTGAGCACACCGAGCTCTTTTTGCGCGGCGTGGGGGAGACGACGGACGTCGTCGGCAAGGAGATGTACACCTTCCTCGACAAGGGCGGGAGATCCGTCACCCTTCGTCCCGAGGGAACGGCGGGGGTCGCGCGGGCGTTCATCGAGAACGGACTGCAAGGGGGCGTTCTGCCCTTCAAGGCGTACTATCTCATCTCCGCCTTCCGCTATGAACGGCCGCAGGCGGGCAGGCTCCGCGAATTTCATCAATTCGGCGCGGAACTGTACGGCTCGGCTTCTCCCATCGCCGACGCGGAGACGATCTCGTTCGCCGACGCATTCCTCAAAAATTTGGGGCTCCGAAAGGTCTCGCTCCGGATCAACAGCATCGGATGCAAAGAGTGCCGCAAGCGGTACCACGAGGCGCTCAAAGAGTATTTCCGCCCGCATCTTGCCGAGATGTGTCCCGACTGCAACGCGCGCTTCGACAAGAATCCCATGCGGATCATCGACTGCAAAGTGGAGGGCTGTAAAAAGTTTACGGCGGGCGCGCCGCGGATGCTCGATTTCCTCTGCGACGAATGCAGGGCGCACTTCGAGGAAGTCAAGCGACTTTTGGACGAGGCGGGCGTGGCGTTTACGGTCGATCCGTCGATTGTGCGCGGGCTCGATTATTACAGCCGTACGGTGTTCGAGTTCGTCTCGGACGCGGCGGGCGCGCAGGGCACGGTGCTCGGCGGGGGAAGATACGACGGGCTCCTCGAACAGATGGACGCAAAGCCCACGCCGGCGGTCGGATTCGCGGCGGGGATCGAGCGGCTCCTCATGGTGCTCGAAGCGGAGGGCGCGGAACTGCCCGAAACCGCGGGCGTGGATTGCTATCTCGCGGGCATGGACGAACCTTCCCGCAGAAAGGCGTTCTTGCTCGCCGATGAATTGAGAAGGGCGGGATTCGCCTGCGAAGTGGATCTCATGGACCGCTCCGTCAAGGCGCAGTTCAAATACGCCGACAAGACGGGCGCGCGGTTCGTGGCGGTCATCGGAGAAAACGAACTGAAAGAGGGCGCCGCCGAGGTCAAGGACATGCAGAATTCCTCGTCTGAACGGGTAAAATTCGGGGAACTTGCGCAATATATCGAAGGAAGATATGAGGAGGAATAGACGATGGTCAGGGAGATGAGCGGCAGGGAGCTCGACGAGCTCGTTTCGGACGGAAAGACGGTGGTGTGCGATTTTTGGGCGGCGTGGTGCGGTCCGTGCAGGATGCTCTCGCCCGTTCTCGAAACGCTCTCCGAGGAGTTCGGGGAGAGGGCGGAGTTTGTGAAGGTCAACGTGGACGACAACGGCGATCTCGCCGCCTCGCTCGGAATCTTCTCCATTCCCGACGTGTACGTCTTTGCGGAGGGGAAGGCGAAGGATCACAATCTCGGCTATCTGCCCGAGCCGCAGATGCGGGAATTCCTCCAAAAAAATTTATAAGGGACAAGATCTTGCCATGAATTGCCGCCGCGGACAGATGTCCGCGGCGTAATTTTGTCCGTTTTGTTGCAAAATTTGCGCAGATGTGGTATAATGAACTCATTTCGGAGGAGGTGCCGCATGCCGCCGCTCGATCACGGACAACTGAATCAGATGCTCCGCGATCTGAAAGCGGGGAATGCGGACGCGCTCGACGGGATTCTCCTCACCCTCGGGCAGAGAATGTTCGCGCTCGCGCGCGGGATCGTGAAAAATTCCGCCGACGCGGAGGACATTGTGAGCGAGAGCTTTCTGAAAATCGCGCGCGGGGCGGCCTCGTTCAAAGACGGGACGAACGGCTACGCGTGGATCATGCGGATCGTGCGGAATACGGCGTTCGACCTTCTCAGAAAGCGAAAAATCGCCGCGGAGGAGGATCTCGATGAATTCTTCTGCCTTTCCGACGAGCGGTATTCCCCGGAGCGCAGGGAAGAGGCGCTTCTGCTCGAAAGCGCGATCGGAAAACTCGGCGAGGGGGAGCGCAGAATGATCTATTACCGCTACTATCTCGACTTCTCCGTGAGGGAGATCGCCGCGGAGACGGGAATGAGCAGATCCGCCGCGGAGCGCGCGCTCCTCTCGGCGGAATCCAAACTGAAAAAATATTTGCACGAAAGAGGAGAATAAGCGGGACAAAAAGTCTCCTCAAACGTTGTAATGATGAAAGAGATGAAAAAGGACGAACAAATCGAACAGACCTTCCGCGAATATTTTGCGGGCGGGGAGCTGCCGCAGGTCGATCTCGACGCGGCAAAGGCGGAGCTGAAAGCTGCCGCCCGCCGCCGCGCGCGCAGAAAGAGGGGAATCGTTTCCGCGATCCTCTCCGCTTGCGCGTGTCTGCTCGTCGTCGCTCTCACCGTGGGACTGTTGCCGCGATCCGGATTCAGCGCCTCTCCGCAGGATCCGAACGGCGCAGAAGCGCCCGGTCAGTCGCCCGGTTTCAATCCGTCCGGCGAGGCGGATCCGCAGATCTATTCCCTGTCCGACGTCCGCATGCAGCCGATCGATTATTCCGAGTTCTCCTCGCTCGGCGGGGACGCCGTCTCCGCGTTCGAATTGTTCTCCTCCTCCCGCAACGCCACCGCGGAGTATTCCGTGTATTATAAGGGGGACGACGCCGTATTGCTCTCTGCCCGGGTCGGTCTCATCAGCGGCATGTACCGCGTCCGCGCGAGGGTGTATCTCGATCTTTCGGAGGGAAAGTCCGCCGCGCAAGAGCTGCTCCCGTACCGGAGCCTGAAAGAGGAGAAGGGATACCGCGGGGAGACAGAATATCTCAACGGAGAATATGTCACGCGCGCATATGCGGAGCGCAAGGACAGGGAGTGGTATTTCGACGCGGTCTCGCAAAACGAGGACGGATTTGCCCTGATCGCGGAAATTTTATTGGATTTGTAAAAAATTTTTCGAAAGGGCGGGACAAATTCCCGCCCCCGTTCGTTGTAACAGTGTAGACATTCATTCGGAGGTACCTTTCATGAAACGAAACATGTTCTTTGCGGCGGCGATGGCGCTTACGTTCGGGCTTCTGGCGGGTTGCAGCGCCGCGCCCGATTATATGGCGGGAGGCAATGCGGGAGGAAGCGCGCAGATGCCCGAGGCGGGAATTTTTTCGCCCTCTCTTCCCGACGTGTCCGAGGGGAACCCCGGGTATCACTATGACGGCGTAGTCGAGCAGGGCTGGTCCGAGACGGTCCGGTCGCCCTCCGCGTATTTCTCGCTCGACCGCAACACGGCGAACTATTCGCAGGTGCGCGCCCTCATCAACAACGGCGCAAAAGTGACTTCCGACTCCGTGCGCATCGAGGAACTCATCAACTATTTTTCCTACGGCTTCCCCGCGCCCGAGGAAGGGGAACTCATGAGCGCGAACGCATATCTCTCCGATTGCCCGTGGAACGACGGGAGCAAGCTTGTCACCGTCGGAATCCGCACCGCCGAGCGCAAACTCGACGCCGGGCGCAACAATTACGTCTTTCTCATCGACATTTCGGGCTCGATGAGCGCGAGGGTGTCCGGGCTCGAAGGCGTGACCTGTCTCGATCTCGTGAAGTACGGAATCGACAAGCTCGTCGGAGGGCTCTCGGCGTCGGACGCGGTGAGCGTCGTCACCTATGCGAGCGGGGTCGGAACCGCGCTCGAACCCACGCTCTGCGATGAGGCGGGAAAGACCGCGGTGCACGCCGCCGTCGAAAAGCTCAACGCGAGCGGCGCGACAAACGGCGCGGGCGGGCTGGAACTCGCCTACCGCTGTGCCGAAACATACAAGGCAGAAGGCGGGAACAACCGCGTGATTCTCATGACGGACGGCGATTTCAACGTCGGCATGCACGACACGGAGAGCCTCAAAACCTTCATCGCGGACAGGGCGAAGAGCGGGGTGTATCTGTCCGTGATCGGCGTGGGCATGGGCAACATGCGCGACGATCTGATGCAGACCCTCGCCCTCAACGGGAACGGCAACTATGCGTATATTGATACCCCGCGCGAGGCGGAAAAGACGCTGGAAGAGGAGCTCGGCGGCATGCTGGTGCCCGTTGCGAAGGACGCAAAGGCGGGCGTCACCTTCGACGCGGATTCGGTGGAGAGATACCGTCTGATCGGATACGATATGAAACACATGTCCGGGGAGGAATTCGACGATCCCGAAAAGGACGCGGGGGAGATCGGCAGCAATCTCACCGTCGTCGCCGTGTATGAGGTCGTCCTGCGGGAGACGGCGGAGGAGGGCGCAACGCTCGCCGACGTCACCCTGCGGTTCCAATCCGCCGCGGACGGAGCGGCGCAGGAGATTGCCCGCACCGTGCGGAATACCCCCGACGAGCGGGACGATCTTCGTTTCATCGCCTGCGTGGCGGAATTCGGGCTTGTGCTGCGCAATTCGGAATTCAAGGGAGGCGCGACGCTCGCGGGCGTCCTGTCCCGCCTCGACGGCATGCGGGAGTATCTCTCGGCGGACGTCTACAAGGAGGAATTCCGCGATCTCGTGGAGCGGGCCGCCTCGTCTGGATATTACGGCTCATAATCATTTTGCAGGGGGGAGAGAGAACGGCATGCGGCAATCGTGTGCCGTTCATTTCTTTGATTCGCTTGCGCATAACATGGGAAGTGTGATATACTGACAACAGACGGGAGGCATTCAATCATGGTCGATCTTACCTGTATCCGCAACACCGACCCCGAACTTGCCGAGGCAATGGAAGGGGAGCTCCTTCGCCAGAGGGAGAATCTGGAACTCATCGCCAGCGAGAACATCGTCTCGCCCGCCGTAATGGCGGCGATGGGGAGTCATCTCACCAATAAATACGCCGAGGGATACCCCGGGAAGCGCTACTACGGCGGCTGCCGGTTCGTGGACGTCGCCGAGGAACTCGCACGGACGAGGCTGAAAGAGCTGTTCGGCTGCGAATACTGCAACGTCCAGCCCCACAGCGGCGCGCAGGCGAATTTCGCCGTCTATTTTGCCATGTTGAAGCCGGGCGACACCGTCATGGGCATGGACCTTTCCCACGGCGGACATCTCACCCACGGCTCGCCCGTCAATGTCTCGGGCATGTATTTCCGGTTCGTGCCCTACGGCGTCTCCGCGGAAACGGAGCTTATTGATTACGACGAAATGGAGCGCGTTGCGCTCGAATGCAAGCCGAAGCTCATCGTGACGGGCGCGAGCGCCTATCCCCGCGTGATCGACTTTGCGCGGATCCGCGCGATCTGCGACAGGGTCGGCGCGCTCATGATGGCGGACATCGCCCACATCGCGGGACTCGTGGCGGCGGGACTTCATCCAAGCCCCGTGCCGTACGCCGATTTCGTCACATCCACCACGCACAAGACACTGCGCGGACCGCGCGGCGGCGTGATCATGTGCAGGGAAAAGTACGGGAAGGCGATCGACAAGGCTGTCTTTCCCGGCACGCAGGGCGGACCGCTCATGCACATCATTGCGGCGAAGGCAGTCGCCTTCCGCGAGGCGCTCTCGCCCGAATTTGCACAGTATCAGCGGCAGATCGTCTCCAACGCGGCGGCGATGGCGGCGCGGTTCACGGAGCGGGGACTGAGGCTCGTGTCGGGCGGGACGGACAACCATCTCATGCTGCTCGACCTGCGCGGCGAGGGCGTGACGGGCAAGGACGCGGAACGGATGCTCGACGAGGCGCACATCACCGTCAACAAGAACACCGTTCCCTTCGAGACGGCGTCCCCCTTTGTGACGAGCGGGATCCGGATCGGAACGCCTGCGATCACGTCCCGCGGCATGAAGGAGGGGGAGGCGGTCAAGATTGCCGATCTCGTGACGGAGGTCATCCGCGGCGGCGAGAGTGCCCGCGTTGCGGAGGAAGTCGGGCGGCTCTGCGGGAAATTTCCCGTCTATGCGGACGATATTTTATAAAAAACGCGAAAAATGTGCGCGATTCCCCTTGACAAGAGCGGGCGCGGCGCGATAAAATACAGTCAAATCAATGGTTCTTTGGGGCGGAGTGAAATTCTCCACCGGCAGTAAAGTCTGCGAAGGGCGTCCATGCCCCCGAGCGGGTGAAATTCCCGCACCGACGGTATAGTCCGGATGAAAAAAGAGCAAATCCGTCTTTTGCACGCCCCTCTCCCGGGGCGTGTTTTTTTGCGCCGGGCAGAACCGCGGAGGGTCACAGATGGAACGGAAACAATACTTCAACAGCACGCGCATCGTCATGATCGCGCTCTTCGGCACGCTGGCGGGACTTCTGCACATCGCGAAGTTCCCGCTGTCCTTCGCCTTCGCCTCATGGCTCGAATTCGATCTCTCGGATATCGCCCTGTTCATCGGCACGTTCGCCCTCGGCTCCTTCTCGGGGTCCATCATCGTCGTCGTCAAGATTCTCGTAAAACTCCTCTGCACGGGCACGTCGAGCATGTTTGTGGGCGATCTTGCGAATCTGCTCGTGGGCTGGGCGTTCGTCATTCCCGCAGGGCTCCTCTACCGGCATCACCGCACCTTGAAGGGCGCGCTTGCCGCACTTGCCGTCGGATCCGTCTCCTCCGTCGCCGTTGCGATGCTCGCCAACCGCTTCCTGCTGATCCCGTTCTACATCAACGTCATGTTCGGCGGGGATTGGCAGCCCCTCCTCGGCATGTTCTCGCCGCTCTTCCCGAATGTGACGCGGGAATCCTTCTACAATCTGTATCTCTGGGCGTCCGTGCTGCCCTTCAACGTACTGCGTTGTCTCGTCGCGGGCGCGGTGTGTTTCCCCGTCTATAAACACATCTCCCGCCTGATCGAGCGCCTCAACCGCAAGCTCGCGCCGAAGGAGGAGGCGGGCGGCAAGAAGCGCGATCTCGTCCTTCTGCTCTTGGGGATCGGCGTGGCGCTGACGGTCGTGCTCTTCGTACTGCTCAGATTCTTCCTCTGGGACTGAATGCGCACCCGTCCTTTGCTTTTGCCGAAAAACGTTTGACTTTTCCCGTGCAACTGCGTATAATAAGAGAGAAGAAAGGAAGGAGGAACCGTCGTGAAAGGGCGAAGTAGTATGGACACAGGCGACATACGACTGTACGGGCTGCGCTTTGCGGCGGTTTTTTTCCGCGCATAAAAGTTTGTAGCCCGCTTCCACGCAGAAGGGAGGTGCGTTATGAACGAAGAAATCAAGGAGCTCTTGCTCGCAAAGGATTATGAGCGCGTTGCCGCCTCGGTGAGAAAACCCGAGGAGGCGGCGCGTATTTTGAACGAAATGGCAGATGAGGACGTTGTGCCGTTCTGCCGTGAACTCGAAAGCGACTTCTTGGCGGAAGTCCTCGTCCTGCTCGATCCGCCCCTGCAACAGAAGATCGTCTCCGGACTCTCGGACGACGAGTTGCAGGAGGTCATGGAGGACGTCTCCGTCGACGACACCGTCGATATCATCGAGGAGATGCCCGAGGAAGTCGCGCGCAGGATCGCCGAGGAGGACGAGATTCTCGCCCTGCTCGAAGAGAAGAAGTTCTCCGTCCTCAAACCCCTGCTCTCGTCGATGAACGAGATCGACCTTGCCGCCGTGTTCGACAGCGCGAAGGAGGAGGACCTGCCCGTCCTCTTCCGGATTCTTCCGAAGGATCTGGCGGCGGAGATGTTCGTCGAGATCGACCGCGATACCCAGGAAAAACTGCTCAAAAAGCTCACCGACCGAGAGATCAAAGACGTCATGGACGAACTCTTCCTTGACGATACCGTCGACCTTGTCGAGGAGATGCCCGCCAACGTCGTAAAGCGGCTTCTGGCGCAGAGCGACAGCGAGACGAGAGCATACATCAACGAGCTCCTCAAATACCCGAAGGACAGCGCGGGCAGCATCATGACGATCGAGTTCGTCCGCTTCACCCCGCAGATGACCGTGGAGGAGGCGTTCGACCGCATCCGCGAGACGGCGATCGACAAGGAGACGATCTACACCTGCTACGTCACCAACGAGAAAAACGAGCTCATCGGGCTCGTCACCGCAAAGGATCTCATGCTGGCGGAAAAGAGCGCCCTCATCGGCGACATCATGGAGGACAACGTCATCTGCTCGGGCACCCTCGACGACAAGGAGGACGTCGCGCGGAAGATCTCCGATTACGGCTTCCTCGCCATTCCCGTCGTGGATCGGGAGAGGCGGCTCGTGGGCATCGTCACCGTCGACGACGCAATGGACGTCATCGAGGAGGAGAACACCGAGGATATCGAGCGAATGGTCGGTATCGTGCCCGCCAACAAGCCGTATCTCAAAACG
>CANRGR010000001.1 GCA_947630245.1 uncultured Clostridia bacterium | reverse complement strand
TTGAGGTGACGTGACTTGAACACGCGACCTCTTGGTCCCTAACCAAGCGCGCTACCAAACTGCGCTACACCTCAATGTCTGTTTTTAAGCGGCGCACACGCTCCCGCGGGAGGGCGGCGTGCGTTCCGATGCCGAAAGCGTCATTTCCTTTCGGAACGCTTTTGAGCATATCTTATTATATCAAATCCGCGGGAAGTGTCAAGTGATTTTCTCCGTCTTTTCGTAAAAATTTTCCCGCTGCGTGTGCGAAAACTTGACAATCCTTTCCCGAACGATTAAAATAGAAAGAAAATCTCCGCCGCGTCAGGCGGAGCAAAGAGGTCTCACCATGTTTTACAGAACCCACACCTGCGGGGAGCTCCGCAAAGAGGATGAGGGCAAGAAAGTGAAGCTGTCCGGCTGGCTCGACAGCAAGCGCGATAAGGGCGGATTGCTCTTTGCCGTTTTGCGCGATTTTTACGGAACGACGCAGATCGTCGCGCAGGAAGAACCCTGTCTTTCGCAGTTGAGGGAGATTCCCACCGAGTCCACGGTCTCCGTCGAGGGGACGGTCGTTCTGCGCTCGTCGCCCAACGAAAAACTCCCCACGGGGCTCATTGAAATCGTTCCGGAGCGCGTGGAAGTGCTCGGCAGACGCACGGTTTCCGCGCTTCCCTTCGAAGTATCCCATTCGACGGAGGCGGGGGAGGACGCGCGCCTTCGCTATCGGTTTCTCGATCTGAGAAATCCCGACGTCAAGGACAAGATCATTCTCCGTTCGCGGATTGTGGCGGAACTTCGCCGTCTCATGACCGAGCGCGGATTTTATGAGATCAGCACGCCCATTCTCACGAGTTCCTCGCCCGAGGGCGCGCGCGACTACATCGTTCCGAGCCGCCTCTATCCCGGCGAATTTTACGCCCTTCCCCAGGCGCCGCAGCAGTACAAGCAACTGCTCATGTGCTCGGGATTCGATAAATATTTCCAGATTGCGCCCTGTTTCCGCGACGAGGACGCCCGCGCGGACCGCTCTCCCGGCGAATTTTACCAGCTCGATATCGAGATGGCGTATGCGACGCAGGAGGACGTATTCGAAGTGCTCGAAGGGGTGCTTCCGCCCGTCTTTGCAAAGTTCTCGGGTTGGGAGGCGGACAAGCCGCCCTTCCGCCGCATTCCCTATCTCACGGCGCTCGACGACTACGGTACGGACAAGCCGGATCTTCGCAACCCGCTCCTCATCAAGGACGTGACGGCGCTTTCGGTCAACTGCGGGTTCGATCCGCTGCAACTGAAACATGTCAAGGCGATCGCGGTGAGCGGCGTGAACGTTCCGCGGAAGTGGATCGACAAGACGGTCGAGGAGTTCAAGGTAAAGACAGAGGGCGGCGCGATGTATTGGTTCAAGTTCGACGAGAACGGCGCGCCCGCGGGCGGGATCGCAAAGTTTGTCGCGCCCGCCGCCGAAGCGTGGAAAGAGGCGCTCGGGGTCGGAAAGGACGCCTTTGTCGCCCTCGTCGCCGAGGATAAATTGCAGGACGTGCAGAAGCGCGCGGGAATCCTGCGCACCATGCTCGGCACGGGGCTTGATCTTCTCGAAAAGAATGTGTACCGTTTCTGCTGGATTGTCGATTTCCCGATGTACGAGATCGGCGAGGAGAGCGGACAGCTCGAATTCTGCCACAATCCCTTCTCGATGCCGCAGGGCGGATTGGAAGCGCTCGAAACAAAGAACCCGCTCGAAATTCTCGCCTGGCAGTACGACATCGTCTGCAACGGGGTGGAACTCTCCTCCGGCGCCGTCCGCAACCACGATCCCGAGATCATGCTCAAAGCGTTCTCCCTCGTGGGGCTCGACCGCGACGCCGTCGTTTCGAAGTTCCCCGCGCTCTATCACGCCTTCGAATACGGCGCGCCCCCGCATGCCGGCGTGGCGCCCGGCGTCGACCGCATGGTCATGCTGATTGCGGATACCGTGAACATCCGTGAAGTCATCGCCTTCCCGATGAACGCGAAAGCGCGCGATCTTCTGATGAACGCGCCCTCGCCCGTGGAACGGAAACAGCTCGAAGAAGTGCATATCGCAACCGTTGTGAAGGAAAAATAAACGCCCGCCTTCGGGCAAAATCGAGAAGAAAGCGACCCGACGGGTCGCTTTCTTCTCGGAATCGGACTTTGGAGCGCTCCAAAAGAGGGGCGCCCGGCGGATCATGGATCTGCGGGGACGGGTTCAAATCCGTTTTCCCGCATTCGGTTTTCCAATCGGCGGGGCAGGTCAAGGGAGCGCAAAAACAAAATTCCGCGCCCGATCAGCCAGACGATGAGCAGAATTTCGGAGAGGATACAGCACAGTATCTTGCAGAGAATGTGCATGCGCTTCCAGAGCGACTTGCCTCGTACGATGTCTCCCTCGACCGTGTCGCTCCCGATTTTCGCCCGAAAGAGGAAGTCGCCGTAAATCACACTGCGGCAGAGCAAAAGCTCAACCGTTCCGCCCTTCATGCCGATGAGCCGGTTTCGCCTTGCGTCCCGCAAAACAAATTTGTGATGTTCGCGGTCGATGACGCTCGTCTTGGGCGCGATGAGAATATACCCTGCGCACAGGACGATAAAGATCCCGATCCCGATTCCCGAATAGGCGTTCGCAATGCTGACGACGCCCGTTTCCGATTGCATGTTCAGAATGGACATCTGCGTCGTCAGAATGGCAATCAAAGCGACGCAGAAATTGATTATCTTTATGTTGCGATAAAAATGTCCCTTGTTCTTGGTCCGGATCAGTCCCGCGATCGCAAAACCGAGTTCACAGAAAGAGATAAACGCGAGAAGCACGACGGGAATCAGACCGTTGTTCTTGATTCTGCGTTCGATGAAGAACATCCTGCTCATAAAGCCGATATAGAACACGCCCGACAGAAACAGAAAAACGGCGGTGAGAAGGTTGCGCTTTTCAAAGGACGGTCTGTCCGCTCTTGCGCCCAACACGCATTCGAGCTTTGCGAGCAGGACGCCGAATGTGCAGACGGCAATGCTGATGAGATTGTAGTCCGTAAAAAGTCCGATCATGAGTTTGCCGCAGGCGAGAACAGCCGAGAAACATAAGCCGATCACGGTTTTCCGGATCGTCTTTTGCTCGAATGACAATTCTCTGTATTTGCGGATCCATTTTCCCATGATCGGATCTCCTTCGGCGCAAATAAAATTTTCGGTCCGATCGCACCGCTCAGATCAGGTCGGCGCTCAACAAGTCGTTACCCTTTTCGAGAATGTTGGCGAGTTTCTCTTCCGTTTGGTCGATGACGGGCAGTACTTCCTTCGTCTTTTTTGCGGCGATCTTCCGAAAGATCGGATAGTTGATTCCGCAGAGCGCGATGCCGACCGCACCGAGAACGATTCCCCCGACGAGGGCGGGAATGCTGTTTTCCACGAGCATCACGAGGCACATGCCGCCGCCGAACACGAGCGCCGATACCACGCCGAAGAGATAGGCAAAGACGCTCGCGCCTCTCGTCTTGGACGAATTCAGGCGGTAGATCATATCGAGCGTCTCCTCCGCCTGCCGTTCGAGCCTGTTGAGCTCCTGTCTGTGCTTTTGCTTTCTGTCACGTTTGAGGGAGAGCGCAATGCCGCCCACCGACGGCGCGGAAGTCCCCGTAATTTCCCACCCGAACGACTCATACAGATCCATCGCTCTCGCCTGATCGTTCGCCTTCACCGATACCGTCCTGTATTCATAGGACACAAAATCTTTTTCCTGCATATCTTTCTCCTCGAAATAAAGTTTATCCTGCGTCTTGTCCGCCGACGCGCGTTTCGGTTGACTTTTCCGTAAGACAAGTGTATCATATAACAGGATCGCCGCAAACGCAAGCGGGGAGAGGGGAGGCGGACGTTTTTTCGGGAACTGTCCGCCGGAATGAAACGGAAAGGGGGATTTTGTATCGTGGAATCGCCGCAGGAATATACGAAGCATTACATCGTCGAAGCGCTGTTCAGGCTCATGAACGAATACGAGTACGAGAAGATCGGCGTCACGGACATCGCCGCAAAGGCGGGTGTGGGCAGGGCGACCTTTTACCGCTATTTCAAGCGCAAGGAGGATGTGATCGAATACTATTTTTCGCACAATACGCGGGAATTTCTCTTCGAGCGGCGCTATTATCCCCGATGCAGGGAGGACTATGCCGCAGTCGCCCGCGACGTGTTCGAAAAATTCCAAAAGAGCAAGGATTGTTTCCGCCTGATCAAGCGGGCGCATCTCGAATATCTCTATCTCGACTTTCTCAACAAGAAGATGACGGAGATGTTCGAGCGGGAATATCCCGACGAGAGCCTTTACAGACCCTATCTCTTCGCGGGAATGATTTTCAACGTGTCTATGGCGTGGCTGGAAAACGGCTGCGGCGGTTCGGTCGCACAGATTGCAGATCTCTTTGTCGATTCCATCAACATTCCGTCCCGTTGAGGGTCGGGCGGGCGCCGTATTTCCCTTCCGTGCGTTTTTTTGCATGTTCCGCGGCGGAGACATGCCCGCGGGCGCATAGGACAAATCCTCCCGTTCATACAATGCAGGGTGAGGTATTCCTATGCTCGGAATGTTCTATGCCATCCTGTGCAGATTATTCTTTTTTACGGGCGCGGTGTCGGACGGCAGTTCTTATCCCAAGCCCCTTTCGGCGGAGGAGGAGCGCCGCTGTCTCGAACTCGCGCGGCAGGGCGACGCCGCCGCGAAGGAAAAGCTCATCCGCCACAACATGCGGTTGGTTGCGCACATCGTCAAGAAATACACCGGGGCGGCGGAGACGGACGACATGATCTCCGTGGGCTCGATCGGGCTCATCAAGGCGATCAATACCTACGAACCGGGGCACGGAACGCGCCTCGCCACCTACACCGCGCGCTGTATCGAGAACGAGATCCTCATGCTCATCCGCGCGGGGAAAAAACACAGGAACAATCTCTCGCTCTCCGATCCCGTCGGGACGGACAAGGACGGCAACGAGCTCACGATCATGGATCTGCTCTTCGAGAAGGAAGATAAGGTATTCGGGAACGTGGAGCGCAGTCTGATGCAGGAAAAATTTCTTGCGGCGATCGGAACGCTGCTCACCGAGCGGGAGACGGAGATTATCTGCATGCGTTACGCGCTCCGCGGGAACGCGCCGATGGCACAGCGGGAAGTGGCGGCGCGGTTGAAGATCTCGCGCTCCTATGTCTCGCGGATCGAAAAGAAGGCGCTCGAAAAACTCCGCAGGGGACTCAGGCGGGAGGATTTTTTCGGAGAATAGACCGCGGAATTCTGCTTCGGAAAGGGGAAAACACTTTACAAGTTTCCCCCTTTTTATTATAATATCGGTATGATCAGATTGGCGGACGGATGGAAAGACTTCGAAGTGCTCGCAACGGGGGACGGCTATAAGCTCGAACGCTGGGGAGAGCATATCTTGCTCCGTCCCGACCCGCAGGTGATCTGGTCGGCACAGCGCGATCTCTTTTCGTACCCCGGGCTCGAAGCGGTCTACCGCCGCAGCGAGAAGGGGGGCGGCGCGTGGGAATACCGCCGTCCGCTGCCCGAGAGCTGGAACATTTCCTATCGCGATCTCACGTTCAAGATCAAGCCGATGGGGTTCAAACATACTGGGCTCTTTCCCGAACAGGCGGTGAATTGGGACCGCGTCGGCGCGCTGATCGGGCGCGCGGCGGAAACGGGCGCCGCGCCGAAAGTGCTCAATCTCTTTGCCTACACGGGCGGGGCGACGGTCGCGATGCGGAAGGCGGGCGCCGAAGTCGTCCATGTGGACGCCGCGAAGGGAATGGTGGAGCGCGCGGGCGAAAATGCGCGTCTCTCGGGGCTCGGGAGCGGGATCCGCTACATCGTGGACGACTGCACGAAATTTGTCCGCCGCGAACTCAGGCGGGGGAACCGCTACGACGGAATCGTCATGGACCCGCCCTCGTACGGAAGAGGTCCGGGCGGGGAGATGTGGAAGATCGAGGACGAGCTCTTCCCGTTCGTAACCCTCTGCGCGCAGCTGCTGTCGGACAAGCCGCTCTTCTTTCTGATCAACAGCTATACGACGGGACTGCAACCGACCGTCCTCGAAAACATTCTGCGGCTCGCGCTTGCGGGCAGGACAGGAAAGACAGACGCCTATGAAGTGGGACTGCCCACCGGGGAGGGAATCGCGCTTCCCTGCGGCGCGGGAGGAATCTACACCGATGAATGAAGAGAATAACCGGGACGAGCTCGCCATCCTCTACGAGGACAACCATATCATCGTCGTGATGAAGCCGCAGAATCTCGCGTCCTGTCCCGACGAGAGCGGGGACGACAATCTGCTCAACCGCCTCAAAGAGTACGTCAAGGAGAAGTACGGAAAGCCGGGGAACGTCTACATCGGGCTCGTGCATCGTTTAGACCGCCCTACGGGCGGCGTGATGGTATTCGCCAAGACGAGCAAGGCGGCGGGACGGCTGTCCGAACAGATGAAGACGGGGGACTTCGAGAAGAAGTATCTTGCGGTTCTGAACGGCGCGCCGCACGAAGAGAGCGCAACGCTCACGAACTATCTGAAAAAGAATACCGTCAATAATATGGTATATCTCTGCCCGCAGGGCACGGACGGGGCGAAGCTCGCCTCGCTCGACTATTGGATTCTGCAAAAGGAGGGGGATCTCTCCCTCGCGCAGATCAAGCTGCACACGGGCAGGAGCCATCAGATCCGCGTCCAGATGGCGGGGATCTCCCATCCCGTCTACGGGGACATGCGCTACGGGGGAGACCGCGCGCAGAAGGGCAAACTCGCGCTCTGGGCATATTCCCTCTCCTTCACCCATCCGGTCACGAAGGAGCGCATGCTCTTTCTCTGCGAACCCCCGCGGTCGGAAACTCCCTGGAAGAAGTTCGATCTCACCGCGGCGATGAAACCGTGAGAATTGCACGAAAATTTCTCTTTTCTTTGAAGAAAGGCGTATTACCGCTTGACGAAAGTGATTTTTTTTTGTAAAATGAATAAGATAGTCGGGCAAAATGCCCGTATGGAGCAAAACACATGAATAAGACAAAAATTCGTTCAATGACTCTTGTAACGCTGTTGCTTGCGCTGGCGTTCGCGGTGAGTCTGGCATTCGGACTTATGTCTCCCGCAACGAGGGCTTCGGCGGTGACGTACGGAGCCGGCGAAATCTTTTCCGCAGGCACGGGCGGCACGGTCGATACGGGCTCTGCGGAGGGCGAAAGCGAAAACTACATTCGTTTCAAGTTTAACGCGGAAGGCGAAGTGTACTTCCGCCGCGATCTTGCGTTGAAATGGTTCGCGCCCGTTTCCGGGAGCGAGGAGCCGGAGGAAACCGAGGAGGGTGGTCCCGTCAATCCCGGGCAGCTCCGCTATTTCTCCATGACGTTCGCGTTCGACGGGCTCAACTTCAAGAGATTCTCCGTTGAATTTGAAAGCGCGGAGGAAAACATCAGCAAAGAAAGCACTTCCAAGAACGCGCTCGTGTTCTTCAAGGACGGCGACGACGTGACTGCGGCGATCCGCAATGCCTCCGAACAGGTCAAGGACGACGAAGTGGGCACCGATAAGGATACCTGGGCGTCGGGCGCGACGAAAATTCCCGTCGACGCTTCGGGCGATCTCGAAATCACCCTCAATGAGACCGATTGCAGCATCGGCGAGTTCGGCGTCTGCGTCAACGGCACGCTTGTCGGAAAGATCACCAACGTCGGCGGCTACTATCTCGAATATCTCTCCTCCGCGTCGAGCACTCCCCGCGATCCCATGAAATTCAGAGCGGACGAGCTTGCAGAGGGCGCGACGGAGCAGGTCGTGCTCGTCAAGGCGCTGAACGGGCAATCCTTCTCCGTGACCAACGAGCGGATCGAGGACAACGCGGCGCCCGTGCTGGTTGTCAACGAACAGATCTATGCCTACACACTCGGCAGACGGTGGAGCCTCACCTACGAAGCCATCGACGTGTGCGATTCCTCCGTGACCGTCACGCGCAGATACGCGATGCTCAAAATCCCCGACGAGGGTGAGGAATACAAAAAGCCCGTGCTCACCGCCTCCGAAGGCGTCACGAGCGATTATAACTCCCTTACGACATCCACGTTCTTCATGCCCACGAGCGACAAGGGCGCGATTCGCCAATACGTCTCCATTTATTTCGATCTCGACGACGGCAGATCGCGTGACGACGCGGCGAAGGAAGCGGAATATGTCTATCTCACATGGTATGCGGTGGACGAAGCCGTGGAGACGCTCGGCGAGGGCGAAGAGGCGTTCGATTATATCATCGTCGACCGCGAACAGAAGGGTCCCGCCTATGTGGGCGTCACCGCGGACGAGGAGAGCAAGACCAACATCAAGGATCCCATCGCGGACGAGCTTGCGGCAGAGTATCAGGAGCAGGTCACGAAGGCGAGCGAGGGATTGAGCGCGGGCGACGGTGCGTACTTCTATCTTCCCTCCCTGCGCGGACTGATCGACAGCGACTATGCCGATTACAGAAATCTCCGTTTCAGCATTTACTACTATAAACCCGGTCAGGAAGTGGATTCGACGGCAACGTCCGCCACGACCCTCCGCTACAACGCGCTTCGCTTCGAGATCGACCGTCAGGGCAAGTATCTCTTCAAAATCCTTGCCGCGGACGCTTCGAGCAACTCGATGATGTACTATGTGGACGAAGAGCTCGTCACCGTCAATTCGAACAACATCTGGGATATCGAAGAGATTCCCGAATTCGAATTCGAAGTGGGCTATACGGGCGCGACGATCGAAAAACCGGGCGAACAGACGAGGGCATACCGTCTCGACACCTGCACCATCAGCTCCTTCGACATCATTGCGCTCGAAGGATACGAGACGGAATACACGCTCTACCGCTTCGATTCGACCAAGCTCCCCGAGGGCGTCGTCAATCCCTCCTATTCCGACTTTGTCAAGAACGCCAAGTCGTACATGACGAAATATGCGGAATACATCGAGGAAATCTCCGTGTTCAACAGCGACGTGACCGAGGACGACGAAACACGCTGGAACAATACCGACAACGCCTACCACTGGGATCCCGATTCGTCTTTGAGCTTTGTGCCGCAGGAGATGGGCTTCTACATCGTCAAGGTCGTCGTGACCGAGGCGGCGCTCCCCGGACATCAGCCCGAAGAATATCAGGTGATCGAAGTCGTAAAGACCACCGACCAGGCGCTCGACGAAACGTATTGGCTCGAAAACAACATCGCTTCCGTGGTTCTGTTCTCGATCTCCGCGTTCCTGCTCATCATCATTGTGATCGTGTTCGTCGTGAAGCCTTCCGACAAGAACGTCGAAGAAGTCGACCTTGCAAAACTGAAAGGCAAGAAGGATCAAAAAAATAAAAAATAAAAGCTATTGATGACTTGATCTCCGCCGCGTCCGGAACGCGGCGGAGAATTTTTATGCCCGTTGCCGCCGTGAAAAAGAAATCGGGGGAAACCTTTCGCGATTCGCGCCGTTTCTCTTTACAAATCCGCAAAAATTTTCTATAATAAGAGACGCTATGATTCCTTTGATCGCCATTGTCGGCAGACCGAATGTCGGCAAAAGCACATTTTTCAACAAAGTCGCGGGGCGGAAGATCTCGATTACCGAGGATCGCCCGGGCGTCACGCGGGACCGCGTCTATGCCTCCTGCGAGTGGCGGGGCAAGCCCTTCATGCTCGTCGATACGGGCGGCATCGAGCTCAAAAGCGAGGACGTGATGTGGAAGCAGATTGCCTTGCAGGCGCAGCTCGCCGTCGAAACCGCGGACGTCATTCTCTTCTTCACCGACGGAAAAGAGGGGCTCACCGCCTCCGATTACGACGTCGCCGACTATCTCCGCCGCTGCAAGAAGCCCGTGGTGCTCGTCGTCAATAAAATCGACGACTATTCCGCGGATAAACTCTTCGAATTCTACGCGCTCGGGCTCGGAGATCCGTTCGCCGTGTCGTCGGAGCACTCCCGCGGCATCGGGGACGTGCTCGACCGCGCCGTCTCGGACTTCGGGCAGGGGGAGCTCTCCGAGGACGATTCTCTGAAAATCGCCGTCGTCGGAAAGCCCAACGCGGGCAAGAGTTCCCTCGTCAACAGAATCCTCGGCGAGGAACGGACGATCGTGACCCCGATCGCGGGGACGACGCGCGACGCGATTGACACGCCCTTTCTGCGCGGCGGGAAGAAGTACACGATCATCGACACGGCGGGCATCCGCAGGAAACGGTCCGTGGACGACGACGTCGAATATTATTCCGTCCTCCGCGCGTTCGACGCGATCCGTCGGGCGGACGTCGTTCTGCTCGTCGTGGACGCGAACGAGGAGCTCACCGAACAAGACGTGAGGATCATCGGGCAGGTCCACGAGGACGGCAAACCCTCCGTGATCGTCATGAATAAGTGGGACACGATCGAAAAGGACACCCACACGATCGAAAAATTCGAGGAGAAGCTCAAAGAGGATCTGAAATTCATGGACTATTATAAGTCCGTCTACATTTCCGCCAAGACGGGACAGCGGGTGGAGAAGTTGCTCCCGATCGCCGAGGAAGTCTTTGCGCATGCGAATTTCCGCGTCCCGACGGGCGCGCTCAACGATCTGCTCATGGACGCGATGCGTATCTCCGAGCCGCCGAGCTATCTCGGCAGGAGGCTCAAACTCTATTACGCTTCGCAGGTGTCGGTGAATCCGCCGCTCTTCGTGCTCAATGTCAACGATGAGACGTTGTTGCACTTTTCCTATGCGCGCTATCTCGAAAACGTGATCCGCGGCGCATATGATTTTACGGGCACGCCCATCCGGATCCGCGTGCGGGACAAGAAGGAGGAGACATGAGGGAATTTTCGCTTTCGGACGGCTGGTATTGGTTTCTGCTCATGGCGGTCGTCTGCTACTTTATCGGCTGTTTCAACTTCGCGGTGCTCATCGCAAAGTTCAAGCATAAGGACGTGCACAAGATCGGAAGCGGAAATCCCGGGACGATGAACATCTCCCGCGAATTCGGGCTCAAAGTGGGGCTGTTGAATTTCCTTCTCGACGCATGCAAGGGCGGCGTTCCCGCCGTCATCAGCTACTTCGTCTTTCGCGATTTTGTATTTGCGGGCACGCAGATCCCCGTCTCCGACTTCACGCGCTACTTTTGCGGCGTGTGCGTGATTATCGGGCACATCTGGCCCGTCACGATGAAATTCAAGGGCGGAAAGGGGATCGCCTCCACGCTCGGGCTCTTCTGGTTCTGTATCTCCTGCGAACAGTGGTGGTATTTTTTCGTCATGCTCTTCCTGCTCCTGTTCGGGATTGTTGGCTACATCGCCTACACGGAGTGGGGGTCGATGGGATCGCTCCTCGGCGTGACGGGATTCTCCATCTGGCAGGGGCTCATGTTCTTCTTCCGCTTCGGGGAGGAGATTTCGAGCAGCTGGGCGATCGCATGCTTTATGATGCTCTTTGCCCTCAACGGATTGACTTGGTTTGCGCACCGCAAAAATCTCGTACGCCTCTACGCGGGAGAGGAACACCGCACGAGCGTCCGCAAACTGTCCCACGGCAAGCGTGGCATGAAAAATATGTAAAAAAAGCGGTTGTTTTTTCGCCCGCGGCACGATATACTAATACCGATCATGGAAGAAAGAGACACAAAACAAAGCAGGCTCGTCGCCTTTTTGACCGATGTTTTGCGGGGCGTCGCCATCGGCGTGGCGTTCATCATTCCCGGTTTTTCGGGCGGGTCGGTTGCGGCAATCCTCGGGATCTATGAGAAGCTCGTCGGGGCGATCGCCGATCTTTTCAAACATTTCAAACGCAGTATCCTCACGCTCTTGCCCATTCTGCTCGGCATGATTCTCGGAATCGCCGCGCTCATCTATCCCATCCGCCTCGGGCTCGAAAAGTTCCCGGTTCCGACGGTGAGCCTCTTCGTCGGGCTTGCGATCGGGGGACTTCCATCGGTCACCGACAAGTGCAGAGGCGGGAGACCGAAATGGACGCACATTCTCGCCTGTCTCCTTCCCCTCGCCTTTGCCGCGGGGCTCTCCTTTTTGCCGCTCGCGGGGGACGCGTCTCTCTTCGATCTCGACTTCGGCGGCTATCTGCTCTTGATTCTCATCGGAGCGGTCGGCTCGGCGGCGCTCGTCGTGCCCGGGATCTCGGGCTCCATGCTTCTTCTCATCTTCGGATATTATAACCCCATTGTGGCGCTCGTGACGGAGCACCTGTTGCGCGGGAACGACGTCGGCAAGAGTATTCTCGTGCTCGCTCTTCTCGCGGCGGGGATTGTGATCGGCTTTTTTGCGATTTCCGTGCTCATGAAGTTTCTCTTGAAAAAATTTCCGCGCGGAACGTATTTCTCCATTCTCGGATTTATCGTGGGGAGCGTCCCCGCGGTGTATGCGTCCGTGATCCGCGAATCGGGTACGGCACAGCTTCACGATCCGCTCTGTCTTGTCGCGGCGGGGGCGTTCCTCCTCGCGGGATGCGCGCTCTCCCTCGCATTTGTCCTCTGGGCGCGGCGGAGGGCGAAGAAGCGGGAAACCGGAAGCGAACCTCGGGAATGACATGTGTCATTTCGACCGAAGGGAGTGGAGCAACATTTTTGTCATTTCGACCAAGCGTAGCGCGTGGAGAAATCTCCACAATATATTCCAGCAGAGATTCCTCGACTGCGCTCGGAATGACAAATAAAGCAGAGATTCCTCGACTGCGCTCGGAATGACAAATAAAGCGCAGATTCCTCGGCTTCGCTCGGAATGACATATTGTGCCCTCGGAATGAATCAAGGCGATGTTTCGACAAGCTCAACATGACGTATTTTGGAATGGCGCGCCGCGGCTTTTGCCGCGGCGCGCCTATTCGGAATGACAAAAAAGAAAGCGGCGGGCGGCGAATCAATTCGCCGCCCGCCGCATTTACGGTTTTATCAGTCGGAAGAGAGCAGATCGCCGTCCGAACAGTGGACGCAATACTTCCCGATCTTCTTGTCCCACATCTTGCCCTTTTCAACGGCGTTCCAATCCGCCATGCTGCCCGCAAAGATGACGCTTTTCAGCCGATAACAGTGGAAGAAAGCATAGTCGTCGATCTTTCTGAGCGTTGCGGGGAGATAGACTTCTTCGAGCGCGGTGCAGTCGAGAAAGGCATAGCGCCCGATTTCAATCACGCCTCCGAGAACGGCGCGGTTGAGCTCGGAACAGGTTTCGAACGCGCTCATTCCGATCGCCTTTACGCTGTCGGAAAGGATGAGAGAAGTCATCTTTCCGCAGTCGCAGAAGGCATATTCGCCGATTTTCGCAGCAGGCGCGGGCACATTGAAATGAATGAGCTTGCCGTCGCCCTCAAACGCGTGATCGTTTTCGGACAGGCAGAGATAATCGTACGAATTTTGAAGATACCGTTTCCCGAGCTCGAACAGAAGGCAGAGCCCGAACACGCACGCCGTGGGAATGACAACGGCGCAGAGGAAGGTCGCCCCGCTCATGAGATCCATCGCAAAGATCAGACCGAAGAACACCAATAGCCCGTAGAGCACGAAGGGCGCCGCGGTAAAGAAGGACGAAATCTTCTTGTCCTTTTTCACGAGACGGTAGACAAAAACGGCGATGGCGCAGGCGAGGAAGATCCCGAGGAGAACGAACGCCGCGGTACCCGCCGGAGCGACGGCGTTTGCCTGTGCGATCTTTTGCGCCTCGAATTGCCGCTCGGTGTCGGTGAGGGTCTCCGCCCACGCGAGGGTCTCCTTTGCCTCGGAGAGCTTCGCAAGGACGCCGCCCGGCAAAAAGCAGAGTGCGAGATATACGACAAAGAACAGAATGCAGACTGCGGACGTGATGTATTTGAGGATGTTCCGCATGGTGAATGTTCCACGCGCGGAGATGTTGTTGATCTGCGCCGCCGTCTCCGTCAGTTTCTCGCCCTTTGCGGTGTGATAGCGATAGTCATCGAGATACTTTGCGTGCAGGCAGAGAAGATCGCACACGCAGAGAACCGCCGCGGCGATGAGAGAGATCGCGAGAATCGCGGTGGAGAAGGGGGAGACGACGGAGCCGCCCTCCGTGAGATGAAGTCCGGAACTCGCCTTTGCGGGAAGGAGCGCCGAAAAGAGAATCCCGATGAGCGCGCCGCAGAGCGTGAAAACGTAGGGGAGCGCGATGAAGAGGGGTTCCAAGCGTCCCGTCTTGCGCTTGATGCGGAACACAAGACAGACGATCGCCGCCGCGAGGGAGAGGAATCCATAGAGAAGAACGAGGAGGGCGGGAGCGAACGCGACGATTTCAGCCGTTTCCCTTGCGCCCGCAAGCAATCCGTAGAGCGAATAGCCGTTCCAGACGTCCGCCTTGTCGCCCGAAAGTTCGAACACGGGGGCGATGAAGAGCAGAAACAGCCCGACGGAAAAGATGAGAAAGAGGAATGCGGAGAAAAATTTCAGACTGCCGATCCGTTCCGTCCGCTTCTCGCGCGGGGTGAGATGGGGCAGAAAGAATGCGAAGGACAGGAGCGCCCGCAGAGAGGACGCCGCTTTCCATCCGCATTCGGGGCAGGTCTTGCCTTCGAACTCGGCTCCGCACCGATTGCATTTGTGCATCAAAAATACCTCCATTATAAATATAAGCCGATAAAAAAGAATTTATTTACGGATATTTTATCATAACGAATCTATAATTGCAAGCGATTTGACGTACTTTGGCGCAATTCGCCCCGAACGCGCGCCGCCCCTTCCGTGGGTTCGGAAGGGGCGGCGCGCGGGGTCATTTCAGAAAGAATCGCACGAGTTTCTCGTAACCTTTGCGATAGGGCTGGTAGCGCATGGGGAGATCGATTTTACGGCTCTTCCCGACGACGCTCTTCTTATGCGTGAAGCAATCGAACCCGTCTTTGCCGTGATAGCTTCCCATTCCGCTCTCGCCCACGCCGCCGAAGCCCATATAGGGCGTGGCAAGATGGATGACGACGTCGTTCACGCATCCGCCGCCGAAGCGGAGACGGGAGAGAAACATCCCGATTTGCTTTTTATCGGAGGAGAAGAGATACGCCGCGAGCGGCGAGTTCCCCGCATTGATCTTGGCGATGATCGCCTCGTCGTCCGTATAGGTCAGAACGGGGAGGACGGGTCCGAAGATCTCTTCGCCCATGACGGCGTCGTCGTAGGTCACGCCCGAGAGCACGGTCGGCTCGATCCGAAGCGCCGCCTCGTCCCGCCTTCCGCCGCAATAGATCTTTTTTTCGTCGATCAGCCCGCAGATCCTTCGGAAGTGTTTTTCGTTGATGATCTTCCCGTAGTCGGGATTGCCGAGCGGATCCTTCCCGAATTGCAGTCCGATCTGCCGTTTCAGCTCAAACAGCAGGGGTTTTTCGACGTCTTTGTGCACGAGAATGTAGTCCGGAGCGACGCAGGTCTGCCCGCAGTTGAGGAATTTCCCGAACACAATCCGCTTTGCGGCGAGCCTGACGTCGGCGGATTTCGTCACGATGCAGGGACTCTTTCCGCCGAGTTCGAGCGTGACGGGAATGAGCCGTTCGCTCGCCCGCCGCATCACTTCTCTCCCGACCGCCGCGCTCCCCGTAAAGAAGATCTTGTCGAAAGCGAGATCGAGGAGCAGCCCGTTCTCCGCCCGTCCGCCGAGCACCACTGCGGCGAGTTCGGGCGGAAAGACTTCCCCGATGAGCTTCGCGATCGCCTCACCCGTGGCGGGGGAGTAGGCGGAGGGTTTGAGAATCGCCGTATTTCCCGCGGCGAGGGCGTCCACAAGGGGCTCGACGGTCAGCAGGAAGGGATAATTCCACGGGCTCATGATGAGCGTGTTGCCGTAGGGCGAAGGCTTGCGGAAACTGCGCGAGGGGAACTGCGCGAGCGGCGTTTTCACCCGTTCCTCCTTTGCGTACCGCTTCATGTGTTTGAGCATGAAGGAGATCTCGGAGAGGACGAGCCCCGTCTCGCACATGACGCTCTCCATGTCGCTCTTGCCGAGATCGGCGCGGATTGCCGCGTGGAGCTCGGTCTCATGCGCCTTGATCGCGGCATACAGCTTTTTCAGCCACATCTTCCGCCGTGCGACGGAAAGGGTCGCGCCGCTTTCGAAGTACTCCCTTTGCAGAGAGAGCAGTTCCTGCGGCGTGCGTGCCTTCGGCGCGCGGGCGAGACGGAGCAGTTCTTCGAGATGAAGCCGGTTCATGAGCAGGGGAACGGGATAGAGCGGATTCGCCTCCCGGTCCGCGCGCTTTGCAAGGACGGGAATGTCCTTTTCCCACACGTCGAGCGCTGCGGGAATACCCGTTTTTCGGTTGAGTTCCTCCACCCAAGCGATCATCGCGTCCGCGCAGACGTCGTTTCTTCTCTCCGCGCACACGCCGCTCTTCCGCGCAAGATTCGCAAGCCGCCTTTGGCACGATTTTCCGTACGCTTTCAGCACGATGGGCAGGAGGGTCGCGTTCGTCCTTCCGTGCGGAGCGTTGTACATGCCTCCGAGGGCATGCGCAAGCGCGTGCACATATCCCACATAGGAGATCGTGAAGGCGCGCCCTGCCTCGTATGCGGCAATCTGCATATTCTTTCTCGCGGCAAGATCGTCTCCGTTCCGGAACGCGGGGAGCAGGTTGTCCTTGATGAGGGAGACGGCGTGCACCGCGAGCTTTCTCGTGGCGCGGGTCGTCGATCTCCCGATGTATGCCTCGACGGCATGGGTGAGCGCGTCGAGCCCCGTCTCCGCCGTCTGCGCGGGCGGGAGCGTGCGCGTCATCACGGGGTCGAGAAGGGCGTATTTCGGCGCGAGGCAGAAGGAGAGGATCGTGAATTTGTAGTGGGTCTTTTCGTCGGTCACGACGGCGGCGACCGTCGCCTCGCTGCCCGTGCCGGAAGTCGTCGGCACGGCGATAAAGAGGGGCTGCCGTCCCCGCACTTTGAGAACGCCCTTCATCTTTGCGAGCGATTTCTTCGGCTTGATGATCCTTGCGCACACCCCTTTGGCGCAGTCCATCGGGGATCCGCCTCCCACGGCGATGAGGAAATCGCACTTCTTCTCCCGATACATTCCGAGCGCCTCTTCGATCGCGGCGACCGTCGGATTCGGGGGCGTCCGGTCGAAGATCTCAAAGGAAATTCCCTTCTCCCCCAGCGCGGCGAGAACGGGATCGAGCAGTCCGTGTCCGCGCACGCCCCCGTCCGTCACGATCAGCGCGCGCGTCCTCTTCTTTCTGTCCGCGAGCTCGGCGGCGTCGGCACAGCTGTCGAGGAGGCGCGGCGCACGGTAGGGCATGAACGGAATCGCAAGACGGAATACCGTCTGAACCGCACGGCATTTGACCCGACGTAAAAAATTCATCTTCTTTTTCATCGTTTTCACCTTTTTCAAATTATCTTGATATATTATAGCTCCCCATCGGAAGTCTGTCAAGTATTTTTATTCATAAAGTGAACTATTCATGCAATTTTTTTCGGAGCGATTTTCAATGCGCTTTGGAGAACAAATCTCTCTGCGGCGGCGCTTTTTATTTGATAAAACGGGAGAAATATGGTATAATGCTCTTTGATTTCGGCGGCATGCGCAAAAGACGCCGCGAAAGAGGAGAGCAATGTTACAGGTCAACAACGTCAGTCTGCAATACGGAAGCAAGAAATTATTTCAGGAAGTCAATCTCAAATTTACGAAAGGCAACTGCTATGGGATCATCGGCGCGAACGGCGCGGGAAAATCCACGTTCCTCAAAGTGCTCTCCGGGGAGATCGAGCCGAACAAGGGGGACGTCACGCTCGACAAGAACGAGCGCATGTCCGTTCTCGCGCAAAACCAAAATAAGTACGACTTCGAGACGGTGCTCCGCACGGTGATGCTCGGGCACAAGCGGCTCGTCGAGATCATGGACGAGAAGGACGCGCTCTATGCCCATACCGACTTTACCGAGGAGGACGGCGTCCGCGCTTCCGAGCTCGAAAGCGAGTTTGCCGAACTCGGCGGCTGGGAGGCGGAGAGCGAAGCGCAGACCCTTCTCAACGAGCTGGACATTCCCTCGGAATATCATTCCATGATGATGGGGGAACTCGACGGCAAACAGAAGGTGAAGGTACTGCTTGCGCAGGCGCTCTTCGGCAACCCCGACGTCCTGCTCCTAGACGAGCCGACCAACAACCTCGACCTCAAAACGGTGCGTTGGCTCGAAAATTACCTTCTCGACTTCGAAAATACGATCATCATCGTCTCGCACAATCGCCACTTTCTCAACAAGGTCTGCACGCACATCTGCGACGTGGATTTCGGCAAGATCGAACTCTATCTCGGGAATTACGATTTCTGGTATCAGACGTCCCAACTCATGGCGCGGCAGCAGCGCGACGCGAACAAGAAGGCGGAACAGCGCGCCGCGGAGCTCAAAGAGTTCATCGCGCGCTTTGCGGCGAACGCCTCCAAGTCTCGGCAGGCGACGGCGAGAAAGAAGGAGCTCGAAAAACTGACGATCTCCGACTTCAAACCCTCCCTCCGAAAGTATCCCTTTATCGAATTCAAGTACGAACGGGAGATCGGAAACGATATCCTCATGGTAGAGGGGCTCACAAAGAAGGGATTTTTCGAGGACGTCTCATTCACTGTGCAGAAGGGGGACAAGATCGGCATTCTCGGCGATAAATCCACGTCGGTCACCATGCTCTATGACATTCTCACCGGCAAACAGCAGCCCGACGAGGGGACGGTGAAGTGGGGAAAGACGATCAACTATTCCTATTTCCCCGTGGACAACGGCGAATTTTTCGA
Organism: uncultured Clostridia bacterium; assembly: GCA_947630245.1. GTDB lineage: Bacteria > Bacillota > Clostridia > Christensenellales > Borkfalkiaceae > Gallimonas. Next base: position 69,869 of record CANRGR010000001.1, on the reverse strand, counting down.
CGGGTGCGATCTGACGCTCGTGCAGTGGCTCTCCCGCTTTTCCAAAGACCACTATGAGGAGTACCTGCGCGGCTGGCTCGGGCGCATGCTCTTCTCGGGCGAGGAGGCGCTCAAAGAGGCGAAGGTCCTCTCGGGCGGCGAAAAGGTGCGCTGTATGCTCGCCAAAATGATGCTCGAAGGGGGGAATTTCCTCATCTTCGACGAGCCCACGAACCACCTCGATCTCGAATCCATCACATCCCTCAACAACGGGCTGACCTCCTTCAAGGGCTGCATGTTGCTCACGTCCCACGACCAGGAGCTCATGAACACCGTCTGCAACCGCATCATCGTCCTCGACGGCACGAAAGTGTTCGATAAACGCATCACGTTCGACGAGTATCTCGATTCGGTGAGCGAGTAATTTTCCGAAAACAGACAAATTTCCTTCGAAACGAAGGAAATTTTCTTTATTTTCAGTCAATTTCGGAACTGTGACGAGAGATTCGTCATCATTCGACAATTCTGTACATAATTCTATGAATTTCGTAAAAAAATAGATGAATTTTGTACAAAAATTGCTTTACATTTCCGGTCGGAGGTACTATAATGATACCGTAATGAAATGAAGCGGGGGGAACGGAATATGAAACAAGTACAGATTTTGATTTTGGAAAGCAACGAAGCATTTGCGGAAGAATTGAGAAAAGAGCTCTCGGCGAGAAACGGGTTCAATGTCTGCGGCGTGAGCGACGACGGCGCGGAGGGGATCGAGCTGATGAAGTCCGCCGGTCCGTCGATCGTCGTGCTCAGTCTCTTTTTGCGGAATCTCGACGGTTTCACCGTCATGGAGGAGGCGCGCAAAGAACAGCGCAAGGCGGATTTTATCGTCATGGGGAACTTTTCGGACGATAAGATCATCAACCGCGCGATCTCGCTCGGCGCAAAGTACTATCTGATGAAACCCGTTTCGGCGTCCGTCGTGGCGGACCGCGTGGCGGAAGTTGTGGGCGAGGAGGAACCGCCCGTCCGCGAAAGCGTGGAGCGCAGACGCGCCAATTCTCTCGACGAACGCATCTCGGGCATCTTCATCTCGATCGGGATTCCGCCCCACATCAAGGGGTACGGATACCTCCGCGAGGGGATCAAGATGGCGGTGGAGGATCCTCACATCATCAACAACGTCACAAAGGGACTGTATCCCATCATCGGCGAAAAATTTCACACGACGGCGAGCAAAGTGGAACGTGCGATCCGTCATGCGATTGAGGTGGCATGGAACCGCGGAAGGATCGACGCCGTGAACGCAATCTTCGGCGCACGGGTCTATATCGGCACCGAAAAGCCGACCAACAGCGAGTTTATCGCGCTGGTGGCGGACAAGCTCATCCTCGAAAGCATGGTATAAGTCGGATAGATAAGGAAAGGGGGAGACCGCCCCGGCGGAGGAAAGTCCGTCGGGGCGGTCTCTCTGCCTGCGGAGCAACATTTTTCGCGCGATAGCATGTCCCGTCTACAAATATTTTTTTATTTCCCGCAAAAAATCCATGTCAATATCGTTGAAAATTCCGCCGCGAAATGTTATACTATAACATGAGAAAATAGCGATACCCTGTCTTTTCGGGGAACGGAGGAATATTTTGAACGGTTACGGTCGCGGGGAGGACAAGAAAAGCCCGGGCGTCGGCTCCGTCATCACGAGGGAAACCTTCGGCATGACGTTGCTGTTGTTCAGCGTCATCCTGCTCGTCATTTCAATCATAGGGAATTACATACTCGGCGAGATCGGCACGTCGATCACGGCGTTTCTTTTCGGCGCGCTCGGATTTTTCGTCTATCCCGCGCTCGTCCTCTGCCTCTATCTCTCCGTCGTCATGATCTCGGGAAGGAAATTACTCCCGTGGCGCTGGGTTTTGAAGGGCTCGGCGGCGACGGTGTGCGTCTTTCTCATCGTCCATCTCGCCCTGACGTCCGCCTCCCTCGGCGGCGGATTCGGGGCGTATATGTCGCACTGCTGGAACGCGGCGGAGACGTCCGCCTCGGCTTCCACGCCCGGCGGGGTCTTTCTCGGGCTCCTCGTCTACCCCGTGCAGGCGATTCTCTCGCCCGTGGGAGCGTACGTTCTGTTCTCCCTGCTCCTCGCGGTCTGCGCATTCTTCCTCTTGAAACCGTTTTTTGCGTTGGCGTTCTCCCGCCGCGGTCCGCGCGCGGAGAAACCCGCAAAGGAGAAGAAAACGGGCGGCAAGAACGTCTCCGAGGCAGACGCGGCACCGACGCCCCGTACCGTCCGTTACCGCACCGCCCCCCCTGCAGAGGCGCCCGTGCGCGAACAGCCTCAATATGAACAACCGCGCTATGAACAGCCTCAATACGAACAGCCTCAATACGAACAGCCGCGGTATGAACAGCCGAGATATGAACAACCGCGGTACGAACAGCCGTCGGAGCCGCAGTACAACGCGCCCGCGGACGACGCGGGATTGTTCGGCGGGTATTCCGGAATGGATATTCTGTATTCGTCTCCCGCGCAGGATTTCAAGCGCAATTTGATTTACAACCAGGATTCCTATTTCAATTCCCGTGTGCGCAGGAGCAGCATCGAACCGAGCGATTCTCCCGCGCGCAGAACCGATTACGGCATTCCCGCAAGTTTCGAAAAGCGGACGGAGCCCCGGCAGAGCGGCGGGTCGGCGCCGAGCTACACCGACCGTTACGGCGCGCAGGCGGAACTCACCCGCGAGCCGATGCCGCGCAAGATCGTGGAACAGAGACCGGACTCCCGTCCCGACGGCTATACCGTGCGGGCGGAGGATATCAACTATCCCGCAAAGCCCTCCTATCGCGCGCCGATCACGCCCCCGGAGGAGCCGCATGACCGCTATGCCAAAGACGTTCCCTTTGAGGAGGAGTTCACGTCCGCGCCGAATATTTTCGACGAACCGTCCGCCGCGGAAGATGTGCGGACGGAGGAGCCCGAGCGGGTGAAACGCGCGCCCGTCAGCCCCGAACCCGAGCCCGTCAAGAGCGAGCATCCTCCCGTCTCCGCGGAGCCCGCAGAGAAAAAGGATGAACTGCACGATGAGTTCCGCAGTCTCTTCTCCCGCCCGAGGGCGGAGCGCACGAGGATTGATCCCTCCTTCGGAAGAGAGTTCGGAAGGGGGGAAGAAAAGAATTTCCTCGACAAGATCGACGATCCCCCCGAATACGGCGGTCTCCGCGGATTGGACGACTATACGCCGCGCAGAAAGAATACGTTCGAGGAACCGCGGGGAAGGGAGACCTTCGAGGAACCGCGGGGAAGGGAGACCTTCGAAGAGCCGCAGGAGAGTGAATCGTTCGAGGAACCGCGCGGAAGAGAGACGTTTGAAGAGCCGCGCGGAAGAGAGAGCGCGGAGGAGGAAGATCTCGGGGACAGCCGTGCGATCGGCAGATTGCGGAGATCGGATGCGAATCTCTTTGATGACGACGCTCCCCCGGAGGAGAGCGCGCCGCGCCCTGCGGAGAAAAAGTCCAAAGCGGCGCCCCGTCCCGAGAGACATGTCTACCGTCCCTACCAGCAGCCTTCGATGGCGCTGTTCCGCCAGTACGACGATACGATCGCCGTCCCGCCCGAGGAGGTCGAGCGGAATTCGGAGATCATCATCGAGACGCTTGCGGGATTCCGCGTGGACGCGGAGATCATGCGGGTTACGACGGGTCCTTCCGTGACGCGCTACGATCTCGATATTCCGCACAACATTTCCCTGAACACGGTCACCCGCAGGGGCGGGGAGATCGCCATGCGGCTGCATGCCCGCGACGGCGTGAATATGTATGCCAACAACGAATCCGGGCTCATCTCCATCGAAGTGCCCAATTCCGTGCGCGCGACGGTCGGGCTCCGCTCCGTCATGCAGGCGAACGAATATCTCGGCGGCACGCGGGACGCGCTCATGTTTGCCATCGGGAAGGACATCGAGGGCAGAAATGTGTGCGGCAACATCACCAAGATGAAGCATATGCTCATCGCAGGCGCGACGGGCTCGGGGAAATCGGTCTGTCTGAACGCGATTCTCATCAGCCTGATCTGCAAATATTCCCCCGAGGATTTGAGGCTCATTCTCATCGACCCCAAGAAGGTGGAATTCACCGTTTACGACGGACTTCCTCATCTCATGATCAACGAGATCGTCGCGGACGCACAGAAGGCGGTGATGGCGCTTAACTGGGCGATCAAGGAGATGGAGCGCAGGTTCGATCTCTTCGAGCAGACGACGCGCTCGGGCACGGTCGTGCGCAATCTCGACGAATATAACGACACGCTCTCGGAAGGCGATCAGAAACTTCCCAAGATCGTCATCGTCGTGGACGAGCTCGCCGATCTCATGTCCGTCGCCAAGAAGGACATCGAGGAGCGCATCCAGCGCATCGCGCAGAAGGCGCGCGCCGCGGGAATCCATCTCATCATCGCAACCCAGCGTCCCTCGGTGGACGTCATCACGGGCGTCATCAAGGGGAATTTGCCCACCCGTATGGCGTTCCGCGTCATTCAGGAAGTGGACTCCCGTACCATTCTCGACGAATCGGGCGCGGAGAAACTGCTCGGCAACGGCGATATGCTCTATAAGTCGGAGGGAATGTTCTACTGTTCCCGCGTGCAGTGCGCGTTCATATCGTCGGAGGAAGTTCAGGCGATCGTCGAGGAGATCAAGACGCACAACGAGGCGTATTTCGATCCCGACGTCACCGATTACATCAACCGCAACGAGGAGGCGGAGGAGAATTACGACGATGACGACGAGGATGGCGGCGGCGCGATCACGCCCGAATATATCCGCGCGCTCGGCATGGTCGTCAAGCTCGGATCGGCGTCCATCTCGCTCATTCAGCGCAGATGCTCGGTGGGGTACAACCACGCGGGCAAGATCATGGAATGGATGGAGACGATGGGGTATGTCTCCCCCTTCGACGGGAAGGCGCGCGCAAGGGCGGTGCTCCTCACGAAGGAAGAGTTCGAGAGCAAATACGGTCCTCTCGATTGATAAGGAGCACGCATGCAGAAAATTTTCGGAATGATCTCCCTCGGCTGCGACAAGAACCGCGTGGACGGCGAGCGTCTGCTCGGGGAGATCGCCTCTCACGGATGTACGATCACCAACGACCTTTCCCAAGCGCAGATCCTCATTGTGAACACATGCGCATTTCTGAATGCGGCGCGCAAGGAGGCGATCGAAACCGTCCTCGAAGGGAACCGCTACCGCGGCGGCGCGCTCGAAAAGATCGTTGTGGCGGGCTGTCTGCCCCAACACTTCATCTCCGAGCTCTTTCCCGCCCTCACGGAGGGGGACGTCTTTTTGGGAATCAACGACGTCTCGGAACTGTTCCCCGCGCTCGAACGGGCATATGCGGGCGAGCGGGTCGACGCCGTCGGAAAGGGCGACGGGACTTTACGCAGCCGCCTCGTCTCCACCGCTCCGCACTACAAATATCTGAAAATCGCGGAGGGCTGCTCCAATCACTGCACCTATTGCCTGATTCCGAAGATCCGCGGGAAATATACGTCCTATCCGATCGAGACGCTCGTCGAAGAGGCGCGCTCGCTCGGCAGAACCGAGGAACTCATTCTCGTCGCGCAGGATACGTCCCGCTACGGCGAGGACAAGGGCGAAAATAATTTCGTAAAACTCATTAAAAAAATTTCCGAACTTGACAATATCTGTCATATAAGACTGCTATACTGTTATCCGGAGCGGGTGACGGAGGAATTGATCCGGGAGATAGCGGACAATCCGAAGGTCCTCAAATATCTCGACATTCCGTTGCAGCATTCGGAGGACAGGATTCTGAAACTCATGGGGCGGCAGGGGAGCCGCGCGGAATATCTCGCGCTCGTCAGACGCCTCAAAGAGCGGATTCCGGGGATCGCGCTCCGCACGACGTTCATGACGGGGTTTCCCTCCGAAACGGAGGAGGAACACGCCGCGCTCGTCTCCTTTGTGCGCGAGGCGAACCTCACAAACGCCGGGTTCTTCGCCTATTCGCGGGAGGAGGATACGCCCGCCTACCGCATGGCGGGACAGATCCCCGCGCGCGTGAAAAACCGCCGCCGCAGAGAACTGTATGCGGCGCAGGAGGGGGTTTCCCGGGAATTTCTCGGGGGATTCGTCGGAACGCGGATTCCCGTGCTCTGCGACGGGATTGATTTCAAACGGAACTGCTTTGTCGGAAGAACTTATTTTCAGGCTCCCGAGATCGACGGCGTGACGTACTTTCACGCGCCGCAGGCGGAGGAGGGAAAGATCTGTACGGTCTTGATCGACCGCGCCGATACATATGACTTGTATGGACATACCGAGGAGAACATCCATGAATTTACCGAATAAAATCACGTTGACAAGAATTTTGATGATCCCGGTTTTCGCCGTTTTTTTCTGTTTAGACGGCGTTCTTCCCTACAATTTTCTCATTGCGGGGATTGTCTTTGCGCTCGCCGCATCCACGGACTTTCTCGACGGATACATCGCGCGCAAACGCCATCTCGTCACCAATCTCGGGAAATTTCTCGACCCCATCGCGGATAAAGTGCTCGTCTCCACCGCGCTCATTCTCCTGCTCGCCATTCCCGCCGTGTTCGAAACGGAATATCTTGCGGGCTGGGGACTGATCGCCGCGGGCGTCTGCACCGCCGTGATTCTCGCGCGGGAACTCATCGTGAGCGGATTCCGCATGGTCGCCGCGGAGTGCAAAATCGTGCTCGCCGCCGACATTTTCGGTAAACTCAAAACGGTCGCGCAGGATTTTGCGCTCGTCATTCTCGTCGTCGCCTCCTCCTTCCCCGAAACCGAAGCGGGAAAGATCGCCGCGGTCGTCGGGTTTGCCATGCTTCTGCTTGCGACCGGGCTCACCATTCTCTCGGGAATGAACTATATCATCGGGAACAGACAAGTTCTCCGCGAAGAAACCAAAGAGAAGAAGTAAGATGAAATACGCGGCAGTCGTGCTACGCAATCTCAATCATTCCGTCTCGTCCGTGAACTACGCTTGCGTGACGGATGCTCTGCTCTCGGGCGGCGTCCTGCTCGACGAGGTCGTTCTTCTGCCCTATGACGCCCCCGCCGCCGTCACAAACTCCATCGCGCGCCTCGCGCGGGAGTGCGACGGCGTCTTTGTCATCTGCGATAAGGTGCTTCTCTCTCCCGCACGGGAGGCGGTGTCCGTCGCCGTGGGCAAGGAATTTACGGGAACGCTCCTCGAAACGCCGACCTGTCTCTTTGCGGTACTGCCTGCGGGGGAGCGCGGCGGGGAGATCGCCCGCGCCGAAATCATTCCCGCCGTGGACAAGAGACGGGGAACGTCCTACGGCAGCGTCGTGGTACGCACGGTCGCCGCACCGGCGGAGAAAGTGCTCGCGGCGGTCGCCGACGCGCAGGACGAGGCGGACGGAACGCTCTCGATCCATGCGAGCGAAATTGACGGCTGCGGCAGGATCGAAGTCATCTACGACGGCAACACGCCCAAAGTGACCGTCGACGAAATAGTGAGGATTCTCGCGAGCGAGCTCGAACCCTATGTGTACGCCCTCGAAGACGTCCCGATCGCGGAGCGGCTCTTTGCCGCGCTGAAACTGCACCGCCTGAAAATCGCGACGGCGGAATCCTTTACGGGCGGCGGCGTGGGACAGGCGATCGTGTCCAACCCCGGGGCGAGCAAGGTATTTTACGAGGGACTCAACGTCTATGACGAGGAGGCAAAGAAAGCCCGCCTCGGCGTGAGCGAATACACGCTCAAAAACAAGGGCGCGGTCTCCAACGAGACGGCGTACGAAATGGCGGCGGGATTGCTCCGCGACGGGGTCTGCGACGTCGCCGTTGCCACAACGGGCATTGCGGGACCGGATTCGGACGCCTCCGGCAAACCGGCGGGACTTTGCTACATCGCCGTCGGTACGCGGGAGAGAGTGCGCGTATTCGAATACCGTCTGGAAGGGGACCGCGGCGCGGTCACGCGGAAGGCGGTCAATCTCGCGCTCTTCCATGCCTATAAAGAGATCCGTTAGGATCGGGGAAAACCATCGAAGGAGAAAAATATATGAACGAAGACAAGCTCAAAGCGCTCGACGCCGTGCTCGCACAGATCGAAAAGCAGTACGGCAAGGGGGCGATCATGAAACTCGGCGACGAGGCGGGGAACACGGACATCGACGTCATTCCGACGGGGTGCCTCGCGCTCGATCTCGCGCTCGGCGTCGGAGGACTTCCCCGCGGCAGAATGATCGAGATCTACGGCCCCGAGTCCTCGGGCAAGACGACGGTCGCGCTCCACGCGGTCGCACAGGCACAGAAGGCGGGCGGAATCGCGGCGTTTATCGACGCGGAACACGCGCTCGATCCCGTGTATGCCAAGCATCTCGGGGTCAATCTCGACGAACTTTACGTCTCCCAGCCCGACACGGGCGAACAGGCGCTCGACATTGTGGACAGCCTTGTCCGTTCCTCCGCGGTGGACATCATCGTCGTGGACTCCGTCGCCGCGCTCACGCCCAAGGCGGAGATCGAGGGGGACATGGGGGATTCCCATGTGGGACTTCAAGCGCGGCTCATGTCGCCGGCGCTTCGGAAACTTACCGCAATCGTCAACAAGAGCAAGACGTGCGTCGTCTTTATCAACCAGCTCCGCGAAAAAGTGGGCGTGATGTTCGGCAATCCCGAAGTCACTCCCGGCGGCAAGGCGCTCAAATTCTATGCGTCCGTGCGCATCGACGTGAGGAAGATCGACACCCTCAAAGACGCCGATGGCGCGTCGGGCAACCGTACCCGCGCCAAGGTGGTCAAAAACAAGCTCGCGCCTCCCTTCCGTCAGGCGGAATTCGACATCATGTTCGGCGAGGGTGTCTCGCAGGAGGGGTGCCTCATCGACCTCGGAATCCAATACGACATCATTAAGAAGAGCGGCGCATGGTTCAGCTATAACGACAACAAGGTCGCCAACGGAAGAGAGAAAATGCGCCAGTTCCTCAAAGACAATCCCGAACTCTCGCAGGAGATCGAAGAGAAGATCCGCGTCGCCGCCAAAGGCGCGTCGGTTGCCGACGTCGCCGGGGGAGAGGAATAAAATTTGTTTTTCACGAAATTCCTTGCTTTTTCACGAAATTCTTTGCTCGCTTGCGGCTTGCCGCAAGCGGCGCGCCGCCGCGCTTCGTAAAGAATTTCCGTGAAGAAACGTGCTTCCGCGCCTTAACTTGTTTGTCCTCTCGTTCGTTTCATCGGACAACAAGCCGCAGGTATGCGGCAAATTGTGTCCCGCTACGCAGAAGCGTGGTTCTGCTCGCGGGGAATTTGTGGGAACGCTTGCTGTCCCTGAAAGGGAAAGTGGCGAACGGAGTGAGCCGAAAGGGTTTCAGAAACCCCTCACCGCCCTGCGGGCGGAGCTCCCCTATACCACCCCACAAAAATACTACGTCTTTTTGCGGGGACCCCGAGGGGCGCCAAGCGAGAGCCTTCGCTGTCATACCGAGGGCGTAGCCCGAGTGTATCCCCCGATACGCAGTCCGTATTGAATGAGGAGATTCACTACTTCGCACTGCGTGCTCGTGCCGCCCTTCGTGAAAAAGAATGCGGGCGGGGCACCCCTTCGGGGTTCGGAATGACAGGAAAAACAGTGACTTAGGGATTCACCCCCCCCCTTCGGGGTTCGGAATGACAAAAAGAGTGGGAAAGCACCGGAAGCGTGGTGTTTCAACGCGCGGGAAGGAGGAAATTATGAAATACGGATTTGTAAAAGTTGCGGCGGCGAGCCCGGAACTGCGGGTTGCCGATCCGAAATTCAACGCGAAAAAGATCATTGAGATCATCGGGGAACATGCCGAAAACGGTACGGAGCTCCTCGTCTTTCCCGAGCTCTGTATTTCGGGCTACACCTGCGGCGATCTCTTCTTGCGGCAGACCCTCTTGGACGGCTGTCTTGACGCGCTCAAAGCGATCGCAAGGGCGACGGCGGGCAAGAAGATGCTCGTCTTTGTCGGGCTCCCGCTCAGCCACGGCGGCAAGCTCTATAACTGCGCCGCGGCGCTTGCGGACGGCAAAATTTTGGAATTCGTCCCCAAGACCTACCTTCCCAATTACAATGAATTTTACGAGGCGCGCTACTTTTCGCCCGCGCCCGAGGAGCGACCGGTCCTCATCCTTGAGGCGACTTTCAACGGCGAAATCCCCTACATGGACCGCGAACTTCTCATCCGCGACAAAAATCACCCCGGGGTCACCGTCGGCTGCGAGATCTGCGAGGATCTCTGGGCGCCCGAATCGCCCTCCGTCTCCCTCTGCCGCCGTGGCGCGACAATCATCGTCAATCTTTCCGCCTCCAACGAGACGGTGGGGAAGAGGGAATACCGAAAGACGCTCCTTGCCGCGCAGTCGGGCAAGAATCTTTGTGCCTATATCTATGCCGACGCGGGCACGGGGGAGAGCACGTCCGACATGGTCTTTGCGGGCAACAATCTCATCTATGAAAACGGCGCTTGCCTTGCGGAGGCTCTGCCCTTCTCGGGTGGGACGGCGGTCGCGGAAGTGGACGTCGGATTCCTCGTTTCGGAGCGCAGAAAGCAGACGACCTTCTCTCACGGCGAGGGAGATCGGATCCCCGCGGAGAAGTGGGCGGACTTTGTGGGCGAGGGCGATCTCACCGTGCGCAAGGTGCCGCAACTTCCCTTTGTGCCGCAGGGCAAGGAACTCGAACGGCGATGCGGGCTCATTCTCTCGATGCAGTCGTCCGCGCTTGCGAAGCGGCTCGCACATACCCGTGCCGAGAGCGCGGTCATCGGGATCTCGGGCGGGCTCGATTCCGCGCTCGCGCTCCTCGTCGCCTGCCGCGCGTTCGACCTTTTGGGAAAGGACAGGGAGCACGTCGTCGCGGTGACGATGCCGGGCTTCGGGACTTCCGTCAAGACCCGCAACAACGCCATGTCGCTCATGCAGGCGGCGGGGGTGACTGTCCGCTCCGTCAGCATCGGCGGGACGGTGAACCGCCATTTCCGCGACATCGACCACGATCCCGAGGACAGGAACGTCACCTATGAGAACGCGCAGGCGAGATACCGCACGATGGTGCTCATGGACATCGCCAATGAAACGCAAGGGCTCGTCGTCGGGACGGGGGATCTGAGCGAACTCGCGCTCGGCTGGTGCACGTATAACGGCGACCATATGAGCATGTATGCCGTCAATTCCTCCATTCCCAAGACGCTTGTGAGATCGCTTGTCGCATATGAGGCGAAGCGGCTCGGCGGAAGAATGGAAGTCGTGCTCAAATCAATTCTGAGCACGGAGATCTCTCCCGAGCTCCTTCCGCCCGACGAAAAGGGAAATATCGCGCAAAAGACGGAGGATCTCGTGGGTCCCTACGAACTGCACGACTTCTATCTCTGGCATTTTCTGCGCCGCGGAGACAGTCCCGCCAAGACGCTCTATCTGGCGGAATATGCGTTCCGGGACAAATATGACCGTTCCGAACTGCGGAAATGGTTGAAGAACTTCTATCGGCGCTTCTTTGCGCAGCAATTCAAGCGCAACTGTGTGCCGGACGGCGTGAAAGTGGGCTCGGTGAGCCTCTCTCCCCGCGCCGATTGGCGGATGCCGTCCGACGCATCGGCAGATCTCTGGCTGCGGGAGATCGACAATCTTTGAATTTGGAGGAGAATGATATGTCTTTTGTCAAAAACTTTGTCTGGGGCGTGGCAACTGCGTCCTATCAGATCGAAGGCGGCGCCCATGAGGCAGACAAGGGGCTCAACGTCTGGGACGTCGGCTCCGCGACCGAGGGGCGCATCTTTGAAGGTCATCGCGGCGACGTCGGCTGCGACCACTACCACAAATTCCGCGAGGACGTCGCGCTCATGAAGGAGCTCGGCATCAAGGCGTACCGCTTTTCCATCAACTGGGCGCGGCTCCTGCCCGAGGGTGTCGGAAAGGTCAGCGAGGACGGAAAGCGGTTTTACGGCGAACTCCTTGCCGCGCTCCGGGAGGCGGGGATCGAACCGTGGGTCACCCTCTTCCATTGGGATTATCCGTACGCCCTCTATCTGCGCGGCGGCTGGCTTAACCCCGAAAGTCCCAAATGGTTCGAGGAATATGCCCGCGTCGTCGCCGAGCTGTTCGGCGACAGCATTTCGCACTTCATCCTCATCAACGAACCGCAGGTCTTTTTGGGACTCGGACATTCCGCGGGGACGCACGCGCCGTTTCTGAGGCTCTCGGACGGCGAAGTCATGCGCGCGGCGCACCATGTCCTGCTCGCCTGCGGGCTGGGGGAAAAGATGCTCCGCAAGACATGCAAACATCCGATCAAAGTCGGCACGTCGCAGGCGTATTGGCCGTCCATTCCCGACACCCCCGACGACTACCGTGTGGCAAAACAGGACACGTTCGCCTGCCACAGGGATTTCGGTTCGGTCAACTATTACACCGATCCGCTCATCTTCGGAACATATCCCGAAGAGTTCCGCGCATGGCAGGAGGAGTGCGGATTCTCCTATCCCGAGAGCGATATGGAGATCATCCGCTCGAAGATCGACTTCTATGGGGTGAATACCTACTCCGGCAACCGCGTGAGGGAGCAGAACGGGAAAATCATTACGCTCACGCCCACCCCCGCCACGCCCAAGACGGACACCCGTTGGAACGTCTATCCCGACGTCATGTATTACGGTCCCAAATTCCTCTTTGAACGCTACGGGCTTCCCATCATCTACACCGAAAACGGCGTGGCGCTCTCGGAGTGGAAGGATCTCAACGGAGAGATCAACGACGATTGCAGGATCGACTTTTTGAAGCGCTATCTGCGCGAAATGTTCCGCGCCTCGTGCGAGGTGCCCATCTACGGCTATTTCTATTGGACGCTCTACGATAACTTCGAATGGGCGGAGGGCTTCTCGAAGAAATTCGGGCTCGTGCATTTCGACCCCGAGACCCTCGAACGCACGCCCAAAAAGAGCGCGGCGTTCTACAAAAAGGTCATCGAAACCAACGGAGAAGAGCTGTTCCGCTGATTTTTTCGTTCCGTTTGTCGCCCCCCCGTGAACCCCACGGGGGTTTTGTTTCCTTTGAGACCTATTTGGATATTTATTCGGGCGCGGAAAGGATGTTCATAGGGCTGATGAACTGAACCAACGCCGCTTCTTTGGAACAGGAACCACCCGCTAAGCGACGGGTACATTTAGGAGGAAGAGAGAGGCAGTAACAAAGATTACTGTTCTTTTTGCAATATGCCGTCCGAACAAATTACACGATATTCTCCGCTCTGATCGTCCCACATTCCACCCTTGCTGATATGTTTCCACTGCTCTGTTGTGCCGTTGAATTCGATTTTTTCAAGCGCGATACAATTACAAAGGGCATACCATCCGATCTCCCTGAGCGAAGCGGGCAAGACGATTTCCTTTAAGGAGACGCAGCCGAGAAAAGCGTTATCTGCGATGAAAGTCAATCCCTCTCCGACGGAGACGGAGCATAGTCTTAAACAGTCGCGGAACGCTTCTTTCCCTATACTTCGATATCCTTTTTCGATTTTGACAGAATATAGATCATCACGTTCGCTGTATGCGTTATCCGATATTTCGTCCGATGTTTCGGATTGCGATGGGGAAAGGCAGATGGAAGCCGCCACAGAATCCTTTTCCGGAGGATTGAAAAGAAGGTACAGATCGAATGCGAGAGAAAAAACAAAAAAGATAACGGAAAAGGAAAGAATCAAGATACAACAATTTCCGACCGCCATCAACCCCATTCCTTCGTCTGTGGCATTTATGATTGCAATGATTACGCTTGCATATACAATGAAAAATAGGAAGAATAAATATCGAATGACGATACGGACGGGGTGTTTTTGGGAGAAGAACAGATTGTAGGCGGCAAAAAGAGCGGAAACCGCGGCAACAATAGGGAAAATGATCAAGGGAGACAAAGTGCCTTCTTCGCTTGGTTTTATCAGTTGATAGAGATTGCCAAAACTTTCAGCCGGAATCTTTTCTCCGAGAATTTCTCCGCCGGGCATTACGGCGATGGGCGCAAGAAAAAAGAAGAACGACGCCAAAGAAAAGAGCAGGAGAAAAAGATCGGGCATAAACAGCGCAATCTTTTGAAAAATGCTTTTAACAGGCAGTTCTTGCGATCGCTTCTTATCGGACATGGGATTTGTGTGTAAAATGGGAGAGTCAGAATCAGTCGGAAAGCCGCATTCGGTACAAAATTTCCAATTTTCCACAAGCCGCGCACCGCAATGAGAACAAAAATAGGTTTCCTGTCGTTTTTTTCCGCAATTTGGGCAAAAATTTCCGTCAAATTCCGTTCCACAAAATCTGCATCGAATCATTTGCATTCTCCTTAACTTGATTATATCATACCTAATTAGGTATTGTCAATACCTAATTAGGTAATTTACATATAATATTTTTATGACTTTTTCGGAATTATTACAAAATTTGCTGACGGAATTTGGGATTACACAGGCAAAATTGTCGCGCGATACCGGCATTCCAAAGACAACGATCAGTGGATGGCTAAATGCCGGAAGATTGCCCGACTTTCGGTCAATACGGATTCTTTGCATGTACTTTGATATCAGTGCAGATGAGCTTTTGCAAATCAAGAGAAAATAATTTAGCGCCGCGCGGGCAGTCGCCCGCGCGGCGCTGTCTTGTGATTGAGAAAGTGCGGTCATTTTGAAGGCGTGAAAAAGTTCTTGACAACCAAACTAAACCGTGTTATACTGAAACTGCGACAACAATCGAATATATTTTGCCATGAGGACACAAGGTAAGATTGCCATTGCGCGGTAAAAACTTGTGTTTTTAGCAAAAGTTTCGGTTGTTGTCGCAAACAAACACCGCCGATGGAGCGCGTCTCTTTGCGGGATGCGCTTTAATTTTATCGCAAAGGAGAAACAATATGGAAGATGAACACGTAAAACGAATTATCGAAACGGTACTCGAACGGCTCGAAAGCAAGGAGGAGATCGCGATCTCGGCGCATCCGGACGACTATATCCTCACGGAATCCAACGTCCTATACGATCTCTTGATCTTCGCGGACGAAGTGTTCGACGCGGACAGCACCTGCGAGGGGAACGCTTTGATCGTCAGATTCCGCAACGGACAGAATTTTCGGATCGGCGTGGAGGAGATCTTTTAGCGGAGAAACGCAAACGGGACAGAGAGAAGAACCGCGGAACGGCGGAATTGCATTTTTGAGCAGCGGCAAAAAACCGTTGCTCTTTTTGTCTAAAAGAAAACCACGCGCGCGCATGGTTCAAGAGAAGGGGTTCACAAATTTTTCCTTGCGGAAAAATTTCGTGAGGGGTTAAGCGATTTGATTTCATGAAACCCATTCGCCCGCCTACAATCTGCCTTGCGCAAACAACAAGCCGCAAGTATGCGGCAAATTGTGGGCGCTTATGGAAAAGCGTGGTTTTCCAACGCGCATAAGATTTTTAGCTGTCATACCGAGCGGAGCGAGTGTATCCCCTGATACGCAGTCCGCTTTGGAGAAGGGGATTCTCTCAGTCGCCTACGGCTCCCTCGAAATGACAGAGGAGAACAAGAATGCGTTCTGATTATGTCACTCTGAACTTGTCGAGGTGGAGCGAGGCATTCTGCTCAACAGCGCGGTGCGCTGTGAGCGTCTCGTGACAGGAGCGCTGGCGGGCGCGACCGCTTTGCGGCGGTCCCTGCCGCCCAAGGTGCAAGGTCTTAAAAAATCAAGGCGATGTTTCGACTGCGCTCAACATGACGTGATTTGAAAATGGCGCGGCGCGGGAGAATCCCGCGCCGCGCCTTGCTGCCCCTTATAGGGGAAGTCCTCGAACGGAGTGAGAGGGAAAGGATTTCAGAAACCCCTCTGTCACTCGCAAGCTCGTGACATCTCCCCTGCGAGGGGCGCCAAGCGAGAGCCTTTTCTGTCATACCGAGGGCGGAGCCCGAGTGTATCCCCCGATACGAAGTCCGCTTTGGAGAAGGGGATTCTCTCAGTCGCCTACGGCTCCCTCGGAATGACAAGAAAAACAACCACCCCACAAAAATACTACGTCTTTTTGCGGAGACCCCGAGGGGCGCCAAGAGGAGGAACTCCGCCCGCGGGTAGAGCCCTGCATTTGGGCGGCATTTGCCCGAAAATGAGAAATCCCCGCGTAGAACGCGGGGATTTATCTATGCAAACGGAGGTTAAATTCTCTTATCTGCCCGATAGGACGTGTGCAGAATTTCGTGCGCCTTGTGGCTGTTGGGCGCGCCGAAATATTCGTTGTACACAAGATCCATCACAGGGCTGTCGGAAGAGCGGCGGAGCGCATTCTGCTTATCGCTCGCATACAGCGCCTGCGCGCGGAGCGATTTGAGATCCTCGGTATTGCGGATGCTGTCCGGAAGGGTCGGCTGACCGCCGCCGTTCACACAGCCGCCGGGGCAAGCCATGATCTCGATGAAATCATACTGCTTTTCGCCGCTTTCGAGCCGACGGATGATCTCTTCCGCATTTGCGAGCCCGCTCGCAACCGCAACGCGCACCGTGTTGCCCGCAACGCTGTACGTCGCTTCCTTGATGGGGAGCACGCCGCGCACTTCGGGGAAGTCCACAACCTTGAATTCGCCGTCGAGCAGTTTTGCCGCAACGCGGAGCGCCGCTTCCATCACGCCGCCCGTCGCGCCGAAGATTGTCCCGCCGCCCGAGCAGGTTGCGAACGGATTGTCGAATTCCTCGTCGGGAAGTTCCGCGAGTTTGATGCCCGCGGTTTTGAGCATGCGTGCAAGTTCGCGCGTCGTGATCGCCGCGTCCACTTCGCCGTTCATTTCGGGGCGGTGGCATTCATATTTCTTTGCCGTGCAGGGAATGACGGAGACGACGTAGAGATCTTTGGGATCGACGCCGTTCTTTTCGCACCAATAGCTCTTCAAGAGCCCGCCGAACATCTCCTGCGGGGATTTGCAGGTCGAAAGATGGGGGATCATCTCGGGATGCTTCTGTTCCACGAATTTGACCCAAGCGGGACAGCAGGAAGTGAACATGGGCATGGGTTTGCCCGTGCGGATGCGGTTGAGAAGCTCGGTCGCCTCTTCCATGATCGTAAGGTCCGCCGTGACGTCCATATTGAACACATAATCGGGTCCGAGTCTGCGGATGCCCGCGACCATCTTGCCCTCGACGTTTGTGCCGACGGGAAGCCCGAACGCCTCGCCGAGCGTTGCGCGGACGGAGGGAGCCGTGAAGAATACGACCTTCTTGTCCGGATTGCCGAGCGCCGCCCAGACTTCGTCCACGGTCGTGCGTTCTTTGAGCGCGCCGACGGGGCAGGCGACGATGCACTGTCCGCAGCCCACGCAGACGGATTCCATGAGGCTCATCTCGAACGCGCTGCCGATATGAACGGAATATCCTCTGCCGATGGGACCGATCGCGCCGACCGCCTGCTTCTTGCACGCCGCCACGCAGCGGTTGCAGTTGATGCACTTATCTCTGTCTCTCACGACATAGGGAGCCGAGAGATCGAGCGGGGTGTCGAGCGTTTCGCCTTCGAAATAGTTGGGATCGCAGCCGTATTCCGTCGAAAGTCTTTGAAGTTCGCAGTTGCCCGCCCGTTCGCAGGCGAGGCACTCTTTCTTGTGCTTGGAGAGCATGAGTTCGAGGGTCATCTTTCTGCTCTTTCTGCACTTTTCCGTGTTGGTCTTGACTTCCATGCCCTCGGAGACGGGATAGACGCATGCCGCAACGAGCCCGCGCGCGCCCGTCGCCTCGACGAGACACATACGGCAGGAGCCGACGCAGGAGACGTCTTTCAGATAGCACAGCGTGGGGATCTCGATGTGAGCCGCCCGCGCCGCGTCGAGAATCGTCGAGCCTTCCGGAACGGAGACGGGAATATTATTGATTTTGAGATTGATCATATTAGCCATTTGTTTTCACCTCACTTTCTCTCGACTGCTTTGAACTTGCAGTTGGAGAGGCACACGCCGCACTTGATGCACTTCGCCGTGTCGATTTGGTAGGACGGGAGCTTGTGACCGGGCGCGGTATAATCCGTCTTTGCGATCGCCGAGACGGGGCAGTTTCTCGAACACATGCCGCATCCGATGCACTTCTCCTTGTCGATCGTGTACGAAAGGAGCGCTTTGCAGACGCCCGCCGTGCAGTGGTGGTTGTAGATGTGATCCTCGTACTCGTTTCTGAAATGATGAAGCGTCGAGAGCACGGGGTTGGGAGCGGACTGTCCCAGCGCGCAGAGCGAGGAGGACTTCATGTGCTCCGCAAGTTCTTCGATCTTGGTGAGATCTTCGGGTTCACCCTTGCCCTCCGTGATCTTGGTGAGGAGCTGCAAAAGGCGCTTGGTGCCGATTCTGCAAGGCGTGCACTTTCCGCACGATTCATCCGCCGTAAATTCGAGATAGAACTTCGAGATATCGACCATGCAGGTGTCCTCGTCGAGGACGATGAGTCCGCCCGAGCCCATCATGGAGCCGATTGCGACGAGATTGTCGAAGTCGATGGGGGTGTCGATGTATTCCGCGGGGATACAGCCGCCGGAGGGACCGCCCGTCTGGGCAGCCTTGAACTTCTTCCCGTTCGGGATGCCGCCGCCGATCTCCTCGACGATCTCGCGAAGCGTCGTTCCCATCGGAACTTCCACGAGCCCGACGTTCGTGATCTTGCCGCCGAGCGCGAACACCTTCGTGCCCTTCGACTTTTCGGTCCCGATCGAAGAATACCACTTCGAGCCTTTCATGATGATCGGGTTGATGTTCGCCCACGTCTCGACGTTGTTGAGGATCGTGGGTTTTTCGAACAGACCCTTGACCGCCGGGAACGGAGGACGGGGACGGGGTTCGCCGCGGTGACCCTCGATGGAAGTCATGAGCGCGGTCTCCTCGCCACAGACGAACGCGCCCGCGCCGAGACGGATCTCGATGTCGAAATCGAAGCCGAGTCCCAAAATGTTTTTGCCGAGCAGACCGTATTTGCGCGCCTGTCCGATTGCGATTTTCAGACGTTCGACGGCGATGGGGTATTCCGCACGCACATAGATGTAACCCTGATGCGCGCCGATCGCATATCCTGCAATCGTCATGGCTTCGAGCACGCAGTGGGGATCGCCTTCGAGCACGGAACGGTCCATGAACGCGCCGGGGTCGCCCTCGTCCGCGTTACAGCAGACGTATTTGACGTCGCCCTGCGAAGCCTTTGCAAACATCCACTTTCTGCCCGTCGGGAAGCCTGCGCCGCCTCTGCCGCGAAGCCCCGACGCGAGCACTTCGTTGATGACGTCGTCGGGCGTCATCGTCGTGAGCACTTTTTCGATTGCCGCATAGTCGCCCGCGGCGATTGCCTCTTCGATGTCCTCCGCCGCGATCACGCCGCAGTTTCTGAGCGCGATACGGAGCTGTTTCTTATAGAAGGGAGTTTCCGCGAAGGGAATGATCGACCCGTCCTCATGCACGGTGCCCGCATAGAGCAGTTCTTTGACGATCTCGCCGCCCTTGACGAGATGTTTTTCCGCAACCGTTTTCGCATGTTCGGGGGTCATCTGGGAATAGAACGCGCCTTCGGGATAGACGATCATGATGGGACCGAGCGCGCAGAGCCCGAAGCAACCCGTTTTGACGATGAGCACGTCGTCGATGCCGAGTTCTTTGAAGGATTCTTCGAGCTGGGCGATGACCTTCATGGAATGGGAGGAAGTGCAGCCCGTGCCGCCGCAGACGAGGACCTGTTTTCTGTACCCCGTATGTTCGGCGAGCTTTTCGCCCTGCTCGCGGATGACGCGGCGCACTTCGATGAGTTCTTTTTTCTTCTGACGGATGGCGTCAAGTTCCTGTACTGTCATCTTACGCTTCCTCCTTCTTGTATTCTCTGAGGATCTCCTTCGCCCTGTCGGGCGTAAGTCTGCCGTAAACTTCTTCGCCGATCATCATGACGGGCGCGAGCCCGCATGCGCCGACGCAACGGCAACTGTCGATGGAGAACAGTCCGTCCGAAGTGCATTCGCCGCACTTGATGCCGATCTCTTCCTCGATCGCCGCGAGCACCTTATCCGCGCCCTTGACGTAACAAGCCGTCCCGAGGCACATGCTGATGCGGTGCTTTCCTTTGGGTTTGAGCGAGAACTGCGAGTAGAAGGTGACGACGCCGTACACCTCCGAGAGAGAGATTCCGAGCCCTTCCGCGATCGTCTTTTGTACGCCGAGGGGCAGGAAACCGTAGATCGCCTGTGCTTCCTGCAAGATATGCATGAGGCAACCCGGCGTGGAGCGCGATTCTTCGATAAGCGTCTTCAAAGCCGCCGCTTGCTCGGGTGTACCGCACGCTGCACAATGTTCCATTCTTCAACCTCCTGAAAATCTTCTGCGCCGCGTTTTTCCTCGGAATCCGGAAAAACAGCGGGATATTCGCTTCGTTGGGGGTATTATATCACAATCCCGCAAAGATTTCAAGAGACTTTCGGTAAATTCAAGGGAATTTCGCATAGAAAAAATGAGGAAATTGCGGGCATAAATGTTTTGGAAGGCATTGACTTTACGATCCGTTTTTGGTAAAATAGCTTCCGTTTATAATCGGGAGGAAGAAGTCCGCTTTATGCGGAGGAGGAAATGATATGAAATTCGACGGGAAACGTTTTCTGGAAGAGATCGACGCCATCCTCGGAACGGAGTTCGGCACAACCCTTTCTTCGGCGGAAGAAAAGGAGATGTACGTCGCGCTCACAAAGGCGGTCAAACGGTTGGTTCTGGCGGACCGGAAGGCGCCCGCCGAGGGCAAGCGCTGCGCCTACTTCTCGGCGGAATTTCTGATGGGGCGCTCCATCTTTGCGAATCTGCTCAACCTCGGACTGCTCGACGACGCGCGCAAGGCGTTTGCCTCGATCGGGCAGAATCTCAACCGCTTCGAGGACGTGGAGGACGCCGCCCTCGGCAACGGAGGGCTCGGACGGCTCGCCGCCTGCTATCTCGAAAGCGCGGCGACGATGGGCATTCCCCTCGACGGCTACGGGATCCGCTACCGTTACGGGCTCTTCAAACAGACCTTCGAGGACGGCTATCAGCATGAAGAGGGGGACGATTGGACGAAATGGGGCGACCCGTGGGGGATGCGCGTCGAGCGCGATTCCGTCATTGTGGAATTTGCGGACCGGAGCGTGAAGGCGGTGCCCTACGACGCGCCCGTGTTCGGTTACCGCAACGGCGTGATCAACAATCTCCGCCTTTGGAGCAGTGAGCCCGTACAGCCGTTCGACTTTTCGGCGTTCAACGAGATGAAGGGCGAGCACACGGCGGAGGAAAATTTCGCCGCGACGAAGATCTGCGACGTGCTCTATCCCAACGACAATACGATGGTGGGCAAGATGCTCCGCCTCAGACAGCAGTATTTCATGGTCAGCGCCTCTTTGCAAGACATTGTCCGCGGCGAGAAGCGGAAGGGGCACGATCTGCGCGAGCTCGACCGCTATTTCTGTTTCCAGCTCAATGACACCCATCCCGTTCTGGCGATCCCCGAGCTTTTGCGCCTGTTGCAGAAGGAAGGGCTCTCCTTTGAGGAGGCGTTTGCGCTCTGCCGCAAGTGCTTCAACTTCACCAACCATACCATCATGGCGGAGGCGCTCGAAAAGTGGGACGCGCTCGCGCTCTCCGATCTTCTGCCCGACGTCTATGCCCAGATCGTCCGCTGCCAGCAACAGCTCGAAAGCGACGGGCTCGATCCCGCCCGCTGTTTCATCATCCGCGACAACGTCATCCACATGGCGAATCTCGCGATCTACGTCTCGGCAAAAGTCAACGGCGTCGCGCGCATCCATACCGACATCCTCAAAACCGAGACGTTCGCCGATTGGTATGCGGTCTATCCCGAAAAATTCGTCAACATCACCAACGGCATCACGCCGAGAAGATGGCTGCTGCTCAACAATCCCGAGCTGGCGCACGAGATTGATCTGCGCATCGGGGAGGAATGGCACACGGATCTGACGCAGTTCCGTCGGCTCACGCCCTTTGCGGATGAGATGCTTCCCGCCTTCCGCGCGCTCAAACGGCGGAACAAGGAGCGGCTCGCCGCCTATATCAAGGAACACGAGGGCGTGGAACTCTCGCCCGATTTCATTTTCGACGTTCAGGTGAAACGGCTCCATGAATACAAACGGCAGCTCCTCAACGCGCTCTCCATTCTCTATTTCTATTTCGGGATCAAGGACGGCGAGATCGAGGAGTTCCCGCCCACCGCGTTTTTGTTCGGCGCGAAGGCCGCCCCGGGATACTATAACGCAAAGGCGGTCATCAAATTCATCAACGAGATCGCAAAACTCGTCAATTCGGACGAAGAAGTCTCGGATAAGATGAAGGTCGTCTTTGTGCAGAATTACAACGTCAGCTACGCCGAAAAGATCGTCTGCGCGGCGGACATCTCGGAGCAGATTTCGCTGGCGGGCATGGAGGCGTCGGGGACGAGCAACATGAAGTTCATGCTCAACGGCACCGTCACCCTCGGCACGATGGACGGCGCGAACGTCGAAATCTGCGAGGAGGCGGGCGCGGAGAACGAATATATCTTCGGCGCGACGGTCGAGGAAGTCGCCGCCGTCAAGCGCTTCTACTGTCCGCGGGAGCTCACAGAGACCAATCCCCGCTTAAAACGCGCCGTGGAAACGCTTGTGGACGGCACCTTCCCGGACGAAAAGGGCATGCTCAAACGCCTGCACGATTCCCTGCTCAGCGATTACCAGCCCGACCGCTATCTCGTCCTCTATGACTTTGCCGAGTATGTCCGCGTGAAGGAGGAGCTCCTGCGCGATTACGGCACCGAGGAGTTCGACAGGAAGTGTCTTTTCAACATCTGCGCCGCGGGCAAGTTCTCCGCCGACCGCTCCGTGAAGGAGTATGCGGAACTCATCTGGAATCTTTAAGCGAATGCCGCCGAGGGCAAAAGCCCTCGGCGGCATTCCCGAATCGGGGTCCCGGATCAAAGTTTCGGGCGGTAGCCCTCGAAAATGATGTTGTCCGCAAGCGCGCGGGCCCTTTTTTCGTCCTGCTCGGAGCGGACCGTCCACGAAAGCCGCACGCCTTTGAATTTCTCCGTCCCGCGGGGCGGATCGCCGAAGGCGACGCTGATAAAATCGGGTTTTACCCAAGCGTTCAGGCTCATATGGGTGACGATCCGCCGCTTGATCCGCGCAAACGGAGGCGAAAAGCCGTCGGCGGGGAGATGCCCCGCCGAGAGTACTCCGCAGGGAATGTGCGGGAGCAGGGTACGGTAGGCGCGGACGTACAGCGGCTGGAAGGATTGAACCGCATATTCGCCGCGGTATCCCGAGCGGGCAAATTCCGCGGCGATCCGCTCCGCAAGCGGCCCGCCCTTGACCTGCGGCATGTTCTTGATTTCGAGGAGCAGGGGAACCTCCCCGAGCGCGGCGAGAAATTCGGCAAACGTCGGGATTTTTTCCTTCGTCCCGCAAAGGGAGAGCTCTTTGAGTTCGCGCAGCGTGCAGGCGGACACGGCGCGGGGATCGCCCGTCATGCGGGTGAGGGTATCGTCATGAAAGACGACGAGCGTCCCGTCTTTGGAGAGACGGACGTCCGTCTCCACGGCATACCCCGCTTCCGCCGCCCGCAAAAAGGCGGCGAGGCTGTTTTCGGGGACGTCTTTCCCGTGCAGTCCGCGGTGCGCAATAGGGATTGTTCGTAAAAAATTCATGAGAACAGTGTATCACGCGCAAAAGAAAATCGCAATAGCGGTTGCAAAATTTTCGGAAAAAAGTTATAATGGGGAAAACAGGAAAGGAACGCAATGGCAAAGGCAAATCCGAATTTAAGAAATTTTTGCATTATCGCTCACATCGACCACGGCAAGAGCACGATCGCCGACCGCATCATGGAACTGACGGGACAGGTCTCGAAGCGCGATATGGAGGAACAGCTTCTCGACAGCATGGACATCGAGCGCGAGCGCGGGATTACGATCAAACTTGCGCCCGTGAGAATGTACTATACCGCCCTCGACGGACAGGAGTACGAATTCAACCTCATCGACACGCCCGGGCATGTGGATTTCACCTATGAAGTCTCCCGCTCCCTTGCCGCCTGCGAGGGCGCGCTTCTCGTTGTGGACGCGACGCAGGGCGTGGAGGCGCAGACCCTCGCCAACGTCTATCTCGCCCTCGAAAACGATCTCGAAATCGTGCCCGTCATCAATAAAATCGACCTTCAATCCGCCCGCGTCGACGAGGCGAAGCAGGAGATCGAGGAAGTCATCGGGCTGGACTGCGAGGGCTGTCCCTGTGTGTCCGCAAAGGAGGGGACGAACATCCGCGACATCTTGGAGGCGGTCGTCAAGCTCATTCCTCCCCCCGACGGCGACGACGAGGCGCCCCTCAAAGCTCTCATCTTCGACAGCTATTACGACAATTACAAGGGCGTCATTCTCTTTGTGCGGATCATGGACGGGAAGGTCAAGGTGGGGGACAAAATCCGGGCGTTCCTCTCCGAAAAGACCTATGATGTCACCGAAGTCGGCGCATTTGCGCCCTCCCTGCAACCGAAGGATCGGCTTCTGGCGGGCGAAGTCGGCTATATCGCCGCGAGTATCAAGTCCATTGAGGACGTCGCCGTGGGCGACACCGTCACGAGCGCGGACCGCCCCGCGGCGGAGCCGCTTCCCGGCTATAAAAAAGTGCAGCCCGTCGTCTTTTGCGGGATCTATCCCCTCGACGGATCCAGATTTCTCGACCTCAAAGAGGCGATCCTGAAACTCAAACTCAACGATGCGTCCCTCGTGTTCGAACCGGATAATTCCGTTGCGCTCGGATTCGGTTTCCGCTGCGGATTTCTGGGACTTCTGCACATGGAGATCATTCAGGAGCGCATCGAGCGGGAATTCAATCTCGACATCATCACGACCGCGCCCTCCGTCTCCTATCTCGTCCACAAGACGGACGGCACGAGTTTTTATGTGGACAATCCCTCCCACCTTCCGCCCCCCTCGGACATCGACTACATGGAAGAGCCGATCGTCAAGGCGGAGATCTTTACCCCGCCCGACTATGTGGGGTCGATCATGGAGCTCTGTCAGGACAAGCGGGGAGTGTTCAAGGACATGACCTATCTCGACGCGCGGCGGGTCAAACTCGAATACCGTCTGCCGCTCAATGAGATCGTCTATGACTTTTTCGACGGGCTCAAATCCCGCACCCGCGGCTATGCGAGTTTCGACTACGAGCTCGTCGGCTACGAAAAGAGCAAGCTCGTCCGCATGGATATTCTTCTGAACGGGGAGATCTGCGACGCGCTCTCGATCATCGTGCACGAGGACAGAGCGTACGGAAGAGGGCGGATTCTGTGCGAGAACTTGAAGGACGCCATCCCGCGGCAGCTGTTCGAGATTCCCGTGCAGGCGGCGATCGGCGGAAAGATCATCGCCCGCGAGACGGTGAAGGCGGTGCGGAAAGACGTCCTCGCCAAGTGCTACGGCGGCGACATCACGCGCAAGAAGAAACTCCTCGAAAAGCAAAAAGAGGGCAAAAAGCGGATGCGGCAGATTGGTACGGTCGAAGTCCCGAGCGAAGTATTCATGCAGATTTTGAAGACGAATAAAGATTGAGGGTTTCGAACGATTCTTTGCTTGCTCGCTTCGCTTGCGTCGAAAAGAATCGTTCGAGGAAAAGTGCTCTCGCGCCTTAACTTGCCGAACCTCTTCTTCGTTTCATCGGACAACAAGCGCGAAGTATCGCGCAAATTGTGGGCGCTACCGCAGGGGAACCCTGCTCCGCGCAGAGATGTTCACGAAATTCTTTGCTCCCTCCCCCTTGCTGCCCCTGAAAGGGTGGAGCATTGCATCCTGCCAACAGTTGATAACTGTTGGCGCAATGCGACATGAGTGAGCGCATTTGCCGCGCGAACGGTGACCGAATGCGGGGTTCTACCCACATGAGAGAGTGGCGAACGGAGTGAGCCGAAAGGGTTTCAAAAGGGTTTCAGAAACCCCTCACCGCCCTACGGGCGGAGCTCCCCTATACCACCCCGCAAAAATACTACGTCTTTTTGCGGGGACCCCGAGGGGCGCCAAGTGAGAGCCTTCGCTGTCATACCGACACGCGCCCTCTCTCCGTTGTCATACCGAGCGGAGCGCAAAGCGCGGAGTCGAGTGTATCCCCTCATACGCAGTTCGCTCCGCTGTCGTACCGAGAGACAAGCCCGAGATGATCCCCTTGAACAGTGCCGAAAAGCATCGCTCGATGGATTGTTAAACCGGGTGCGTTGCCGCCGCAGCGCGATCTGACGGCGGAAGGAAGAAATCTTATGAACAATTTCGATCAATCTGTCTATGAATATGTAAAGAGCGTGCCGAGGGGGAAGGTCGTCACCTACGGCATGATCGCGCGGGCGATCGGGAGACCTCGGGCGTCCCGTCTCGTCGGGAACGCCCTCCACCGCAACCCGACGCCCGTCGTCGTGCCCTGTCACAGGGTCGTCAACCGCGAGGGGAGGCTCGCGCCCGCCTTCGCCTTCGGCGGATCGGACATGCAGGCAAGGCTCCTCCGCGCCGAGGGCGTGGAAGTCGAAAGCGGATACGTCGATCTTAACAAATATCTCTGGGAGGGAAACTGATTTGCCGGGAATTTATCTTCACATTCCGTTTTGCAGACAAAAATGCAGATACTGCGATTTTACGTCCTTCCCCAACCGCCTCAATTTTGCCGAAGCGTACATGGCGTGTCTTTTCAAGGAGCTCGAACTCAGGGGAAAGGAGCTCGGGGACGTTTGTTTCGACACCGTCTATTTCGGCGGGGGAACGCCCTCCGTCATTGATCCCGATTACATCTATGGCGCGATGAAGCAGATCAAGAAGTGCTTCCGTCTCTCCAAAGACCCCGAGATCACGATCGAGATGAACCCCGGGACGGTCAACGAAAAGAAGATCGCAATCTATAAGCGCGCGGGAATCAACCGCTTTTCGGTCGGCTTGCAGACGGCGATCGACAGCCAGCTCGAAGAACTCGGGCGCATTCATAACGTCAGGGACTATCTCTACTGCACGTCCCTTCTGAAAGGGGAGAATTTCTCGGCGGACGTCATGCTCGGGCTCAAAGGGCAGACCAAAGAGGACCTTCGAAAGACGATTGCGATCGCGGCGGGGAGCGGCGCGAGCCATATCTCCATGTACGCGCTCACGCCCGAGGACGGCACGCCCATCTACACCGATTATCTCAACGGGGAACTGCCCGACGGCGACGAAGTGCGGGAGCTGTACGATTACGCCTGTCAGCTCCTTCGGAAGGAGGGATACGAGCGGTATGAAGTCAGCAATTTCGCAAGAGAGGGATTCCGCAGCCGCCACAATCTCAACTATTGGCGGCGGGGGGAGTACATCGGCGTCGGCGTTTCGGCGAGCTCCTTCTTCTTCGGACGCAGATTTACCAACACGTTCGATCTCGACGAGTACATGAAGTGCATTCTCTCGGGATTTCTGCCCGTCGTCGAAAACGAGAAAGTGGAGGGGAAGGACGCAAAGTCCGAGTTTGTGATGCTTGCGCTCAGGACGTCGGACGGGATCTCCGCGGCGCGCTACCGGGAGGCGTTCGGGAGCGATTGGAAGAGCGATTTTGCCGTACCGTATGCAAAAAACCGCGCTTATTTCGAAGAGGACGGGGACCGTACGAAGTTTCTCGACGAATATCTCTATGTGCAGAACCGCATCCTCATGGATTTCATCGGGGAATAGCCGAAAGATCTCATAAAAAACAAAATCGCCGCCCGCGCTCTTTGAAAAGAGCGCGGGCGGCGTTTCAAAAGAAATCACGAAACGGGTCAGCTCCACAGCTTGTCCGGATCGAACCCGTTCACCTGAATCACCTCAAAGAGAGGGGAATTGGCGATGTCGCGCGGGGTGCAGACGGGACCGCCGTCCGCGTCGATGTCGTAGCCGAAATGACGGTATGCCTGCCATACGAGATGGGAGCAGTTCGTCACCGTGACGTTCTCCCCTTCGTCCTTCGGGGAGAGGAGCCCGGGGAAGAGGGAATAGGGGATCCCGAGCATGTGTTCCTCCGCCCAGTCCGCAATCTTCGCTCGTTCCTCGGCGGCGACGCCTTTCAGCCGCAGCAAGAGGAAGTTCGAGGACGACGCGAACCACGACGCCGAGCCGATCTCGCTGTCGATCCCGGGCGCGACCGATTCGAGCACCCTCTGTCCCGCCGCGTCCACCACGAGCGCCGCGTGTCCGTTCCGCCAGCCGAGCGTATGGCAGGAGGAAGAGACGAGCACGTCCCCGCGTTCGAGCGGCGCAATGGGAGCGGAATACCGGAGGACGCGGTCGTGCGGCGTGACGAGAGACGCCATATCGTGCACGACCGTCCCCTGATGAAAGAGCGCGGTCTGAAATTCCGTGATCATGGGACGGGAGAGGACGTCGAGGGCGGCGGGGCGCAGACCCGTCTGGTAATACAGCAGATCGTAATCCTCCTGCGTCCAGCTCTCCTTGCGGAGAAGTCCGGAAAGATCCGCCTTTTCATAGGAGGGCGTCGTCCGCGCGGAACGCTCGGTAAAGAGATCCGCCACGGCGAGGAATGCCGCCGCAAACGACAGAAAGACAAAGAGAACGGTGAACGTTCCCAGCAGTCCCAATCCGAATCGGCGCAGAAATCCCCGCATGGCGTTTCCTCCTATGTATCCGCTTTCAGTATACCCTTTTTTGCGGAAAATGTCAACGGTCTGCCATCGGATTCAATTTTTTCGCCGCGCAAGAACCGCTCCGCTCTCGCCGTCGAGCAGAAGGCTCGTCGTCCCGCCACGCTCGTCCACGATTCCGACGTAATAATAATTTTTGTCGCGGCGGACGAGCCGCACATGAAATTCCCCGTGGAAGATTCCCCCCTGCATGAGCGGATCCACGGTCTCCTTTTCCGCTTTGATTGCCGAATCGAGCGCCTCTTCCGGGGAGAGCGTCGCCTCGTTTTTGACGCTCGTCGCAACGAGTTCGGTCCCCGCGCCGTCTTTCACCACGCGGAGGGAGATTGCGCCCTGCGGAAATTCGCTCACCCCGCGCGAATAGTAGTAGTCGTCGGTGACGTTGCGGAAGGACATGTCTCCCCCGCGGGGGGTATCCCCGAGAAAATACAGCTCGTACTCCGCGCCCGAGGGAACTTTCTCGGAGAGGACCGCTTCCACCGTCTTGCCGCGCGGCGCGGCGATTCCGTCCGCGGCGAAGGGACGCTCCCGTTCGAGACAAGACACCGTGAGCGTGAAGTCCTCCGTCTCGGCGAGGAAGATGTCGCTCCGCACGTCCGAGAGATGGGCGAGGTAGTCGTATTTTCCGCATGCGGAGAAGAGCGGAAGGAGCGAAAGCCCCAAAATGAGACAGCCGATAGATTTTTTCATGCTCTATGGATATGAAAATACAGGTTTTTTATGCCGAATCGGTTGCTTTTTTTTCCGCGGTATGTTACAATATGGGATAATAATCGAGGCACGGTCGAATGCAAATGAAAAAACTGATTTTGAAAACCGCGCTGATCACGTTCGGGATCACGATCATACTCATGGTTTCTCTCTTCGGGATCCTGTCCTTTTGCGCTCCGTCCGCAATGATGAAACTGTTCGATTCGTTGGGATTGGAGAATATCAGCGGCGATTATGCCTATCAGGAGTATCAACATACAAAGGTTCTTGACTACCTTGCGCGCTCGTTCGAGATCGCCGCGTCCAACAAGAAGGACGACGTGGCGGAGAGCCGCTTCGAGGAACTCTACGGCGAGGACGGAAGCGAGCGGAGGAGCGAGTTCGGCGAGTATTGCGTGAGCCAGAACGGGAAAGCGCTGCCCGACAAGGTGCCCGCATACGACTATCGCGCGTATGTGTGCGGTCTTGCGGCATGCGTGAGATACCGCTCCGCGGTGACGGATACCGAGAAGGAAGCGGTGTACGCGTTCGCCGTCTCCGAAACGCCGTCCGATCTTCCCGCGGAGAGCCCCGTCATCGCGCTCATCGTGGAGGCGGCGGAGAGCAACGACAGGGCGTATTGTTCCTATCTCTTTGAATCTCTCGACAGGGAAGGAAAGTTCGACAAAGAGAGCGAGAACTATCTCAACATTAAAAATTTATTGAGCGAATACAAGGAGAATGCTTCCGATGAGTAAAATCGTAAAGGAGGGACTGACGTTCGACGACGTCCTTCTCATTCCGCAGGCTTCCGACGTACTGCCTTCCCAGGTCGATCTTCACACGAAGCTCACGGACGGGCTCACCCTCAACTTGCCGATCATTTCCGCGGCGATGGATACCGTCACGGAGAGCCGCCTCGCGATTGCGATGGCGCGCGAGGGGGGCATGGGCATCATCCACAAGAACATGTCCGTCGAAGAACAGGCGAAGGAAGTCGACAAGGTCAAGCGCAGTGAGCACGGCGTCATCACCGATCCCTTCTTCCTCGAACCGCAGAATCTCGTGCGGGACGCGGTCGCCCTCATGGAGCGCTACCGCATCAGCGGCGTCCCCATCACAAGGCGCGGGAAGCTCGTCGGAATCCTCACGAACCGCGATCTCCGCTTCGAGACGAATTTCGACCAGCCCATCGAAAACGTCATGACGAAGGAGAATCTCGTCACCGCGCCCGTGGGCACGTCCCTCGACGAGGCGCAGAAGATCCTCGGGAAGCACCGCATCGAAAAACTTCCCATCGTGGACGGGGACGGCGTTCTCAAAGGGCTCATTACCATCAAAGATATCGAAAAGAGCATCCAATATCCCAACTCGGCGCGCGATAAGAACGGCAGATTGCTCGTCGGCGCGGCGGTCGGCACTGCCGCCAACACGATGGAGCGCGTCGCCGCGCTCGTCGAGGCGAAGGTGGACGTCATCGCGATCGATACCGCCCACGGACATTCCCAAATGGTTCTCAAAAAGGTCTCCGAGATCAAGGCGAAATATCCCTCGATCCCGTTGATCGCCGGCAACGTCGCCACCGCGGAGGCGACCCGTGCGCTCATCGAGGCGGGCGCGGACATCGTGAAGGTCGGAATCGGACCGGGCTCCATCTGCACGACCCGCGTCGTCGCGGGAATCGGCGTCCCCCAGCTCACCGCCGTGCTCGATTGTTCCGCGGAGGCGGACAAGCTCGGAAAGCGCGTCATCGCGGACGGCGGAATCAAGTATTCGGGCGACATCGTCAAGGCGCTCGCGGCGGGCGGGAGCGCGGTCATGATCGGCAGTCTCCTCGCGGGAACCGAGGAGAGCCCCGGCGAGATCGAACTCTATCAGGGCAGAAGTTTCAAGGTCTACCGCGGCATGGGCTCCCTTGCCGCTATGGCGGCGGGCTCCAAAGACCGCTATTTTCAGGAGGACGCAAAGGACGCGGGCAAGTTTGTCCCCGAGGGCGTCGAGGGCAGGGTCCCTTACCGCGGGAGCGTCTCCGAGATCGTCTACCAGATGAAGGGCGGGCTTCGCTCGGGCATGGGATATTGCGGAAAACACAATATCGAAGAACTCAGAACGACGTCCGAATTTGTGCGCATCACCAACGCGGGACTTCTCGAAAGCCATCCGCACGACATTTCCATCAGCAAGGAAGCGCCCAACTACACAAGCAGAAACTGATATGGTTCGCAAAATCCGCCTCTTCTTTGGGAAAGATTTTGCGTTCGGCTTTCGGAACATCAAAATCAAACGTCCCTCTGCGGGACGTTTTTTGAAAACGGAGACACGATATGGATCATCAGAAAGTGCTCGTCCTCGATTTCGGCGGGCAGTATAACCAACTCATCGCCCGCAGGGTGCGCGATCTCGGCGTGTATTGCGATCTCAAACCGTGCGACATGAGCGCTATGGAGATTGAGAAATACGCTCCCATCGGCATCATCTTCACGGGCGGACCCAACAGCGTGTACGACGAAAACGCGCCCCGCATTCCGCCGCAGATTCTCCGTCTCGGCATTCCCGTCCTCGGGATCTGTTACGGCGCACAGCTTATCGCATATACGCTCGGCGGAAAGGTCGTCCGCGCCGCGAAGAGCGAATACGGCAAGCGCGATGTCTCCTTTGTGCGGCAGAGCCCGCTCTCGGAGGATATTCCCGTGCGGAGCGTCTGCTGGATGAGCCACACCGATCTCGTGACGGAACTTCCCGCGGGCTTCGGGACGCTCGCAAACACCGAAAGCTGTCCCGTCGCCGCATTCGGGGATCCCGTTCGGAAGATCTACGGGGTGCAATTCCATCCCGAAGTCGCGCACACCGAGTACGGAAACGGGATGCTCCGCAACTTTCTCTACCGCGTCTGCGGAGCACGGGGGGATTGGACGATGCGCAACTTCGTCGAAGAACAGATCGCCGCGCTGCGCGAAAAGATCAAGGACGGCAGGGTGCTCTGCGCCATGTCGGGCGGCGTGGATTCCGCCGTCGCCGCAACTCTCGTGCACTGGGCGGTGGGAGACCGCCTCGTCTGCGTCTTTGTGGACCACGGTCTGCACCGGAAGAACGAGCCGGAGGAAGTCATGTCCGTATTCCGCGACGGGCTCGGCATGAATCTCGTCAAAGCGGACGCGGCGGAGGAGTTTCTCGGCGCGCTCGAAGGGATCTCCGATCCCGAGCAAAAACGGCGCGTCATCGGCGAAATGTTCATCCGTGTGTTCGAACGGGAGGCAAAGAAGATCGGCAAAGTCGATTTTCTCGTTCAGGGGACGATCTATCCGGACGTCATCGAGAGCGGAAAGGGGAAGAGCGCGGTCATCAAATCCCATCACAATGTGGGCGGATTGCCCGACGTGGTGGATTTCCGTGAGATCGTGGAGCCTCTGCGGGATCTCTTCAAGGACGAAGTGCGGCGGGTCGGCGCCGAGCTCGGACTTCCCGACAGGATCATTTGGAGACAGCCCTGTCCCGGACCCGCGCTCGCGATCCGGATCATGGGGGACGTCACGCGCGAAAAACTCGCTATCGTACGCGACGCGGACGCGATCTTCCGCGAAGAGATCGCCCGCGCGGGGCTCGAAAGGGAGATCTGGCAGTACTTCGCCGTCCTCACGGACAGCAAGACGGTGGGCGTTCAGGGGGATTTCCGCACCTATGAAAACGTGATCGCCCTGCGCGCAATCACGAGCGTAGACGCCATGACCGCCGATTGGGCGCGCATTCCCTTCGACGTGTTGGAGCGGGTCTCCAACCGCATCACCAACGAAGTGAAACACGCGAACAGGGTCGTCTACGACATCACGAGCAAACCCCCGTCAACCATTGAATGGGAATGACGCCGGATTTTGTGTAATATCTTGCAAAAAACTCCTCCGCCGATGCAAACGGGGGAGTTTTTTTGCCCCCGTGAGAGGATTTTGCGGGACAAAATGAGCGGTTTTTCAACAAATTTCATGTTTTTTATTGACAAATGATTTCGGATAATGATAGAATAGCTGTATCTGCAAATGAGGATCCGTGGTTTTATCCGATCACGGATTTTCCGTGCCGTCCGGACACAATCGTCGGACGGCGGAGAGATACGGGGGGTTCCATGAAAAACAAAACAGCCCGTTTTTTGCTCGTCAGCATCGTCTGTATTTCGGTTCTGTGCGTCGCCGTTTTTCTGTTCATGGCATATGTCATGAACAAACGAGGCGCGGATGCGATCGGCAAACTCGGCTCTATTTATATGGCGGACATGAGCAAACAGTCCGCCGCTCATTTCGGGACGACTTTCGAACTCAGGCTTTCGCAGGTCAGCGCAATCATCGACGCCGTTCCGCCCGAGAGCAAACTCGAACCCGCGGCGCTGCACACGGCGCTGCGGTCGCACGCCCGCAACCGCGGGTTCGACCGTCTTGCGCTGATCGCCGCCGACGGTTCCATTGATATGCTGTACGGCAGTACGCTCTCGATCGACCGCGAGGAATACTTTCTGGACATTCTCGTCTCGGGCGGGGAGACAATGTCGAGCGGGAGCGATTCTTATGGCGAGCGTTTCGTCGTGATGGGGGTCCCCGCCGCCTATCCCATGTCGGACGGACAAACGAGCGTCGCGCTCGTCGCAACCCGTCCCATCTCCTACATCAGCGACGCGCTCTCGGTGGACCTCACGAGCATGTCCATCTATTATTTCATCGTCGACGGGGACGGGACGATCATTCTCCGCGGCGGAATCGAGAGCGATGAGGCAAATTTTTTCGACCGCGTCCGCAGCCGCTACGGCGCGATCCGCAAGGACGGAGAAGAACTCGAAAAGGAAGTATATCTCGAAGAACTGCAAAGCGCGATGGAGGACGGCAGGGAGTTTTCGGTCGAGTTTACGCTCGACGGCGAGCGGCGGTTTTCCTACGAGACGGCGCTGCCCTATTCGGATTGGTATCTTTTGCTGTTCCTGCCCTACGGACCGCTCAATACGACGGTCAACGCCCTCGGGCAGTCGTGGAGCCTGGCGGCAGTTCTCAGCTGTCTCGTCATTCTGATTGCGCTCCTCGTCGTGTTCGTCTTTTATTACCGTCTCACCCGCAGTCAAATGCGCGCATTGGAACAGATGCGCAAAGAGGCGGAGCATGCCAATCGGGCGAAGAGCGAATTTCTGTCCAATATGAGCCACGACATCCGCACGCCCATGAACGGCATTGTCGGCATGACCGCGATCGCGCGCAGCAATGTCGGAAACGAGGAACAGGTGAAAAACTGTCTCGACAAGATCGCCATGTCGAGCCGTCATCTGCTCGGGCTCATCAACGATATTCTCGACATGTCCAAGATCGAGAGCGGAAAACTCGAACTGCACGAGGAGACGGTCTCCCTTCGCGAGACGCTCGGGAACGTCGTCGGCATCATCCAGCCGCAGACCCGTGCAAAGGGTCAGAACTTCGAAACCGAGATCGACGCGCTGACCGTCGAAAATGTCCGTTGCGACGGCGTGCGGCTCAACCAGATTCTGCTCAACCTGCTCGGCAACGCGGTGAAATTCACGCCCGAGGAGGGATCGATCCTGCTCGTCTGCCGGGAGGAGGATTCCCCGCGCGGGGAGAATTTCGTGCGGGTCGTCTTTCGCGTGAAGGACACGGGCATCGGCATGACGGAGAACTTCCAAAAGCAGGTATTCGACGCGTTTGCCCGCGAGGACAGCGGACGGGTCCATCAAATCGAGGGATCGGGGCTCGGAATGGCGATCACGAAATATATCGTCGACTCGATGCACGGCGAGATCGAATTCGACAGCGCGCCCGGACAGGGCACGGAATTCCGCGTCACGCTCGATTTTGAGCGCTCCGGAGAGCTTGCTCTCTCCCCCGAGGAAGAGGCGGCGGATTTCGGCGGGAAGCGCGTTCTTCTCGCCGAGGACAACGAACTCAACCGCGAGATTGCGGAGGAGCTGTTCTCGGAAGTCGGGCTCATCGTCGAATCGGCGGAGAACGGAAAACTGTGCGCCGATCTGTTCGCAGCGTCTCCCGTCGGCTATTACGATGTGATCTTTATGGATATCCGCATGCCCGTCATGTCCGGCTATGAGGCGACGGAGGCGATCCGCGCGATGGACCGTCCCGACGCAAAGACGGTTCCCATCATCGCCATGAGCGCAGACGCCTTTTCGGACGACGTCTCCCGCTGTCTTGCGTGCGGCATGAATGCGCATACGGCAAAACCGATTGATATGGCGCTTGTCTGCAAACTTCTGAAAGAATATTTCGAAGAGGGAAAATAGAGAAAATGAAAAAATTCGCATGTATCATCGCCGGACTTCTGTTGCTGTGCGGCGCGGCGTGTTCTCCCGCCGGGGACGGTCCCGGTCAAAGCGGGACGGAAGAGCCCACGGAAGTGGAGATCTCCCTTTGGACGTATCCCGTGGGGGGATGGGACAAGAGCAGTACCATCGCCCCCTTCCTCACGGCGTTCCGCCAGATCCATCCCGAGATCCGCGTCACGGTGAAATGCGTGGATTACTCCACGGGGGACGGAGAAATCGAGAGCGCGATCGAGGAGGGCACCGCGCCCGATCTCGTACTCGAAGGTCCCGAGCGCCTCGTCGCAACCTGGGGTGCGCGCGGTCTGATGGCAGATCTCAACGACCTCTGGAAGGAGGACGCGGCGTCGTCGATCCGGCGGAACGTCGCGGAGGCATGCCACGACGGAAAGGGCGACTACTTCATCTATCCGCTCTGCATGACGACCCATTGCATGGCAATCAACCGCGATCTGTTCGAAGAGGCAGGGGCGTTGAAGTATCTCGACGAGACGACCCACACCTGGACGACGGAAAATTTCGTGAAGGCGGTCGGAGCGATCCGTAGCTATTATGAGGAGCAGGGGCTCGACAAGGACGTCGCGGTCGTCTACTGCGGCGGGCAGGGCGGCGACCAGGGCACGCGCGCGCTCGTCACAAATCTCTGCGGCGGCAGCTTTACCGACCCGCAGCACACGGTCTACACCGTGGATTCCCCCGAAAATATCGCGGCGCTCCGCCTTCTGAAAGAGACGGAGGGGATCCGGTTCGACCCGACGTTTGTCGGCTCCGATGAGATTATCGCGTTCTGCGACAAGGAAATGGCGATGGCGTTCTGTTGGAACGTCGCCGCGGAAGTCACGCAGACGGTCACCAATCCCAACATTGATTTCGACATTCTGCCGATGGCGTTTCCGACGGGCGAGGGGGAACCTTCCCTGCAAGGCGGCATCTGGGGATTCGGCATCTTTGACAACGGCGACGACGACCGCATCGCGGCGGCGAAAGAATTTATCCGTTTCATCAACGGCGACAGTTATTCGGCGGCGGTGACGCTTTCCTCCTATCTGCCCGTGCGTACGATGGAGCGCGATCCCTACGAAAACGACGAGCTCATGACCGAATATGCGTCTTTCAGCCGCTATCTCGGGGACTATTATCAGATCACGCCCCACTGGGCGGAGGCGCGCAGCGCGTGGTGGAAACTTCTGCAACGCGTGGGCGCGGGGGACGATATTGCCGGGGCGATCAAGGGATTTCCCCGCCTGTCCGAGGAATAGCGTCCGCATACGGAGGGCGAAAACTACATAAAACTATTCTCGGAAATGCGCGGAAGGGGTCTGTTTTCCGCAATTCCGTCCGCCCGACGGGAATTTTTTCCCGAAATCTTACGTTTTTACTTGCATTTTGACGAAATATGTCTTATAATCACTCTGTGCAATTTCAATGATTTTGCATGGAGTGCAACGGAAAAAGATCTCAGCGGAAGCTGTTTTTGCAAACCGTAATCGGAGAAA
The DNA here is from genome assembly GCA_947630245.1 of uncultured Clostridia bacterium. GTDB lineage: Bacteria > Bacillota > Clostridia > Christensenellales > Borkfalkiaceae > Gallimonas. Next base: position 32,704 of record CANRGR010000001.1, on the reverse strand, counting down.
GGAGAAACCGTATGTCGAATTTATGTTTCAGCATCTTCGGGTTGGAACTCGAATGGACCGTTTCCACCGCGGTCCTGATCCTGATGTTCGCGCAGCTCGTGATTGTTGCCGTGGCGATCCTTGCGCTCGTCATCATCCTGTTGCGCAAGCATTCCTTCGGCAGGGCAAAGCAGACGATCCTCGTCGCGAATACTGCGGAAGGCGAGCGGGAGGAACATGCGCTCGTCGGGATCGTGCTCGACGCCTCTGCCGTCAGACGCAAATTCACGGTGGGCGACGCCTTCGAATGCAGCGGGCTCACGGTCAACGCGCGGTACAGCGACGGTCTGATGGAGCCGATTACGGATTATCTGGTCGATCCTCCTTCGCTGGACGCGGCGGGAAGCCCCTCGGTTACGGTCAGATACGGCGGATTTTCCGCAATGTATACCATTGACGTCGTTCCCGCGGCGGAGCGGTCGGTCATCGGGATTGTGCTCGACGTCTCCGCCGTTCATACGGAATTTCATGCGGGCGAGCCCTTCGAATGCGGCGGGCTCGTCGTTCGCGCAAATTACAACGAAGAACCTTTTTCCGAAGAAGTGTACAGCTATTCCGTGGACGAACCGGATATGGACGTGCCGGGAGAAAAATCCGTCGCCGTCCGCTTTGACGATTTCATCGAATTTTACACCATCAACGTTCTGCCCGCGGCGGAGCGCACCCTCGTCGGGATTGATCTCGATCTCGATTTCGTCAAGACCGATTTCCTCGTCGGCGAGGAATTCGATTGCAACGGGCTGGGCGTGATCGCCCGCTACGAAGGGGAAGCCGAAGGGGAACGCGTGACCGATTTCACCGTCGATCCGCCCGATCTTTCGGTGAAGGGCATGACGAACGTCGTCGTGCATTACCGCGAATTTACACAGACTTACCCCGTGTTCGTCGCCGAAGGGCGCGCGCTCGTGGGGATCTCTCTCGATACGAGCGTCGTGCGCCGCGAATTTACGGCGGGCGAAGAGTTCAACAGCATGGGGCTCATCGTGACGGCGGACTACGACGCGGAGCCGTACAGCGAACAGCTCGTCGACTATGAAGTGGAGGCGCCCGACATGACGGCGGAGGGGGAACACGAGGTTATCATCCGCTATCTCGACAAGACGGCGTCCTACACCGTCACCGTCGTTCTCCCGCAGCCCGAGGATGAGGACGTCACTCTGCTCTGCTACGACCGCAGCTTCACCGCGCGGCTCATCCAGTCGAGCGACGATACGAAGCGTTGGTACGGTCAGCTCAAAAACGAACTGCTCTCCTATCGCAAGATCAAGAGCCGCATGAGCTGGAAACGGGAGTCCTACCGCTACGGCAGGGAGTGCGTCGCGAGATTCGGATTCCGCGGCAAGTCGCTCTGCCTCTTCCTCCCGCTCGACGCCAACGACTATCTCGAATCCAAATACAAGGTGGAGGACGTCTCCGAGAACAAATCGGTCGAGGATACGCCCTGCATGTACCGCATCAAGAACGACAGGCGCGCAAAGCGTGCGGCGGAACTCATCGCCGTGTGCATGGAGCGGATCGGCACGGAACGCGCCGAACATCCCGAAGAGGATTACTATCTGCCCTATGAAGGGATACATGAACTCGTAGATAGGGGTCTCGCGAAACGGTTCTTCGTCGACGGCGGGACATTCGACAATCTCGCAAAGCAAGACGCGGAGACGCCCGAGGCGGAAGTTGCCGCGGCGGAAGAGGGAAAGACCGAATAAGCGGTCAAAAAGGACGAAAGGATGCAGAAGGGGAAGGGGAGAGAAAAAATACTGATCGTAGACGATTCCGAGATGAACCGTTCCATTCTCGCGGACATGTTGGCGGATGAGTTCGACATCGAGGAAGCGGAGGACGGCGAAGCGGCGCTTGCGATCCTTGACCGCAGCGCGAAAACCTTCTCTCTCGTTCTGCTCGACATCGTAATGCCCAAGAAAGACGGTTTCGACGTGCTCTCGGAGATGAACCGCACCCGTCTCATCGAAGATCTTCCCGTGATCATGGTCTCCGCGGAGACGGCGTCCGATCAGATCGAGAGGGCATACTCACTCGGCGCGACGGACTTCATCATGCGCCCGTTCGACGCCTCCATCGTCCATCGCCGCGTGCTCAATACGATCTTCCTCTATGTGAAACAGCGCCAGCTTCTCGGGATCATCGAACAGCAGATCGACGAGAACGAGCGCGACAGCAGCATGATGGTGGACATTCTGAGCCACATCGTCGAATTCCGCAACGGCGAGAGCGGACTGCATATCCTGCATGTCCGCACGATCACCGACTTTCTGCTTCGCAAACTGGTCCGCAAGACGGACCGCTATCCGCTGACCGACCGCGATATCTCCGTCATCGCAAAGGCGTCCGCCCTGCATGACATCGGCAAGATCGGGATCGACGATAAAATTCTCAATAAACCCGGCAAACTCACAGATGAGGAGTTCGCCGTTATGAAAACCCACAGCATGATCGGGGCGAATATGCTCGAAGGGCTCTCCGCCCATAAGGACAATCCGCTTGTGCAGCATGCCTATGAGATCTGCCGTTGGCATCACGAGCGTTGGGACGGGAGGGGTTACCCCGACGGATTGAAGGGGGACGAAATCCCCATTTCCGCCCAGATCGTCGCGCTTGCGGACGTCTATGACGCGCTCACCAGCGAACGGGTCTACAAACCGCCGCTTCCGCCCGAAGAGGCGAAGGAGATGATCCTTGCGGGAAAGTGCGGGACGTTCAACCCGCTCCTTCTCGAATGCCTGTCGGACGAATTCGACCGCATCCGCGACGAGCTGTCGCACGACGCACAGGCGAACGCGGCGCGGCGCGAAATCCGCAACTATGCGGAGGCGGTGCATCACGCAAAGGGCGTCAGCGCGTCCGAACGCACGTTGAAACTGCTCGATTACGAGCGGATGAAATTCAATTTCTATGCCGAATTGACCGAAGAGGTCCAATTCGAATACCTTGTCGACGACGATCTTCTCAAACTTTCGCCGTCGGGAGCGAAAAAGTTCGGCGTCGAGACCGAGCTTCTGCACCCCGCCGAGGATCTTCGGCTCCGCGAACAGCTCGGAAAGACGTGGTTCGAAGGAATCATACAATTTTTCCGGAAAACGTCGCCGCAAGACCCCGAATTCCGCTACGAATGCGAGCTTCCCATCGGCGGCGAACTGCGCTGGTACCGCGTCATCGTGCGCGCGATCTGGTCGGACGACATCGAGCCGCGGATCACGAGCGCCATCGGAAAACTGATGGACGTGCATGAACTGCACAACGAGCTGGCGTCTTTGAAGGAGAGCTCCATCCGCGATCCGCTCACGGGACTTCTGAACCGCAACGGCGTCGGCGAGGAAATCGACCGCAAACTTGCGAATTATCCCGCGCATAAATATGCCGTCGCCGTGTTCGACATTGATTTCTTCAAGAATGCGAACGACACCTACGGTCATCTCTTCGGAGACAGGGTGCTCCGCGTCGTGGCGGACCGCCTCATTCACGGCACGCGGGCAGGGGATCTCTGCGCGCGCATCGGCGGCGACGAATTTCTCATCGTCTTTGAGTACGATACCGACATCCATCCCATCATCGCGCGTGTGTTCGGAGCGATCTGCGGCGCGGTGGGGGATTTTGCGCTCACGGTGAGCATGGGAATCTGCGAAAAGAGCTCCGCGGACGAGGAGTACAAGGGACTGTTCCGCAAGGCGGACATCGCGCTCTATGCCGCAAAGAAGCAGGGACGGTCGCGGTACCGGTTCTATGACGAATCTATGGAGGACGACGCCGCGTTGAAGGACGCGGATCTGCCCGATTCTCCCAAAACGGTTGATTGAGATCCAAAAAAGAGGTGACGATATGACGCTTACGGAATGTTATCGGGCGCTCGGCGGGGATTACGACGCAGTGATCGGTCGGTTGCGCAGCGAGAGACTCGTGCAAAAATTTGTGCTCAAATTCCCTGCGGACGGAAGCTATGAACTGCTTTTGCGTTCGCTCGAAGAGGGAAATGCGCAAGAGGCATTCCGTGCGGCGCATACCATCAAGGGAATGTGCCAGAATCTGAGTTTTACGTTGCTTGAAAAGTCGGCGACGGCGTTGACGGAATCGCTCCGCGGCGGAAGTCTCGACGGCTATGCCGAATATCTGCCCGCCGTGCGCGCGGACTACGAGCGCACCGTTGCCGCGATCGCGCAATTTGCGGACGGTCTCGCGGGTTGAGCGGATCCGTGGATCCTTGCATGGAAGGAGTATGAAAAATAAGCTCAAAGGTTATATGCTCGGCGATAAATCTATGGTTGCGACCGTAATTCTCATCGTCGTGATTATTGCGGGGATTCTTGCGGCATACTTCGGGTGCGACAAAATCACGCGGGAACGGGGGCTGGATCAGTTCGAGGACGCGGCGAACACCGTCATCGACCAGATCGCTTCCAAGTTCCAGCGGGACGGGGAGGTGCTCGATTCGATGGCGCAGATTCTCTCCGCGTCCGAAGCGTTTGACCTGCAAGATACAAACTCCGAGCAGTTCCGGGAGCTTCTCACCGCGTCGCTCTCCGAACTCAGACCGTTGCAGCTTACGATGAATCTGCGCATTCTCGTGCCGTCGGGCGTCATCTTCCTTCCCGACGACAATACCGTCGAAAACGGACAGTTCGATTTCGAAGAGGAAAAGACGCACGGGAAGCACATCTCGCACCGGTTCGAGAGCCACCGCGCGGGCGTGGAGGGCACACAGCTCATCGCCCATTTTGTGCCGGTGGAAAAGAACGGGGAGATTGTCGCGCTTCTTTACGGCGTCACCGCGCTCTCTTCTCTGCCCGCTCTTCTGCGCACGGACAACATCTACAACGGGAACGCGGGCGTCATGGTGTTCGATCTTTCGAGCGCAGGGCACGAGACGATCATGGACACTCTGAACGGTCCCGATCCCGAGACGAAAAAATTCGGCAGTTTCGACGACTTTGGGCTCTTAAACCGCACAACGCGCGGCAAGTCCGCCGGGCAGGTCACGGAAGAGATGCTCGGGCTCGAACTGAGCGGCTATACCGAACTCAAATCGGAGAGGAGCGGCAAATGGGAATACGTTTACTATGCACCGTTTGCTCCCGCTGCGTCGATTGCGGAGGAGGACGAGGCGGTCAACCAGTGGTCCATCTGCATCGCCGTTCCCTCGGACGTCGCCTTCGGAAACGTCGAGCAGGTGCGGATCGTGTTCATCATTGTGGGCGTCATCTTCTTCGTGGCGCTCGTCGCCTACTTCTTCTGGATGCGCCATGTCGCGCGGGAGACGGTGAATAAGTCGGTGGAGCGCGCGGTGCTCGAAGAGAAACTGCACAAGGCGGAGGCGGCGGAGCGCGCCAAGACGACCTTCCTCTCGAACATGTCTCACGATATCCGCACGCCCATGAACGCCATTCTCGGCTTTGCCGCTCTCGCCGAGACGAATATCGACAACAGGGAGCGGGTACAGGATTATCTCAAAAAGATCCTCTCGTCCGGGAATCATCTGCTCTCGCTCATCAACGACATTCTCGACATGTCGCGCATCGAGAGCGGGAAACTCAACATCGAAGAAAAACCGTGCAGTATCTCGGATATCTTCCGCGACATGCGCAACATCATCCAGACCCAGATGAAGAGCAAACAGCTCAATTTCTTCATGGATACGATGGACGTTGTCGACGAGGACATCTACTGCGACAAACTGCACGTCAACCAGGTTCTTTTGAATCTGCTCTCCAATTCCATCAAGTTCACGCCCGCGGGAGGCTCCATCTCGTTGACGGTCCGCCAGAAGGCGGGCGCGCCGACGGGCTACGGGGCGTATGAGATCCGCGTCAAGGATACGGGAATCGGCATGAGCGAGGAATTTGCGAAACACATCTTCGAACCCTTCGAACGGGAGCGGACGTCAACCGTCAGCGGCATTCAGGGGACGGGGCTCGGCATGGCGATCACGAAGAGCATCATCGACACGATGGGCGGCAAGATCGATCTCGTCACCGAACAGGGCAAGGGGAGCGAATTTATCATCAATTTGCAGTTCCGTCTGCAAACACAGCATAAAAATACGGAGACGATCCGTGAGCTCGAAGGGCTCCGCGCCCTCGTCGTGGACGACAATTTCGACACCTGCGACAGCGTCAGCAAGATGCTCATGCAGATCGGCATGCGCGCCGAGTGGACGATGTACGGCAAAGAAGCGGTGCTCCGCGCCCATCAGGCGGTCGACGTGGGCGACTCGTTCGCCGTCTACATCATCGACTGGGTCATGCCCGACCTGAGCGGCTTCGAGATCGTCCGCAGGATCCGGAAACTCGTCGGCGACGAGATCCCGATCATCATCATTTCCGCATACGACGTCTCGGCGATTATGGACGAGGCGAAGGACATCGGCGTCACCGCCTATTGCAACAAGCCCATCTTCCTCTCCGAACTGCGCGACACGTTGCAGTCGGTCATCGACGCGGGCACGGACGGAGCCGCGGAGGGCGAGACTCCCGCGGATCCGGGAGAATTCGGGGGCAGGCGCGTCCTGCTCGTCGAGGACAATGAACTCAACCGCGAGATCGCGGAGGAACTGCTCACCGAGAACGGGTTTGCGGTGGAGACGGCGGAGGACGGTTCCGTCGCCGTCGAAAAGGTGAAATCGTCCGAGCCGGGACATTTCGATCTCATCCTCATGGACATTCAGATGCCCGTGATGGACGGCTATGAGGCGACGCGCAGAATCCGCGCGCTTCCCAACGCGAAACTTGCCTCCGTGCCCATCGTCGCCATGACCGCAAATGCCTTCGACGAGGACAGACGGAAAGCGGCGGAGTGCGGCATGAACGCCCACGTCGCAAAGCCGATCGACATTCCCCAGCTCATACAGGTGTTGAAAGTCCACCTTCCGAAGGAAGAGGATTGAGTTCGGATAAATTTGGCGTTTTCAACAAAATAGCGGAAAATTCGGATTCCCTGCCGAATTTCTTGACAAGAAAGCTCGATTGTTGTATCATGTAATGCGGTTTGGTATCCGCGAAAGGAGGACAGCGTAATGGAATATTTCCGTTTGGGCGACATACTCGTCAACAACGGTGCAATCACGCAGGAACAGCTTGACAGGGCGCTTGCGCTTCAAAAGACGAAGCATGAGCGTCTCGGCACAATCCTGATCGAAGAGGGCATCATCAACGAACAGTTGCTCATCGAGACGCTCGAATTGCAGCTCGGGATTGATTTTATTGATCTCTCCAAAGTGCGCATTCCGATCGAGCTTGCCTCGCTCGTGCCCAAGAGCATCGCGCGCCGTCACGGCGTCGTGCCCGTGCGGCTGAACAAAGACGAGCTCACGCTTGCCATGTCTGACCCGCTCAACTTCGTTGCGCTCGAAGAAGTCCGTACGGCGACGCGGAAGCGGATCCTGCCGAAGATCGCCACGACGGTGGCGGTGAACAAGGCGATTGCAACCCTCTACGGGAACGAGGGCGTTGCCCGCGCCATCGAAGAGATGCGGGATTCCGGCGCCCGCGAAACGGCTGCCGCACGCCCCCAAAGCGAGGAAGTCACCGAGGAGTCGCAGCAGTCCGCGCCGACGGTCCGTCTCGTCAATTCCATTCTCGAACGCGCGTCCGCCGAGCGGGCGAGCGATATCCACATCGAGCCCCGTGCGGAGGAAGTTGTCGTCCGCATGAGAATCGACGGCAAGCTGCGCACCGTTCTCACCGTGCCCGATGAGCTGAAACGCACCGTCATTTCCCGTTTGAAGATCATGGGCGGCATGGACATCACCGAGTCGCGCCTTCCGCAGGACGGGCGTGCGAACGTGCTCGTCAAGGGACACAATATCGACCTTCGTATGTCAACCCTTCCCGCAATGTACGGAGAGAAAGTGGTTATCCGTCTGTTGGATAAATCCGCGCAACTGCTCGACGCGCATGCGATCGGGCTCGAAGGGGAGAATCTCGAAAAATACAACAAACTTCTCGCTTCGGCGCACGGCATGGTGCTGATCGTCGGTCCCACGGGTTCGGGCAAATCTTCCACGATGTACACAATGATCCGCTCCCTCAACACCGATGAAGTGAATCTTGTCACGCTGGAAAACCCCGTCGAGTACGACATCGACGGCGTAAATCAGGTTCAGATCAACGAAAAAGTGAACATGACGTTCGCGGGCGGGCTTCGCGCCATCCTGCGTCAGGACCCCGACATCATCGCGATCGGCGAAATCCGCGACAGCGAAACGGCGGAAATCGCGATCCGTTCGGCAATCACGGGTCACCTTGTGCTCTCCACGGTGCACACGAACGACGCACTCTCCGCAATCGACCGTCTCGTGGATATCGGCGTTGCGCCCTATCTCATCGCGGACGCGCTGAACGGAATCATTTCGCAGCGGCTCGTGCGGAGGATCTGCCCTCACTGCAAGGAGGCGTACACGCCCTCTCCCGAGACGTTGGAGGCGATCGGGTGCGACCCGAAGGCGGAGGGAATCAGATTTTACCGCGGAAAGGGCTGTCCGCATTGCTATCATACGGGATACGTCGGACGGACGGCGGTGTTCGAAGTGCTCTTGCTCGACAAGGACTTCAAGCGCGCGATCGCCGAGGGACGTCATGCGACGCAGCTTTCCGAAAATGTAAAACAGGGGACGTTTTCGCCCCTCTCCGACGACTGCCGCAGGCTGGTTCTTGCGGGCGTGACGTCGGCGGAAGAGGTCATCAACCTCTTCAATGCAAATATCGACTGAGACCGAAAAATATCGTTTATGAGGAGAGAGTAAAACATTATGCCGATGGAACTCAACAGAATGATCGCACAGGCGAGGGATATGCGCGCGTCGGATATTCATCTTGTGCGGAATCTTCCGCCCCGAATCCGGGTAGACGGCGAATTGCAGGATTTCGGCGCGCCGCTCACGGCTGCCGATTGCGAATATTACGCGCGCCAGATGGCGGGAGAGGAATACGCCTCCATCGAGAAGATGGGCGAACTCGACCTTGCGTTGACGTTTCAAGGGCACATCCGTTGCCGTATCAATTTGTTCCGCCAGCAGGGCGCGGTGTCGTCGGCGATCCGTATCCTTTCGGATAAGATTCCCGAGCTCGACTCTCTCGGGCTTCCGCCGATGGTGCAGTCGCTTCCCGCGTTGAACCGCGGAATCGTGCTCGTGACGGGTGAAACGGGTTCCGGTAAATCGACGACGCTTGCGGCGATGCTCAACCGCATCAACCATACTCTCAACGGGCACATCATCACCCTCGAAGATCCTATCGAGTACATCTACGAGCCCGACCGCTGCGTCATCAACCAGCGCGAAATCGGCGCGGACACCGAGAGCTATGCAACCGGTCTGCGGGCGATCCTGCGTGAGGACCCCGACGTCATTCTCATCGGCGAAATGCGCGATCTGTCCACCATCGAGACGGCGTTGACGGCGGCGGAGACGGGACACCTTGTCTTTGCCACACTGCACACCAATTCCGCGCCCGACTCCATCGACCGCGTCGTGGACGTGTTCCCCGAAATGCGGCAGAAGCAAATCCGTATGCAGCTTTCCACAACGCTCATGGCGGTGCTGTCGCAGCAGTTGTTGCCGCGGAAGAACGGCGGGCGCGTGGCGGCATGCGAACTCATGATGGTAACCCCCGCAATCCGCAATCTCATCCGCGAGGGCAAGACGCCGCAAATCGCAAGCTCTATGGCGACGTCGGCGGCGGAGGGTTCGGTGACGATGGACAATTCGCTCATCGCGCTGTACCGTCAGCGGGTGATTTCGGCGGAGACGGCGAGAGCCGCCGCGCACGATCCCGAATATGTGAAGAAAAACGTATATTGACGAACAAAATTCGAAAAAATAACGAAAAGGAGGGTATATGCAGACGTATAAATACCGTGCGATCGCGAAAGACGGAACCACGGTGAACGGCGTAATCGAGGCGTACGACGAGTTCGAAGCGGTGAACGAAATCCGCAAAACGTACGCGATTGTCGATTCCATCAAACCCGTCCGCAAAGAACGGCGGGTCAATATCGACATCAACGAGCCGCTTTGGGTCAGCAATAAAACGCTTTCGCTCACGGCAAACCAGTTTGCCATCATGCTCAAAGCGGGGCTCACCATGACGCGCACGATCGAGCTCATCGCCGACCAGAGCGACGATAAACTCATGCGCCGCATTCTGCGCGCTTGCGCGGGAGACGTCGCCGCGGGCTATTCGTTGGCGGGCAGTCTCCGCAAGAACGGCAAAAAAGTCCCCGCGGTGTTTATTGAGACCGTGGCGGCGGGCGAGGAATCCGGTACATTGGAAGAATCGTTCAAGAGCCTCGAAGCATACTATTCCCGCGCGCATAAAACGCAGAAAAAGGTCAAATCCGCCCTCACTTATCCCACAATCGTCCTGCTGTTGGCGATCGTCGTCATCGGCATCGTCATGGTCGTGCTTGTGCCGAGAATGACGGAGACGTTGCAGGGAATCGGAACCGAGCTCCCGCTCGTTACCCGCATTCTCATTGCAATCTCCACATTCTTCAAGAATTGGTGGTATCTCGTCCTCATCGGGCTTGCGGCGCTCATTCTCGGGCTGTTCCTCTTCGGAAGAACCGAGCGGGGCAGAATGGTATATTCGAAAATCCGCATCAGAATGCCCGTTCTCGGCAAGATTACGCGCTTCAACGCGGCGGCGCAGACGGCGAATACGCTTGCAACGCTGCTCGCGGCGGGACTTCCCGTCACGCGCGCGCTCGATATCGTGAGCCGCGTCCTCGATACCCGTTGCGTCGGCAAAGAGCTGAACGAGTCGATCGTCAAGCTCGAAAGCGGCATGAGTTTGGGGGAATCGTTGAAGGAATCGCTCTATCTTCCGCCGATGCTCATCGAAATGATCACGGTAGGGGAATCCTCGGGTATGTTGGAGGATACGCTCCGTTCGATCGGGCTGTTCTATTCGGAAGAGGCGATTGCCGCGTCCGATAAGGCGCTCTCGTTGATCGAGCCGATGATTACGATCATTCTCGGCGTTGTCGTCGGATTCATCGTCATCGCGATCTACGTTCCCATCTTCACGATGTCCACGGGCATCGCCGGCAGTTATTGATCCTCGCACCCGCGTTGTCATACCGAGGGCGGAGCCCGAGTGTATCCCCTGATACGCAGTCCGCGCCCCACTGTCATACCGACGACCGAGCGAAGCGAGGGAGGAGTGTATCCCCTGATACGAAGTCCGCACCCCACTGTCATACCGAGCGTAGCGAGTGTATCCCCTGATACGAAGTCCGCTTTGAACAAGGGGATTCTCTCACCCCCTTCGGGGGTTCGGAATGACAGGAAAGCGCAGTCCGCACCCCGTTGTCATACCGACGACCGAGCGGAGCGAGGGAGGAGTGTATCCCCTGATACGCAGTCCGCACCCTTGCTGCCCCTTATAGGGGAAGTGGCGAACGGAGTGAGCCGAAAGGGTTTCAGAAACCCCTCACCGCCCTGCGGGCGGAGCTCCCCTGCGAGGGGCGCCAAGCGGGAGCCCCCGCCGTCATACCGAGCGTAGCGAGGGGGGGCCCCATTAAACAAGGTTTCGAACGCCTATTCATCCCGTAGGCGGTAGAAATAAAATCATGATTTTATAAGGAGAATGAAACTATGTTGAAAAGAAAGAACCGCAAGGGCTTTACCCTTGCCGAACTCCTGATCGTTGTTGCGATCATCGCAGTCCTTGTTGCGATTGCAGTCCCGCTCTTTGTGGGTGCGCTTGGCAAGGCAGAGGATGCTACTAAGGATGCTAATATCCGCACTACCCGTAGCACGGCTATTGTTTATCTTCTTGAAAACAGTGAGAAAACTGCTGCAGGTGAAGTTTGGGCAGCGCCTACTGGTCAAGGTACCGAAAACAATGTCAGAGCATGGACGGTTGACGCAACGATTTCCTCAAACGGTGATTTTACGAAACTGGTAGTCACTCCGATTGCGACTGGTGTCGCGAAGACGGATAAGAGCTATACCGGTACTGCAACCTATACGACTGCGGGTGAAGCAAAGAAAGCCGACAACGGTGGTTACACGGTTAAATTGCTCTTGACGGAAACCAGTGTTACGGATATTCCTAAATCCTAATCAATTCTGAAAACATAAACTCTTTGATCCGCCGGACAGGGATGAGGGATGCGGCGGATCGGAGAGTTGCATTGGAGGGCGCAAGCCCCCCGATGTCATAACACCCGCACCCCCTTGCGGCTGTTATCACATCGTAAATTGTCATACCGCGCACCACTGTCATACCGACGACCGAGCGGAGCGAGTTCCGCACACCACTGTCATACCGACGACCGAGCGGAGCGAGGGAGGAGTGTATCCCCTGATACGAAGTTCGCTTTGAACAAGGGGATTCTCTCACCCCCTTCGGGGGTTCGGAATGACAGGAAAGAACAGGGGAATGACAGGGAAGAACAGAGGAATGACGGCGCAAACAGGCGTGAAAAAAGACGGCGTTGAATGTATTACGTTTACATTATGACAAACCAACACAATACTGTGTTGTACACGGGAGTCACAAACGATCTCAATCGCCGAGTTTACGAGCATAAAAACGGTGTGAACGACGGGTTCACCAAGAGATACCAAATAAAGAAGTTGGTTTATTTTGAATCGTACACGCAAATTGAGGACGCGATTACACGCGAGAAAGTTGTGAAAAAACTTTCTCATAACAATAAAGTAAAGCTCATAGCGCAGGGGAATCCTGCATGGAACGACCTTTCTCTTGAATGACAGGGAAGAACATCGACCGAGGGGATTCTCTCACCCCCTTCGGGGGTTCGGAATGACAGGAAAGAACAGGGGAATGACAGGGAAGAGCGCAGTCCGCGCCCCGCTGTCATACCGAGCGTAGCGAGTGTATCCCCTAATACGAAGTCCGTTTTGAACAAGGGGATTCTCTCACCCCCTTCGGGGGTTCGGAATGACAGGAAAGAACAGGGGAATGACAGGAAGAGCGCAGTCCGCACCCCGCTGTCATACCGACGACCGAGCGGAGCGAGGGAGGAGTGTATCCCCCAATACGAAGTTCGCTTTGAACGAGGGGATTCACTACTTCGTCGCTGGCGCTCCTCGTGCCGCCCTTCGTGAAAAAGAATGCGGGCGGGGCGGGCACTGCGTGCCCTCGGAATGACAGGAAAGAATGGCGGAATGACGGGAAAGCGCAAATCCCGCAGGAGGGAAGAATATCAATGGAATTGCCTTCGGCGGTCATGCTCTATCTTGCGATTGTTCTCTTTTGCTTAGGCGCCTGTCTCGGCAGTTTCATCAACTGTGCGGCGGATCGCTATGTCGCAAAGGAGAGCGTGCTCAAAGGGAGGAGTCATTGTCCCGTCTGCGGCAAAACGCTCGGCGCGCTCGATCTCATTCCGATTTTCAGCTACCTGTTCCTGCGCGGCAAGTGCCGGAACTGCGGCGCGCCCATTCCCGCGAGATGTCTCTTTACCGAGCTTTTGTGCGCGCTCCTGTATCTTGCCACCTTCCTGCGTTTCGGATTCACGTTCGTCACGCTCGAATATCTCATTCTGTTCTCTGTGCTCCTTGCCGTTTCGCTCATCGACTACGACACGATGGAGATTCCCGACGGGCTCACGGTGAGCGGCGCGGTGCTGTTTGCGGTGATGTTGTATCCCCACGGGGGCGCGGCTTCCCGCGTACAGGACGGGTTGCTCGGCGCGGCGATCTACGGCGGCGGCACGTTGGTCTTGTCCCTGCTGATGGACATGGTCCTCAAAAAGGAGACCCTCGGCGGAGGGGACATCAAACTGTTTGCCATGTTGGGGCTGTTCACGGGTCCCGTGGGCGGACTGCTGATGCTCCTGCTCGCCTGTATCATCGGGCTCGTCTGTTCCTTCTCCATGCGGAAGGGGGACAAAAAGGAGTTTCCGTTCGGTCCGTCCATTGCGATTGCAACGGTGATCACCCTCCTCGTAGGGCAGGACCTGATAGATTTGTATCTTTCGCTCATTTTATAAAAAAGGAGAACGTTCATGAAGCATTGCATCGGTTTCGACATCGGGAATCATGCGGTACACATCGCGGTCCAGAAGAAGGGCTCGATCGTGCGCGGCATTTCCGTGCGGATCGCCGCCGATCTCGTGAAGAACGGCGTCATCACATCTTTGGAGGCGATGTCCGATTTCCTCAAAGAGATCCGCAAGACGCAGAAATTGCCCACGCGCAACGCCGCGCTCATCTTGCCCGCGCCGCTCTGCTATTGCCGCAGATTCTTCGTTGCGGCAAATACCCGCGAGCAGTTGATGTTCAATCTGCCCTACGGATTCCGCGATTTCATCACGGACGACAAGAGCAATTACTTCTTCGACTGCGCCGTCCTCAACGCCGTGCGCTCGGGAGAGGATCATCTGCCCGAGTTCGACGTGCTCGCAACGGCCGCCCGCAAAGAAGTGATTGAAGATTACATCAATATGTTCCACAAGGCGGGATTCAAACTCAAAACCATCATTCCCGAGGAGTTCGCCTATGTGAATCTTCTGCGCAAGGCGTCCGTTCCGCCGCATCATCACGGCATTCTCGACATCGGACACAACGCCGTGAAGCTCTTCCTCTACGACGGCACTCTCTTCGAGGGCGTGCGCGTCATCGACTACGGTTGCAATGCGCTCGACGAGATCATCTCCGAGAAGTTCGGCGTCGATTCCTTCATGGCGGGGACGTACCGCGAGAACAACTTCAACGGCGCGAACGAGCTCGACGCCTGCCGCACCGTGTACGGCGCTATGGCGCTCGAAGTGCTCAAAGCGATCAACTTCTACCGTTTCAACGGCGGGAGCTCTCTCGAACATCTGCATTGCTGCGGCGGCGGCGCCCACAACGAGGCGCTCATGAACACGCTCCGCGGCACGCTGCCCATCCCGCTCACCGATATGAGCGAGTTCTTCGGGGAAAATCAATCCAAAGACGCAATCGACTTCCCGCTCATTGCCACCGCCGCGGGCGTCGCTCTGCAATAAGGAGGAAACTTTCATGGCGAAAAAAGTCAAGGAAGCCGATGTCAAGGTCGTTGAATACGATGTGGCGTCCCATTCGGCGCAAGGCGCCGCTCCCGTTCCGCCGAAATATTCTTCGAAAGAGACCGTCAATCTCTGCATGAAGGAGAGAAAAAGCATTTCTTACGAAACCTTTTTCATCATCCTCATCATCTTCTTTGCGGTTCTCCTCGTCATCGAGTATTTCGGCGCATATCTCCCGTACCGCGAGATCGAACAAAAGGAAAAACAGCTCGCCGCGAATGAGACGGAACTTTCCCAGCTTCAAAATTCGATGAGCGACCGCGATCAGATCCGTGCGGATTACCGCCAATACAACTATGAGAACTTCCCGCGCAACATTGTCGACCGCGCGGAGATCCTCGCCCTCCTCGAAAGAACGGTGTTCGAGCGCGGCAAGATTACGAGCGTCAACATTTCGAGCAACAATACCGTTGTGCTGAATGTCGCCGACGTCTCCCGTGATGACCTCGAAGCCATGCAGAAGGAGATCCGCGAAGATGATCTCGTGTTCAACGTCTTTGTTTCGCGGACGAATCTCGAAGACGGCGAGAGCGCGGGCGTTACCATGACGATCGTGTTTAACGATCCTTCGGAGGGGAGGTAATCGAAATGGCAAATAAGTATCTGAAACGCCGCTTTACTCTGCGCGAGAAAATCCTTCTCGTCGTACTCCTCGTGGTGCTCCTCGTCGGGCTCTATTTCGGGCTCGTCTATTATCCCATCTCCGCCCGTACCGCGGAAGTCAACGAACAGCTCGAAGAAGTCCAGTTGCAGATGGACGTTGCAAAGGCGCTCAAAGTCGAATACGACCGCATGAAAGAGGAACTTGAAAAGATCAAGGCGAGCGGCGACGAGACCAGAATGCCCGACTACAACAACAACGAGCAACAGGAAACGCTCAATGCGATCTTCAATACGATCTTCGCGGACATGAAGGCGGACATCGGTTTCAATATCTCCGAGCCCTCGGACGGCGTCCGCACGCGGAGAGTTACCTTCCGCTTCACCGTGAACGAAGCCTACAAGTACGACGCGGAGAGCGTGTACGACAGGGCGAAAGATCTCGTGATGGCGCTCATGACGACGGGTTACCGCTGCTCGATGTCCTCGCTGAGCCTCGCGGGCGGGTCGGACAATCTGCCGGATAGCGCGTCGATCGGCGTCACGGTCGTCATCGACTTCTACGAACTCGATAACGGTTAATCCGTAAAACCTTCGGAAGCCGACCGCATTGCGGTCGGCTTTGCCGTAAAAAAACCGCCCTGCGGGGCGGTAAAATTTTGGATTTTCGGCGGCTAACTTAAAATCCGGGCGTGCCGAGGCTTGCGGCGGCGTTGATGCGGTCCGAATCCATAGACGCGATGCATTGCGCCACGCTGATATTTTTGCGCAGGAGACGGTTGAGCGCCGCAACGGTGTTTTCCGCACTGTATCCGATGATCTTCGTGCTCGCCGTGGAGACCCGCTCGTGTGCGGCGATGGATTGCATTGCGTTCGTCACCATCGCCGATTGGATGTTCGTCGTCTGTCCCTTGAATACGCTGACGGTGGAGATTCCCGAGAACGCGACGTTGTAATTTTCGGGAGTGGCGCAGAAGGAGAGAAATTCGAGCGCGAGATCTTTCTTGTCGCTCTTTTTGTTCACCATCATCATATTGAGATTTCCGCCCTCGTAAGTCCCGCCGGGGGTGGTATTCATAAAGACGGGCATGAGCGCGAAGTCGTCCACGGTGTAGTTTCCGGGCTTGAAGTCGGTATAGAACCAAGTGTCCCAGATGAAGGTCATCGCCGCCTTTCCCGAACTCAGCGCGGGACTGATGTCGTCCCATCCCGTTTTGAGGAAATCGTCCCCGAACCAACCCTGATCCGCCGCGTCGGCGATCCATTGCACCATGTTTGTCACCGCGGGGATTTCCGCGTAGGTGATTTCGTTGCGGTTGAGCGATTGCAGGAGCGCGGGGTCGTCCGCGAAGATGGGATCGAGCCCGAACTGCGCCATCCAGGAACAGCCGTCCGCAGGCCAGCAGATGGGGGTGATCCCCTTGCGTAAAAGCGCGTTGCAGAGCCCGTCAAAGTCCTCCTGCGTGGCGGGCGCGCCCAACCCTTTGAGCAGTTTGGTATTGTAATAACAGCCCGAGACGGAGCTCTCCCAGAAGGGGAGCCCGAGCAGGTTGCCGTCCGCGTCCGTGCAGTATGCCTTTGCGCTGTCCGTGAGATCATTCACCCACGCTTCGTCGTTGAGATAACAGAAGTTCTCCGCAACGTCGAAGCGGTTGAGATCCGCATTATGGAAATGCAGGAAGATGTCCGGCAGTTCGCCCTTTTGGAGGAGATCGAGCGCCGTCGTCTCGTATTCCGCGTCCTCAATGGCGAGGATGTCGAGATCTTTCCCCGTGGTCTCTTTGAAATGATCGAAAATTTCTCTCATGTAGGGCTTTTGCAGATCGCTCGATTTACCCATGAGCGTGAGCGCGTCCTCCCCGGTTCCGCCGCAGCCCGAAAGCGCGAGCGCAACCAGAAGGGCGCATCCGATGGGGAAGAATTTTCTCATTTGGTCTCTCCTCCGGAAGAATCATGTTTTTCAAGGAGCCGCGCAACGGTCTTTTTCACGGCGTCCATATCAATCGGTTTTGCAAGATGGGCGTTCATGCCCGCGTCGAGCGCGTTTTTCACGTCCTCGGCGAAGGTGTTCGCGGTCATGGCGACGATGGGAATGCTCTTTGCGTCGGGGCGGGGCAGGGCGCGGATCGCCCGCGTCGCCTCATAGCCGTTCATGATGGGCATCTGTACGTCCATCAGAATGAGATCGTACCGCCCGGGCTCCGAGTTTTCGAACAGTTCGAGGGCGGCTTTGCCGTTTTGCGCAAGTTCGCACTTTGCTCCCTCGATGAGCAGCATCTCGGTGAGAATCTCCGCATTGAGCTCGTTGTCCTCCGCAACGAGGAAGAGCTTTCCGTCCATGACGCCGCTCGGCGCGGACTGCGGCTCCGTCTCCGTGGGGAAGAAGAGCGGTTTGATCGTCTGGAAGAAGGTGGACGTGAAGAAGGGCTTCGGCATAAAGGCGTTGATTCCCGCCTGCCGTGCCTCCGCCTCGATATCGCTCCAATCGTAGGACGTAAGCACGAGGATGGGGACGTCCGAGCCGATCTTTTCGCGGATCGCCCGCGCCGTCTCCACGCCGTCCATTTGGGGCATCTTCCAGTCGAGCAGGATGACGTCGAAATCGGAATGACGTTCGTGCGCATGGACCGCGGCGTCCACGGCGGCGCGACCGTCCGTCACATAGCCGACATCCACGCCCGTGTCGTGCATCATTTCGCGGATATTCAGGCAGATTTCCTCCTCGTCGTCCGCGACGAGCATGCGCGTGATCTTCTGGCGGAACCATGCGTCCTGCGTCTCCTCTTCGACGCGGGAGAAGGAGAGTTCCACCGTAAACGTGCTTCCCTTCCCGGGCGCGCTCTCCACGCGGATGATGCCGCCCATCAGATCGACGAGGCTCTTTGTGATCGCCATTCCGAGCCCCGTGCCCTGAATTTTGTTGACGACGGAATTTTTCTCGCGGCTGAACGGCTGGAAGATCTCTTGGATGAACTCTTCGCTCATGCCGATGCCGGTGTCCTTGACAATGAAGCGTAGCTTTGTGAACTGCGGCGACGGTTCGGGCAGTTCCTGCACGGTAAAGTCGATTTTGCCTTCCGTGGGCGTATATTTGACGGCATTGGAGAGCAGGTTGAAGAGAATCTGGTTGAGGCGCAGACGGTCTCCCATGAGGTCGTTGGGCGGCATTCCCTGCGTGTGGATGCAAAATTCCTGCGCCTTTGCCTTCGCTTGCGGCGTGATGATGATGTTGATCTCTTCGAGCAGGTCGGGCAGACTGAACCGTTCCAGATTGAGGGAAGTCTTGCCGCTCTCGATCTTGCTCATGTCGAGCACGTCGTTGATGAGGGAGAGCAGATGATGGCTCGACGCCATGATCTTGCGCGTATATTCGCGCACAAGTTCGGGCTCCGAAGCGTTCCGTTCGAGGAGCACCGAGAACCCGACGATCGCGTTCATCGGCGTGCGGATGTCGTGCGACATATTCGAGAGGAAGTTGCTCTTCGCCTCGTTCGCGCTCTTTGCCGCGTCGAGCGCCTCCTGCAACTTCTGGTTGAGCTGTTTGTCGAGCGTGCGGTCGGACATGACGATGACGTACTTCTCCATGCCCTGAATGCTCATGTGATAGATCATGACGCGGTACCATCTGCGTTCGCCCGTCGCCTGATGCATATACTCGCATTCCCAGCTCTTGTTCTCGCCGATGCGGATGGCGCGCAGTTCCTCGTCCGGGACGACGATGTTGTAATCGACCGCGCACGCCGCCATCGCGCGGATGTTACTGCGGGCGACTTTGACGCTGATGCCGAGGAGACGTTCGATGTTCGGGCTGATATAGTCCACCTTCTGCGTCTGCGGATCCAGCATGAGGAAGATATCGTTGACGTTGTTGGAGAGGACGTCGAACATCCGCTCCCGGTACTGCAATTCTTTTTTACTGCGCTTGGATTGACGGATGATGCGCAGTGCGAGAATGATGAGAAGCGCCGCGAGGATGAGGGAGAAGATGATGAGCAGTACCCGCATCGTGGCGCGCTGGGCGAGCAGGAAGCCCTGGCTCACCGCGGTCTGCGGAACGTCGCCGAGCAAGAAGTAATCCGCATACTCGTAGTCGATGGGCATATAGATGAGACAGCGGTCCTCGCCCATGATCTTGCATTGCAGATATCCGTAGCTCTCTCTTTTGTCGTCGTTCTTTTCTTCCGCGAGCCGATTGAGATCTTCCTTGATCTTTGCGATTTCCATCCCGTCGAGCATTCCGTCGAGATAGTCGAAATAGTTCCGCATGGAGCCCCCGCCCTTTTCGGTGGAGAGGAGCACGCTCCCGTCGGGACGGATGACGTAGCATTCCGCGAGCGATTCGCCGTCCTCTTCGAAGGCGTCCGCGTCGAGCGAGGCGGCGAGATCGGAATTGGTATAAGAGACGCTGACCGCGCTGAACGGGAATCCCTTGTACACCCCGTCCGCCGCAACGGCGAACATGGTGACTTCCGTGCCGTTGATCTCTTCGCCCATCATGATGGGAGCCTTGTTGTGGATCATGGAATCGGGCGCGTTTTTAAGCGGCGTCCCGCTCCGCTGATCCGCGCCGAAGGCATAGTAATTTCTATTTTCATCGAGGAAGAAGAATTCGGTGAAGTTCCAATACTTTTTCTGCGCTTCGATGAACGGTCTCATCTGCGCGGGATCGTCGGGATTCTCGTCCGAAGAGACGGCGGCGTAATATTCCTTACAGCTTTCCAGAAAGCCCCAGTTGCTGTCGATAAAGGATTGGAACGAGCGGGTGACCTGTCCGTAGACTTCTTTGAGATGCCGTTCGCTGTCCGTGCGGACCTGCACGGAAATGAAGCGGAAATAACCGACGATGATCATGACGACAATGCCGACGACGACAAGCGTCACGGCGGGCGGAATGATTCGGTTGAGCCATTTTTTCATCGGGATCTCTCCTCCTTGCACCGAGAGGATTCCATGCCGGACAGAGCAGAAAAAGTTTTGTCCGTATGATATGTCGATTATAACATTTTCCCGCGCATTTTGCAAGCAAAATGGGAAGATTGTTGCCCGCGACCGATCGAGGAGAGGGAAGATTTTGCATCCGGGCGGCGGAAACGGACGGGACGGCGGCGCGGACGCGCCATTTTCCGTTTTCCTCTTGACAAATTCCTTCGTTTTTCGTATCATAGAGGCGTACGCGCGGCGCGCGGAGGGAAACAGATGAAAGTCAACGTCAAAAAACTCAGCGACAGGGCGAAATTGCCCACATACGGCTCGGAATTTGCCGCCGGCGCGGATCTGTACGCCTGCGGGGAGTATACCGTCGGGGCGGGACAGACCGTCTTTGTGCACACGGGGATCGCGCTCGAATTGCCCGAGGGAACGGTCGGGCTCATCTATGCGCGGAGCGGGCTTGCGAGCAAGCGCGACCTTGCCCCCGCCAACAAGGTGGGGGTGATCGACTGCGATTACCGCGGCGAGGTGATTGTCTCGCTGCACAACCACGGGAGCTGCGTCCAAACGGTCTCGGACGGCGAGCGCATCGCCCAACTCGTGATCGCACCCTATTACACGGCGGAATTTACCGAGGCGGAGACCCTTCCCGAGACCGTCCGCGGCGCGGGCGGATTCGGATCCACGGGCAGATAGAGGTAAGATAATGCGGATGCGGAGAAAACGGCATTTGGAGCCGCGGTTGGAGGCGTGCGCCGACTTGCTCGTCGCACGCGGCAGACCCATGCCCAACCTTCGGGAGGCGGCGGAGCATTACCGCGCCCTTCTCGATTTTTCCGAACTCTTCGGGAACGATAATCCCGTCGAGCTCGAAGTGGGATGCGGAAACGGAAGGTTTATCATCGGGCTTGCGAAACGCGAGCCCGCGAAAAATTATCTCGCGGTGGAGATCTGCTCGAACGTCATCCTCACGGCGATGGAGAATGCAAAGCGGGAGGGGATCGGAAACGTGCGGTTCCTCAATATTCCCGCGGAGATTTTGCCCTGCTATCTGCCCGAAAGGAGCGTGGAGACGGTCTATCTGAACTTTTCCACGCCGCTGCCCGAGACGAGCCGGGAACGCCAGAGACTCACGTCCTCGCGCTTTCTCTCCATCTATCGCGCCCTGCTCAAAGACGGGGGCAGAATCGTACAAAAGACGGATTCGGAGCCCTTTTTCGACTACTCTCTGCGCAAATATGCGGAGAACGGGTTCGAAGTCACGGAGCTCACGCGCGATCTTCACGCAAGCGCATATGCGGCGGAGAATATCGTCACCGAATACGAACAGAATTTCATCGACAGAGGGCTGCCCATCTTTCGGGCGGCGGCGGTCAAACGGGAGGAGTGAGATGTTTTCCTATCGCATGCCGACGGAGATCTTTTTCGGCAGGGACTGTCTGAAAACGTACGGCGCGCGCCTTTCGGGGCTCGGCGCGCACGCGCTCGTCGTCACGGGGAGATCTTCGGCAAAGAACGGAGCCCTCTCCGACGTTTTGAGCGCGCTTGCCGCAAACGGGCAGGAGGCGACGGTGTTCGACCGCGTCGTCCCCAATCCCACGGTTGCCTGCGTGCGGGAGGGGATCGCCCTGCTCAGAGCGGCGGGGGCAGATTTTATCGTTGCGGTCGGCGGCGGGTCGCCGATGGATGCCGCAAAGGCAATCGCCCTCCTCTCCGTGGAGGAACGCGCGGACGGGGAGATCTTTGCGGGGAACTACGGCGTTCGCGCCCTTCCGATGGCGCACGTCCCCACGACGGCGGGCACGGGGAGCGAAGTGACGCCCTATGCGATTCTGACCAACGACGAGAAGGAGACCAAGACGAGCATCTCTTCTCCCGCGCTCTTCCCGAAATTCGCCTTTTTGGACGGGAAGTACACCTTTTCGCTTCCGCGCGACATTACGGTGAATACCGCGCTCGACGCATTTTCGCATGCCGCGGAGAGCCTCTTGTCGCGGGCGGGCACGCCCATGAGCAAGATGCTTGCGCGGGAGGCGCTCAGGATTCTCTATCCCGTTCTGCCGCGCACGGGCGGGACGCTGTCGGCGGAAGAGCGGGACGAACTTCTCTATGCTTCGGCGCTCGCGGGAATGGCGATCGCGCAGTCGGGCACGACGGCGGTCCACGGCATGGGGTACTGCCTCACCTATTTCTGCGGAATCGACCACGGCAGGGCAAACGGCTTGCTGTTCGGCGAGACCCTCCGCCTGTGCGAGGAGAAGGGGGTCGCGGCGGACGTGGAGGAGGCGTGCGGGGCGGACGCGGAGGAAATCCGCCGCCTGCTCGACGGGTTGCTCGGCGAACGGGAGAATATTCCGAGGGAGAGTCTGCTCGGGTTTGCGGAGCGCTCGGTCGGGAATAAAAATATCGTGAAATCGGTCTACGAGCCCACAAAGGGCGAAATCGAACGCATCTTTCTGCGCTCATTCGGGCGGCAAACGGAATAACGGTTGACAAAACAGGAGCAATCAATTATAATAAACGAGAGAAACGGCGAGGTACGCTTATGGTTTGGCACGTCACCCTTTACAACGTCTTGACGACGGTCAATAATGTTTTGCTTGTCCTGATCGGGATTCCCTTCATTCTGCAACTCGTGTACATGTTTCTGTTCTGGCTGCCGAAGAAGCGCTTCCCCAAGAGCAAGAAGAAGAAAAAGATCTGCATTCTGATCCCCGCGCACAACGAGGAGGACGTCATCGGCGGAACGGTGCGCGAACTCTTCGAATGCCAGAAATATCCGAGGAAACTGTTTGATGTCTATGTCGTGGCGCATAATTGCAGCGACCGGACGGCGGAATTCGCCCGTGCGGCGGGGGCGACCGTGTTCGAACTCAACGATCCCGATCCCGCCCATCACATCGTCTCCTATGCCTTGAAACACGGGTACGACCGCATTCTCGCGACGGGCATTCCGTACGATTTCTCCATCCGTCTCGACGCGGACAACCATGTCAACCCCGAATTTCTCTCGCTCATGAACGACGCATTCTGCGCGGGCGTGCAGATCGCCCGCCCGTACGAGTCGGCGCTCAATATGACGCAGAATCATTTCACCCGCGCCTGCGGGCTGTATTATATCTTCGATTCCCGCTTTTCTTCCCGCGTGCGCGAACGGCTCCATATCGACGCGCATGTCAACGGACCGGGCTCGATGACCGACATGCGGATCATCAAGCGGATCGGCGGGTACGATACGGTGAGCATCACCGAGGACACCGAATTCTGCTTCAAACGGATGCTCGAAGGCTACCGCTGCCACTTTGTGGAGGACGCCGTCGTATACGAGGATCTTCCCTCCTCCTTCCGCGATACGATGAACCGCAACAAGCGCATCGCGGCGGGCAATGTGCGTCTGCTCGGGAAATACACCCTGCGCATGATCTTTCACACCTTCCGCCAGCTCCGCTTTTCCTTCATCGAGCAGATTCTCACCTACTTCTTCATGATCATCTGTCTGCTCCTGTGCACCTGGATCCCGGGATATTATATCTATGCCTGTCTGTATTTGGGGCTGAACGGCGTCTTTACGGGCGCGGAAGCCGCCGCGATGGGGCTCACGGGCGTGGGACTTTGGCAGCTACTCACGATCATCGGGCTCTGCGTGGGCATTCTGTTTTTGTTTGCGGGCGTCGCGCAGGGATTGCTGCTCGTCCTGCTCGACTATCAAAAAATGGGCGCCAAGCGGCGGCGGGAACTCATCTCGGGCGCGCTCCTCTTCCCCGCGTTTACGATCGTCTATTGCATTACGATGAGCATCGGGATCTTCTGCAAGCCCAAATGGGTCAAGATCAACCGGAATACCGGCGAACAATGAAAATCGCTTCCATAAAGAGACGCGCACGCCGACCGGCGTGCGCGTCTCTCTAAGAAGAGCCGAAAATTTACGACGGGAAGACGGATTTGATCATCTCCGAGACATAGCTCACGGGCACGAGTTCGATCTTCCCCTTGAACTTTTCACAGTGTTTTTTGTTTTTTGCGGGGAAAATGACCCGCTTGAATCCCATTTTCAGGCATTCGTTCACTCTCTTTTCGGCGAAATCGACGCCGCGCACTTCGCCCGTGAGCCCCACTTCGCCGAACACGGCGGTCTCCCTGTCGATGGGGATCATCCGCTCCGCGCTCGCGAGGGCGGCACAGACGGCGAGATCCGCGCTCGGTTCGTTCAGGCGGATTCCGCCCATCGCGTTGAGATAGATGTCCTGTGTGCCGAGCGGGAGCCCGCACCGCTTTTCGAGCACGGCGATGAGGACGATTAGTCGGTTCAGATCGACCCCGAGCGACATTCTGCGCGGCAGTCCGTATGCGGTCTTTGCCATGAGAGTCTGGATTTCGACCATCATGCAGCGGTTGCCCGTCTCCCCGGGCGTCACGGCGGAGCCCGCCGCCTCCCCGCGGGAATCGGAGAGGAAGAGGTCGGAATAATCGGTTACGCCGAAGATTCCCTCGCCCGTCATCTCGAACACGCCCACTTCCTGCACCGAGCCGAAGCGGTTCTTCACCGAGCGCAGAATCTTGAAGTTTTCCGTCCGCTCCCCCTCGAAATAGAGCACGGTATCCATGATGTGTTCGAGCACTTTCGGTCCCGCGAGCGTTCCCTCCTTCGTTACATGTCCCACGAGGAAGAAGGTGATCCCGCGGGATTTGGCGATGCGCATGAGTCTCGTTGCGCATTCGCGCACCTGTCCCACGCTTCCCGCCGAGGAGGAGAGCGATTCGGTATACACCGCCTGAATGGAGTCGACAACGACGTATTCGGCGCCGAGGAACGCCTCTTCCGCGTTGTCGAGGCAGGTCTCGTTGAGAAGGAGGAGCCCGTCCGGGTTCAGCCCAAGCCGCTCTGCGCGCAGTTTGACCTGCGAACAGCTCTCCTCGGCGGAGAGGTAGAGGACTTTGTGTTCCTTCGCAAGATGCGCCGCGACTTCGGTGAGCAGGGTGGATTTTCCCACGCCGGGATCGCCGCCGACGAGCACGAGGGACCCCCTCACGATCCCGCCGCCGAGCACCACGTCGAGTTCCCCGATTCCCGAGGAGACGCGCTCGTATTTTTCGTACTTCACCTGCGAGAGGGGCACGGGTTTCGAAAAAGAAGGCGCGCCCGCTCCCGCCCGCGTCTTGGCGGGAGCGGGCGCGACCTGTTCTTCGACGAGCGTGTTGAATTTTCCGCAGTCCGGACATCTTCCCAGCCACTTCGGGGAGGTGTATCCGCATTCCGCGCAGACAAATTGCGTCTTATTCATATGTTCTCCGATGGACGGGGCGCAAACGCGCGCCCGTCCGATATGTTATCTTCTTTTGCTCTTTCTGACATCCCGCCTGTGCCGCGCGCGGGAGACGGGCGGATGTTCCTTATAACCGAGCAGAATTTCATAGATGCGGTCGCGTTCCGCCGCCGGAAGGGGATGCGCACCCGCTCTGCCGAGATAAATTTTCAGCCCGCGCAGGGAAAAGACGTGCTCGCTCTTGATATGCCCGATGTTTCCCTGCACAAAGACGACGAGATTTTCCGCCCATGCGCCCGTCTGCGTCACGGCTTTGAGCGTGCGGATGTGGGTCATATTCTGCCGGACGGGGGAGAGGAAGGGTTTGCCGTATCTGCCGTTTTCGAACCGCCGCGCCCATTCCCCGTCGCCGTCGCTCCCGATGATGTCGCCCGTGAGATTTTTCGTTTCGATCACGAACAGTCCGCGCGTCGAGAGGAGAACATGGTCGATCTGCGCCGACATGCCGCTCTGCGGATGGACGAGCATGACGTCGGACACGAGCCGGTCACCCTCCCGCATGCAGGAGCGGAGGAGACGGTCCACTTTTTTCTCGCCCCGCCGCCCGCGCGCCCGCGCCGAGGTGAGATACCGCACGAGGACATAGAGCGCAAGCAAAACCGCCGCCGCCGTGAGCAGGAACGGGAGCATGTCGAGGAGAATGTCTAACATGATTTCAACAGCACCGCCGCGTATGCGGTGATGCCTCTCCCTTCGCCGATGTAGCCGAGTTTTTCGTTCGTGCCCGCGGCGACCGCCACGTTCTCGCAGCCGAGCGCCTTGCGCAGATTTTCCCGCATCTGTTCGATGTAGGGGGAGAGCCGCGGCCGTTCGGCGAGAATGGAGACGCTCGCGTTCCGCACGCCGAAACCCGCCTCGCGCACCATTCCCATGACGGTCAGAAGCAGCTGCATGCTGTCCGCGCCCTCGTAACGGGGATCGGAATCGGGGAAATAACAGCCGATGTCCCGCATGCCCGCGGCGGAGAGCAGGGCGTCCATCAGCGCATGGACGGGCACGTCGCCGTCGCTGTGCGCCTCGATGGCGCGGTCGGAGGGAATGATGACGCCCCCCAGTCTGATATAGTTGAGATTGAGCCGCGCGATTCCCCGGTCGATCTCGTCCTGATGGGCGAAGGCGTGGGTATCCACGCCGAATCCGATCCGCGCCGCGGGGACAAAATCTTCGGCATAGGTCAATTTGATGTTGGAACGGTCGCCCGAAAACAGCCGCGCGGGCGCGATGTAGGCGGAATAGACGCCGCTGTCGTCCGAAAATTCTTCCTCCCGTCCGTCGTTTTCCGCTCTCTCATAGGCAAGGCGCAGCTCCTCCGTGTCGAATCCCTGCGGAGTCTGCACCGTGAATACGCTCTTGCGCGCGGGAGAGGAGACGATTCTGTCCCCGTCCGCGATCACCGCCGTATCCGACGAGGGGAGCGCGCACACGCCGCTCCCGTATTGCTTCACGCTTTGAAGGCAGTCCCCGATGATCTTCGCCGTCACGAAGGGGCGCGCGGCGTCATGGACGAGGACGGTCTCGCCCTTCGCCTCTTTCAGCGCGTTCCAAACGCTTCCGAAGCGGGTTTTGCCGCCCATGACCGTCCGCACGTTGCCGTACGGGGCGAGCAGGGGAGTGATGCGGGGCTCGTCCTCCTTTCGGCAGGCGACGAGGATCTCGTCCGCATAGGGAGAAAATGCGGAGAGGGAATGGCACAGAACGGGCATGCCGCCGAGATCGTGCAGAATTTTATTGTCTGCGAACCCCGTCCGCGTGCCGCTGCCTGCGGCGCAGAGAATGACGGTAATCATCGTTTCATTCCTCGCTTGATTCGATCACTTCGTATAAGCTCGCGGCCTCGTCCTTTTTGACGGTCTCTTTCAGCGCGAGCACGCGGAATCTGACCTTGCCCGACACATAATCGAGCTCGACCACGTCGCCGACTTTCAGGCGGCAGGCGGGCTTGGCGGGCTTTCCGTTCACGGAAATTTTTCCCGCGTCGGCGGCTTCGCGCGCGACGGTGCGGCGTTTTAAGATGCGCGATACTTTCAGAAATTTGTCGACCCTCATACACTCTCCGAAGTTTCGCCGAAAAAAGACCGAAAGTTCTGCGATTTGCCCTTCAAAAGCGATTGACAGAGATCCGGATTTCGGCTATAATTACATACTGTATCATTATGCTCGGGGAATGGCGCGCTGTTTCGTTCCGAACGCGAACCGCGCCGTGCTCCAAGCGATTGCTCCTTCCGAATTATACCGTTTTTTTCGGCGTTTGTAAAGAGGAAGAGAAAAAAATTTCGGTAGCATTTCGATTTTTATCGATGAAAAGATATACTCGGTAGATCGTCAATGAAACAACGACTATAAAAAAGGAGTGAATTTGACGAATGAACTTACCCATTTACAAGTACGGGAAGACCGAACGGCGTAAATTCGGCAAGATCAACGAAGTCATCGACATCCCCAACCTTGTCGAGATTCAGAAGGAATCGTACGATTCCTTTATCGGCGAGGGGATTTCGGATATCTTCGAAGATTTTTCCCCGATTACCGACTTTTCCGACCACTTCGAACTCTACTTTCTCGAACATGAATTCGGGAAAAAGCCGAAGTACGACGAAAAGGAGTGCCGCAACCGCGACGCGACTTACGCCCTTCCGCTCCGCGTAAAGGTCCGCCTTGTCAACAAGGTCAAGGACGAGGTGCTCGACCAGGAAGTGTTCATGGGCGATTTCCCGCTCATGACCGAGAACGGTTCTTTCATCATCAACGGTGCGGAGCGCGTCATCGTCTCCCAGCTTGTCCGTTCTCCCGGCGTCAACAACATCGCCGAGACGGATAAGACGGGCAAGAAGATGTACGAGACGACGGTCATTCCCAACCGCGGCGCATGGCTCGAATTCAAGCAGGACGCGCAGGGCGTCCTCTGGGTGAACGTGGACCGCAGGCGCAAGCTCGCGGCGACCGTTCTTCTGCGCGCGCTCGGCTACGGAAGCAACCGCGCCCTCGAAGATCTCTTCGAGGGGGACAAGATGATCAAGGCGACCATCGAAAAGGACACCACCCGTTCGGAATCGGACGGTCTCATCGAGCTCTATCGCAGGCTCCGTCCCGGGGAAGTTCCCACCGAGGAATCGGTGCGGCAGCATCTCAACAATCTCTTCTTCGACCCCCGCCGCTACGACGTCGTCAAGGTCGGGAGATACAAATTCAACAAGAAACTCAATCTTGCCTACCGTCTGCCCGGCTGCCGCGCCGCGGACGACATTTTCCATCCCGAGACGGGCGAACTGCTCGCTTCGAAGGGGGAAGTCGTCTCCGAAGAGAAGGCGCGCCTGATCCAGAACGCGGGCATCAACGAAGTCTTTGTCCTCGTCAACGATCCCGAGGACGGCGAGATCCGCCACAAGATCATTGCGAACAACACCGTCGATTTCTCGGCGCTTTCCGACATGGATCCCAAAGCGTTCGGGCTTCTGAAAACGGTCTACTATCCCAATTTCAAGTTCTCCCGTCTGATCGCCGAGGAATGCGAGACGATGAGCGTCGAAGAAGTCGCGAAAAAGCATCTCGACGAGATCAACGCGATCTATTACACCCGCGAGACCGCTCCCGAGGCGGACGAGAAGCAGGAGGAGAAGAAGAACCGCATCAAGCGCGCCGACAACCGCATCAAGTTCGTCACGGCGTGCAAGCTCTTCCATGAGATCCTCCGCCGCGGGGAGGAACCGTCCGCACAGAACGCTCCCGTCGATCTCGAAGCGGGCGAGCGCATTCTCGGCGTCACTCCCGCGGAGAAGAAGGCGCTCAAACCGCTCGTCGAAAAACTCAACTATAAGTGCATCACCGTCGACGACATCGTCGCGGCGGTTTCCACCAACCTCGATCTCAAATACGGAATCGGTTCGATCGACGAGATCGACCATCTCGGCAACAGGAGAGTCCGTTCGGTCGGCGAGCTCCTTCAAAACCAGCTCCGTATCGGCATGTCCCGTCTCGAACGTCTCATCAAGGAGCGCATGGCGACGCAGGATCCGATGGAAGTCACCCCGTCGGGACTCATCAACGTCCGCCCGATCTCCGCGGTCATCCGCGAGTTCTTCGGCTCCTCGCAGCTGTCGCAGTTCATGGACCAGACCAACCCGATCGCCGAACTCACGCACAAGAGAAAGCTCTCCGCGCTCGGTCCGGGCGGCCTCAACAGAGACAGGGCGACCTTCGAAGTCAGAGACGTTCACCACTCCCACTACGGGCGCATGTGTCCCATCGAGACGCCCGAAGGACAGAACATCGGGCTCATCTCCTCGCTCGCGACGTTCTCGAAAGTCAACGAGTTCGGGTTCATCATGTCCCCTTACCGCAAGGTGGACAGGGCGACGGGCGTCGTCACCGACCACGTCGACTATCTCA
Organism: uncultured Clostridia bacterium; assembly: GCA_947630245.1. Taxonomy (GTDB): domain Bacteria; phylum Bacillota; class Clostridia; order Christensenellales; family Borkfalkiaceae; genus Gallimonas. The sequence goes on along the minus strand of CANRGR010000001.1, from coordinate 2,399 downwards.
CCGCCGACGAAGAGGACCGCTACGTCGTCGCACAGGCGAACGAGCCGCTCGACGAGGAGGGCAGATTCGTCAACGAGCGCGTCGGCTGCCGCTATAAGGAACTCATCACCGAAATGCCGCGGGACCGCATCGACTACATGGACGTGAGCCCGAAACAGCTCGTCTCGGTCGCGACCGCGCTCATTCCCTTCCTCGAAAACGACGATACCAACCGCGCCCTCATGGGCTCGAACATGCAGCGGCAGGCGGTGCCTCTTCTCAAAACGGAGAGCTCCATCGTCGCGACGGGCATCGAAGCCGCGATCGCGCGCGACTCGGGCGTCATCGTCCGGGCAAGAGAGGCGGGAACGGCGATTGCCGTCGCCTCGGATATGATCAAAATCCGCGAGGACAGCGGATTCATCGCCGAATATCCTCTGAAAAAATTCGAGCGTTCCAACCAGGGGACCTGCCTCAACCAGCGTCCCATCATCTCGACGGGCGACCGCGTCGCAAAGGACGAAGTCATCGCGGACGGACCCTCCACGAACAACGGCGAACTTGCCCTCGGCAAGAACATTCTCGTCGGCTTCATGGAATGGGAGGGCTACAACTACGAGGACGCCATCCTCATCTCCGAAAAGCTCGTGCAGGACGACGTGTTCACCTCCATCCATATCGAGGAATATGAAACGGAGGCGCGGGACACCAAGCTCGGCGAAGAGGAGATCACGCGGGACATTCCCAACGTCGGCGACGACGCGCTCAAAGATCTCGACGAGGACGGCATTGTGCGGATCGGCGCCGAGGTGCAGAGCGGGGACATCCTCGTCGGCAAGGTCACGCCGAAGGGCGAGACCGAACTCACCCCCGAAGAGCGGCTTCTGCGCGCAATCTTCGGCGAGAAATCGCGCGAAGTGCGCGACACGTCCCTGCGGGTGCCGCATGGCGAAGGCGGCATCGTCGTGGATGTCAAGATCTTCACGCGGGAGAATAAGGACGAACTCTCTCCCGGCGTCAATAAATTGGTGCGCGTGTATATCGCGCAGAAGCGCAAGATTCAGGTCGGCGACAAGATGGCGGGCCGCCACGGCAACAAGGGCGTCATTTCGCGCGTGCTGCCGCAGTGCGATATGCCTTTCCTGCCCGACGGGACGCCTTTGCAGATTCTGCTCAATCCCCTCGGCGTGCCTTCCCGTATGAACATCGGACAGGTCCTCGAAGTGCATCTCGGCTATGTGTGCCGCCAGCTCGGCTGGAAGATCGCGACCCCCGTCTTTGACGGCGCGACCGAAAAGGACATCGAAAAGCTCTTCGAGGAGAACAATCTCTTCAATCCCGACGGCAAAGTGGATGGCAAGTTCCAGGTATTCGACGGCAGGACGGGCGAACCCTTCGAGAACAGGGTCACGATCGGCATCATGTATATGATCAAGCTCATCCACCTTGTCGACGACAAGATCCACGCCCGTTCGATCGGACCGTACTCCCTCGTCACACAGCAGCCGCTCGGCGGCAAGGCGCAGTTCGGCGGACAGCGGTTCGGCGAAATGGAAGTCTGGGCGCTCGAAGCCTACGGCGCGGCGCACATCTTGCAGGAGATCCTCACGGTCAAGTCGGACGACATCGTCGGCAGAGTCAAGACCTATGAGAGCATCGTGAAGGGGAACAACATCTCCGAGCCCGGCATTCCCGAGGCGTTCAAAGTGCTCTTGAAGGAATTGCAGTCCCTTGCGCTCGACGTGAAAGTGCTCACGGAGACGGGCGAAGAACTCATCATCCGCGAATTCGAGGAGGACGAGCGGGACAACGAACGCCAGCGCGAAGCGATCCGCGAGGCGGAGGAACAGGATTTCGACTTCGGCATGGACGAGGACGAAGAGGACGAGGACGAAGGAATCGGCTCGCTCTTCGACGACATGGGCGAGGACGAAGATTTCGTTTCGAGCGACCTGTTCGGCGACAAGGACCTTGAAGAAGAGGACGATCTCGGCGACGTCGAGGAAGATTTCTCCTTCGGAGATCTCTTTGACGACGACGGCGACGATGACGACGGCTCGTCCGGCGCAGACGATGAATAAACGGGGAGGGAAAGTATGTACGAATTAAATGATTTTAACAGCATTCAGATCAGCGTAGCGTCCCCCGAAAAAATCAGGGAATGGTCGTACGGAGAAGTCACCAAACCCGAGACGATCAATTACCGCACCCAAAAGCCCGAACGGGACGGTCTTTTCTGCGAAAAGATCTTCGGACCCACGAAGGACTGGGAATGCCACTGCGGGAAATACAAGCGCATCCGTTATAAAGGTCTCATCTGCGAGAAGTGCGGCGTCGAAGTCACCCGTGCAAAGGTGAGAAGAGAGCGCATGGGGCACATCGAGCTCGCCGCGCCCGTCTCCCACATCTGGTACTTCCGC